>JBKQHM010000356.1:0-18626 GCA_052148775.1 Isosphaeraceae bacterium | reverse complement strand
ATCCGGAGGCGTCAGCAACGTCTCGTTCTCCTACCGGGGCAACGATACCGTCCGGGAGGCCATGAACGCCGCGTTCCTCTACCACGCCATCCGCGCCGGACTGGACATGGGGATCGTCAACGCCGGCCAGCTCGAAGTCTACGAGGAGATCCCCAAGGACTTGCTCGAGCGCGTCGAGGATGTGCTGCTCAATCGTCGCCCGGACGCCGCCGATCGATTGACCGAATTCGCCGAGTCGGTGAAGTCGTCCGGCAAGAAGGACAAGGGCAAGGACCTGGCCTGGCGGGATGCTCCGGTTGCGGAACGGCTCAAGCACGCGCTGATCACGGGCACGCTCGACTTCATCGAGGCCGACACCGAGGAGGCCAGACAACAATACGAGCGCCCGCTGCACATCATCGAAGGGCCGTTGATGGACGGCATGAACGTGGTCGGCGACCTGTTCGGAGCCGGCAAGATGTTCCTGCCGCAGGTGGTCAAGAGCGCCCGGGTGATGAAGAAGGCCGTCGCCTATCTGACGCCGTTCATGGAGGCCGAGAAGGCCCGAGCCCGGGCCGCCGCCCTCGCCAATGGCACGGATGGTGACGTGGCGACAGCCGGTCGAAAGGCCCGGGGTCGCATCCTGATGGCAACCGTCAAGGGGGACGTCCACGACATCGGCAAGAACATCGTCGGCGTCGTCCTGGCTTGCAACGACTACGAGATCGTCGACCTCGGCGTGATGGTCCCGTGCGAGAAGATCCTCCAACAGGCCGTAGAGCAGGACGTGGACCTGATCGGGCTCTCCGGCCTGATCACGCCCTCGCTCGACGAGATGGTGCACGTCGCCCGCGAGATGCAGCGCAACGGCTTCGAGATGCCACTCCTCATCGGCGGGGCGACCACCAGCGCCAAGCACACGGCCGTGAAGATCGCGCCCCAGTACCACGGCCCGGTCATCCACGTGAAGGACGCCTCGAAGAGCGTCGGCGTGGTGGACCGCCTCGGCCGGGAGGACGCGCGTGCGGAACTGGACCTCCAGAACCGCGCCCAGCAGGAGCAGGATCGGACCGCCTACGGAAAGCGCGCGCAGCGGAAGCTCGTACCCTATGCCGAGGCGCTCCGGCGCCGGCTCGTCCTGGACTGGTCGGACCCGACGCCGGCAACCCCGGCGTTCCTGGGCACCCGGACGCTCTGCGAGATCCCGCTGGAGCAGATCGTTCCATTCATCGACTGGTCTCCTTTCTTCCAGGCATGGGAGCTGAAAGGCAAGTACCCCCGGATCTTCAACGACCCCGAGATCGGCCCGCGCGCCCGCGAACTCTTCGACGATGGCCGCGAGCTCCTGAGGACGATCGTCGCCGGGAGCCGACTGACCGCCAACGCCGTCTACGGGTTCTTCCCGGCCAACAGCGACGGCGATGATATCGTCGTGTACGAGGACGAGACGCGACAAGCCGAGCGGATGCGGCTGCCCACCTTGCGGCAGCAATGGGAGCGCGACGGCCAGACCTCATTCCGGTCTCTGGCCGACTACATCGCGCCTCGGGATACGGGCGTCCCCGACTACCTCGGGGCCTTCGCCGTCACGACGGGCATCGGGATCGAATCGCTGGTCGAGGAATTCGAACGCGAGCACGACGACTACAACTCCATCATGGCCAAGGCGCTGGCCGACCGGCTGGCCGAGGGCCTGGCGGAGATGCTCCACAAGCGCGTCCGCGAAGAATGGGGCTACGGCCGCAGCGAGCAGCTCAGCTACGACGAACTGATCGAGGAGAAGTACCGGGGCATCCGGCCCGCGTCAGGATATCCCACGTCGCCCGACCACACCGAGAAGCGCGACCTGTGGCGGCTCCTCGACGTCGAGGCGGCCACCGGGATCATCCTCACGGAGTCCTTCGCCATGTATCCGGGGGCAGCGGTCAGCGGGCTGTATTTCGCACACCCCCAGTCCCGCTATTTCGCCGTCGACTTCATCACCCGGGATCAGGTCGAGAATTACGCGGCGAGGAAGGGGATATCGGTCTCCGAAGCCGAGCGCTGGCTCGCCCCGAACCTCTCGTATGATCGCGACTGATTTCGGCGCGCGGGACGGCGATCGCAAAATACTTTGCCCCGAGCGACGAATCGTCGACATGGAGCTTTCTCGGGCGACGCGACGCAATCACCCAGAGCACAGCCCGACGGGCCGGAGGACGCATGCGCTTGGGCACCGGGCCGGTCTTCTCCTACGAGCGGATTGCCGGCTCCCGGCGCTGGCAGGTCTACGCGGGTCGGTCGTTCATGGTCGCCTCGTTGCTGGCCGCGATGGCCGTGATCGCGGGTCAGAGCGGTCCGCTCTCCGCCGGGTCCGCCGCGAGGGAGTATGCCAAGATCGGGGAGTCCTATTTCTTCGGATTGATCGGAGTCGAGCTGGCCATCGTCATGCTGGCCGCTCCGGCCGCGACCGCCGGCGCGATCTGCCTGGACCGTTCCCGAGGGACGCTCGATCACATGCTGGTGACCGACCTCTCGGACACGGAGATCGTCCTGGGCAAGCTGGGCGCTCGCTTGCTGCCGGTCTTCGGGCTGGTCGCCTGTTCCTGGCCCGTCATGGGGATCAGTTCCTTGCTGGGCGGTATCGACCCCATCGCCTTGACGATTGCGTTTGCAATCATCCTGGCGGTTGCGGTCCTCGGCTGCACGATGTCCCTGGCCCTATCGGTCTGGGCGAAGAAGCCGCACGAGGTCGTCATGGCGGTCTATACGTGCTGGGGGCTGATCCTGGTCGCCTATCCCGCCTGGAATGGGATTGCTCGCGGGGGAGTGTCCGGGCCGCCGCAATGGCTCCTGAAGGCGAACCCGTTCTACCTGGCCTATACGCCCTACGTCGCGCCGAACTCGGCCGATGGGTGGGACTACGCACGGTTCTTCGCGACGACGCTCGGCCTCTCTGCCGCGATGGCCTGCCTGGCTGTCTGGAGGATGCGCCCGGCGACCCTCCGGGTGAAGGGCCGCGTTGATAAGGTCCCGACTCTCGGTCTGCTCGGGCGGCTAACCCGCAAGCTGCCGGCGCCTTCGATGGACCGGAATCCGGTGCTGTGGCGGGAGTGGCATCGTTCGCGTCCTTCGCCCTGGATGGCGATCCTCGTCGGACTCACGATCGGGACGATGACGATCGCCTGCGTCGTCGGGTCGATTGCCTTGTGGAATGAGGGCGT
Source organism: Isosphaeraceae bacterium (assembly GCA_052148775.1). Classification (GTDB taxonomy): domain Bacteria; phylum Planctomycetota; class Planctomycetia; order Isosphaerales; family Isosphaeraceae; genus CAVZRC01. The sequence continues at coordinate 15,444 of JBKQHM010000356.1, read as the reverse complement.
CGTGCCCGGCCGGGGCAGTCCCGTGGCATACGCGGGTATCTGGTCTTATCTGCTCCAGGTGGTCTTCGGCCTCTTGATGTTCTCAGCGGTGGCGCCGATGTCGCTGGCGGAGGAGCGTCAGCGGGGAAGCCTGGACGTCCTCTTGACGACCCCGCTGTCGACACGGTCGATCGTCGTGGGCAAGTGGTTGGGGACGTTCCGCCTCGTCCCCTGGCTGGTCCTCGGCCCCGGACTGGTGGCGCTGGCCCTGGCGACGGCCGAGCGGCCGGCGGTATTCATGCAAGCCCGGTCGGACTCGAGCCTCATGGAGCGACTCGGCTGTGTCTTGCTCTTCGTTGTCACGATCCTCGCCCATGGCGCGGCGATCACCAGCATCGGACTGATCCTGGCCACCTGGATCCGTCGACACTCTCGAGCCATCGCCATCAGCGTGACCATCTTCGTGCTGGTCTCGATCGGCTGGCCGGCCCTGGCCTTCACAAGCTCTGGGGGGATTGGCGGCCCGGGCAGCATGCCATCGGTGGCACTTAGCCCCATCATGGTCACGGCGAACTTCGCGGATATCATCGGGATGCGATTATCAGGATTCCACGATTTCATCATCGCCACGGTGCTCTTCGACATCGTCGTCGCCGCCACCGCGCTCGGGCTCCTGGAGTTGACCGTCCGCACATTCAATCGATGCCTGGGAAGGATCTCGGATCCGATCGGTCCTATCCCCGAATTCGCGCGGAAGAATAAGACTCCGGTCCTCGACGAGATCGGCGTCGGCCATGAATGAGGGCCGAGGAACGACCTCCGCCGGGGATTCCGGGGTATTCCGTCGGTGCCATCTCGCGTACAATTGTCGTTGATGGTCGCTCGGGGAGATCGATTCGGAGCCGCCGCGGACGCGATACGGGCGATGGATGGAGATGAAGGCATGCGCTGGGGCCTGGGGCCGGTCTTCGTCTACGAGTGCCTGACCAACGCGCGTCGGTGGCAGTTGTACGCGATGCGATCGTTCGGAGTCGCCGCGATCCTGGTTGCGATGGGGACGATTGCGCTCTCGCAGGGCGCCTTCTTCGAGGGGCAATCGGTCGGGGAGTATTGCCGGCTCGGGCAGTCCTACTTCTACGGGGTCGTCGGGGTCGAGCTGGCGCTGGTGATGCTGGCCGCCCCCGCAGCGACGGCCGGGGCAATCTGCCTCGATCGCTCGCGGGGCACGCTCGAGCACATGCTGGTGACCGACCTGTCGGACACGGAGGTCGTCCTGGGGAAGCTGGGCGCGCGCATGATGCCGGTCCTGGGCCTGCTGACGTGTTCGCTGCCGGTCCTGGCCATCAGCACGCCGCTGGGCGGGATCGACCTCTTCTCGCTGTCACTGGCCTTTGCCGTCATTGCGGCGGTCGCGGTCTTCGGCTGCACGCTGGCCCTGGCGCTGTCGGTCTGGGCCAGGAAGCCGCACGAGGTCGTCCTGGCCATGTACATGGCGTGGTCGCTCGGCCTGCTGGCTTATCCGATCGGGAACGGGATCGCTCGTTCGGTCGGGTTCTACCAACCGCTCGAATGGCTCCTGCTGGCCAACCCCTTCTACCTGGCATTCCGGCCCGACATCTCGCCCGTATCCGTCGACTGGTGGGAATACGGGGAATTCTTCACTGCGATGCTGGGCTCCTCGGCGGTCCTGGCCTGGCTGACCATCCGCACGACGCGGACCTCGGCGGTCCGCAGCCGCGGCCGGGTCGAGACGATCCCCGGGATTGGAGTCTTCGCGCGGATCGTCCGATGTCTACCCGGACCGTCCATCGACCTGAACCCGGTCCTGTGGCGCGAGTGGCATCGATCGCGATCGCCCCGGGTCGCCATCCTGCTCGGCATCCTCATCGCCATGACGACGGTGTCTTGCAGCCTCGAGGCGTTCGTCGTCTGGAACGATGGCGTCGATCGGAGCAGGGTGAGCCTCGTCAGCTTCGGAGGCGTTTATGCCTACATGCTCCAGGTGACATTCGGATTGCTGGTGTTGTCCGCCGTGGCGCCGATGTCGTTATCCGAGGAGCGTCAGCGGGGCAGCCTGGATGTCCTGATGACCACCCCGCTCTCGACGCGGTCGATCGTCCTCGGGAAGTGGCTGAGTACGTTCCGGCTCGTCCCCTGGATCGTGATCGGCCCCGGACTGCTGGCCATGGCACTGGCGGCGAGTCCGATCCTGGTGTGGCGCCGCGGGTCGATGTTCGGCACCGGCGTGTACCTCTACGGAGGCGCCCTGGTCGTCGTCACGATCCTCGCCCATGGTGCGGCGATCACCAGTATGGGCCTGATCCTGGCCACCTGGATTGTCCGGCAGTCCAGAGCCATCGGGATCAGCGTGACCCTGTTCGTCCTGACGGCTATCGCCTGGCCGCTGGTGAGCCTGGTCTGTTCCCCTCGCCTGGCGGCACTCTCGAACCTCCGAGGTGCTGCCTTGAGCCCGATCTTCACGGTGGCGGCGCTCGTCGAGGAATTTCCGGGCGCGAGAGACGGATTCAAGGATTTCCTGTGGGCGGTCACGGCCTGGGATGCTTGCGCGATCGTGGCAGCGATCGGGCTCCTGGGATGGACCGTACGATCGTTCAACCATTGCCTGGGGAGGATAGACGAGAAGGGATCGGGCGCCGCCACGATCTCCGCGAAGGGCAGAAACGTCGACGATTGATATCGAACCCGGATCGTCCGCCGCGCCTGGGATAAGGTCGGGACCGGACGGTGCGCCCTCGCGTACAAATGTCGTGGATGATAAGTTTAAGAGAGGGTGAGTGACGAACCGGCCCGGTTTGGGTCGAATCCGGCAACCTCCGTTCAAACTGGCCAGGGCCGATCATCGGGCCAACAGGTGGGGGACACGCCATGCGTTGGGGGCTGGGACCGGTCTTCCTCTACGAGAGCCTGACCACCTCGCGTCGCTGGCAGACCTATGCCCTGCGATCGATCGGCGCCGCCGCGCTGCTGTTCGCGATGTGGACAATCGCTTACTCGGACGAGGGTGCCGCGTCGAATTCGGCGCGGGATTATGCCAATCTCGGCGTCGAGTATTTCTACGCGTTGATCGGCGTCGAGCTGGCGCTGGTGATGCTGGCCGCGCCCGCGGCGACCGCCGGCGCGATCTGCCTGGACCGCGCGAGGGGCACGCTGGCCCATATGCTCATGACCGACCTCTCGGACCCCGAGATCGTCCTGGGCAAACTGGCCGCGAAACTGGTGCCGGTGATGGGCCTGGTCGCCTGCTCCTGGCCGGTGATGGCGATGTGTTCGTTGCTGGGCGGCATCGACCCGATCGCCCTGACCCTCGCGTTCGCGATCATCGTGGTCGTCGCGATCCTGGGCTGCACGATCGCCCTGACGCTCTCGGTGTGGGCGAAGAAGTCCCATGAAGTCATCCTGGCGACTTACACCGTCTTCATTCTCGGCTTGCTTATCTGGCCGATCTGGCAGATGTTCTCGGCGACTTACGGACCGCCGCCAAACTGGACCCTCCTCTTCAACCCGTATTATGTGGCGTTCGCGCCTTATTCCGAGCCTGGCCAGCTCGGATTCTGGGACTACCTGGGATTCTTCGGGGTAACGATCGGGGCGTCCGCCATGTTGACGGGTCTGGCGGTCTGGCGGACGAGACCGGTCGCTTGCCGGGGCACGGCCGAGAAGGGCCGGGGACCACGTCTCAGCCTGATCGGCCGGATCGGGCGATGGCTACCGGGGCCCTCGCTCGACCGGAATCCCGTGCTCTGGCGGGAGTGGCATCGCTCGAAGCCCTCCCGCTGGATGGTGGCGCTCCTCGCCCTGCTGATGGGGACGACCGGCGTCCTCTGCCTGGTCGGGGCCTTCGTCTTCTGGAAGGATGGGACAGGTTTCGGACTGGGCGCAAATAGCTGGCAGATGATCGGGCTCTTCTCCTATTTGCTGCACGCGATCTTCGGATTCTTGATGTTATCGGCCATCGCCCCGACCTCGATGGCCGAGGAGCGCCAGCGGGGAAGTCTGGATATCCTCGCCGCGACCACGCTCTCGACCCGGAACATCGTCGTCGGCAAGTGGCTGGGCACGTTCCGCCTGGCGAGCCTGATCGCCATCGTCCCGGGCTTGTTCGCGCTGGCGATGGCGACGGCCGCCTCGGATCACTCGATCACCCTCCTGGTGGTCGCGACGATACTCGCCCACGGCGCGCTGATGACCAGCATCGGCCTGGCCCTGGGCGTCTGGATGAAGCGGCTGGGGCGGGCGATCGCCTTCAGCGTCGGCTTCGCGATCCTGGTCGGCGCCGTCTGGCCGATCTTCGTCCTGATCAGCATGAATGGCCAGGGTTTTCGCGCCGAGGGCATCGCGTCGCTCAGCCCGATCGTGGCGCTGGCCGGCCTGGGCACTCTGCTCATGATGCGCCGATTGGCGTACAACGGGGTCGCCCTCTGGTGGGGCACCTTCTGGGCCCTCGAGGTGTTCGTGCTGGCGCTCGGCTTGCTGGCTCTGACCATCCGGACGTTCGACGATTGCTTCGACCGCATCCCCGAAAAGCCCCGGCGGATCCCCGTGCGGGCCGTCGTCGTCATGGTCCTGGCCGCGATGATCGGCGCCGGTTCCGTCTTCGGGGCGATCGACGCATGGTACGAGGGCGTGCTTCCCCGCGCGCTGGATTCCGTGTCGTCCCTGGGAACCATGGCGTACACCCTCGCGTTGACCATTGGGCTGCTGCTGGCCGCCACGGTCCCGACGACGTTGATCTCGGCCCACGATCGGCGCGTGGCCGCCGCGACGGAGGAAGCCCCGATGCTCTCCGCACGGTCGTTCGTCCTGGGCCAGTGGTGGGAGTCGTTTCGTCTGGTGTTGTTGCTGGCGATCGGCCCGGCCATCCTCGCCCTGGCCCTGGGCACCACATTTAAGCAGATTCGACTGGTCCTGAAGGTGACAACCCTCCCCTCCGGTGCCCAGACACAGACCTGGGAGCCACCCGATCCCAGGGACGCGAATAGCGAGCTGATCGGGGAGCTTCGACTCGTCCCGCGACTCCTCGCCGTCGGCTTGTTGATCGTCACCATCGTGGTCCACGGGGGAGCGGCCGTCGGGATCGGACTCGCCCTGTCGATCGGGATCAAAAGGACCAGGCGTGCCCTGTCCGTCGGCGCCGGCATGGTCGTGCTGCTGGTCGTCATCATGCCGATCTACCTGGTCATCTTGATGAATCGATCGACTTCCAATGGGATCGTCATGTGGAATTTTGTGATGGCGGCCGACACCTTACTCCAGGCGCTCTTCTCTCGCATCGATCCGGGCCTGGGTGAGACGTTCGAATCGGTGGCCGCGTGGGATGTCGTCATAGCCGTCTTCACCGCCGGGATACTGTGGATCGCGATCGAGATGTGGAGACGGCGCGCCCTGGCCGCGTCGAAGGAGGAGCCCGTGTCCGAGATCGACGCCCGTGAGGAAGCGGTCGAAGTCCCGTCGGCCTTCGTCACCGACTGATTCCATCGTATCGATCCGATCGGGAATCCGGATTCCGCTGCCTCGGTCGATCCATGCACAGGCCCGCATGCCTATGGAGGACTCATCGATGCGCTGGGGTCCGGGACCGGTCTTCATCTACGAGTGCCTGACCAACTCTCGGCGATGGCAGAGCTACGCCCTACGATCGATCGGCGTGGCCGCGCTGTTGATCGCGATGAGCCTGATCGCCGAGGAGAATGTCGGCATGCTCAAGAGCAGCTCCTGGCGCGCGTTCGCGCAACTCGGCCAGTCGTTCTTCATCGGGTTGATCGGGGTGGAACTGGCCATCGTGGTTCTGGTCGCACCGGCGGCGACGGCCGGGGCGATCTGCCTGGACCGCGCGCGTGGTACGCTGGCCCATATGCTGATGACTGACCTCTCGGACCCCGAGATCGTCCTGGGCAAGCTGGCCGCGAGACTCATGCCGGTCCTGGGGCTGGTTGCCTGTTCCTGGCCGGTGATGTCGATCGGCACGCTCCTGGGCGGGATCGACCCGATCGCACTGACCCTGGCGTTCGCCATCATCGTGGCCATGGCCGTGCTCGGCTGTACGATCGCCCTGACGTTGTCGGTCTGGGCCAGCAAGACGCACGAGGTCATCCTGTCGACCTATGCCGTCTACATCCTGGCCCTGCTGCTCTGGCCGATCTGGTACGGCTTGTCGACGGGAGGGCTCCTCGGCCCGCCTCCGCCGTGGACACTGCTGGCCAACCCATTCTATGTGGCGTTCGCGCCCTATGTATTCCCGGGAAAACTTGAAATCGAAGACTATGCCCTTTTCTTCGGTGTGACCCTGGGCGCTTCCGCGATCTTGACCCTCGTCGCGGTCTGGCGGACGAGGCCCGTCGCGTGCCGGGGCTCGGCTGACCGAAATCGGGGCCCGCAACTCGGCCGTCTCGGCCGGTTGACGCGATGGCTTCCCGGCCCGTCTCTCGATCGCGATCCGGTGCTCTGGCGCGAGTGGCATCGCACGAGACCGACGCGCTGGATGACGGGGCTGCTCGCACTACTCATGGGGACGACCGGCGTCCTGTGCGTTGTCGGGGCGGTCGTGTTCTGGACGAATGGCGCGACGCCTCGTCCGCGAGAGATCTGGCAGACCGCGGGCGTCTGCGGCTACTTCTTCCACGTCATGTTCGGCTTGCTGATGCTGTCGGCTGTCGCGCCAACCTCCATGTCCGAGGAGCGCCAGCGGGGCAGCCTGGATATCCTGGCCGCCACGGCGCTTTCCACGCGAGCGATCGTGCTCGGCAAGTGGCTGGGGACGTTCCGACTGGCCGTGATGATGTCGGTTGGCCCAGGCTTGATCGCGCTGGCCATGGCCACGGCCCGCACGGAGCCATTCGTGACATATAACGGTATATCGCCCGAAGGGAACCGCTTCATCCCCCTCGGCCCGCGCATCTATGGTGTCGCCCTGGTCGTCGCGACGATCCTCGCGCATGGGGCGCTGATCGGCAGCATCGGCATCGCGCTGGCGGTCTGGATTCATCGGCAGACCCGCGCGATCGCCGTCAGCGTCGGCCTGTTCGCCCTCATCAATGCCGCCTGGCCAATGATCGTCCAGTTCATGTTCTTTCGGCCTGCCCACTTCTCCAGCCGGGACCTCGCCGCCCTCAGTCCGACGGTGCTATGCGGCGGTCTCGTCAGCTTCTTCACATCGCGTCGTTATGGATTTGTGGGCGGGATCCTCTGGTCCGGCACCTTCTGGGTCGTCGAGGTCTCCATCTTCGCGGCGGGTTTACTCTGGCTGACCATCCGGACCTTCGACGACTGCTTCGATCGTCTCGCCGATCACGCTCGGCGAGTCTCCGTTCCGTCGATCCTCGCCATCACCGCGATCGGGATGATCGTCGGCGGGTCGCTCGTCTATGCCTCGAGCCTCTGGGCGGAGGGATTTCGGAGCGAGTATGGATTCTCCAGTGAGTTGCCGATCGCGGCCTACTCCGTGGCGGTTGCGATCGGACTGGTGCTGATCGCCGCGGAGTCGGCAACATCGGCTTCGGCGAGACCCCTGGAGGAAGCCATCAATCCGGGCGAATTCCGAACCTCCCGGATGCGAGACGACTCGATGTCGGACGCTTGCGCTCCGTTCAACCCGTGGAGATTCGTCATGGGCCGGTGGTGGAAGTCGTTCCGCCTCGTCGCGCTCGTCGCAGTCGGCCCGGCGATCCTCGCGATGTCCCTGGCCGCGACTCCGAGGGCGCCCCGATACCTTCCCCGGAGCACGAGTAATGCCTCATTCGTCCAGGTCGTCACCTTCGTGCTCGAGGATCCGAATGCCCCGCGGATCGCGGAGTTACTCCTCAGACCTCGGCTGCTCAGCGCCGGCTTGCTGTACGTCACCATCCTGGTCCATGGGGCCGCGGGCGTCGCCGCGGGCCTGGCCTTGTCCACTTCCCTACGATGGACCCGGCGCTCCGTCGCGTCCGTTGTCGGTCTGACCTTGATCGTGGTCTTCATCGTACCGTGCTGGTGGTCGATGGCCACCAATGGGCGTCCTCCGAAGAACATCGCCATGTGGAGTGTCGTCCTCGCCTCGGATTCCCTCCTCGATCTACTCGTGACCCGCGCGTCTTTCCACCTATCGGACGCGCTCTGGACCGTCGTGTCCTGGGACGTGGTGATGGTTCTCTTTGCCGCCGGCTTGTTATGGCGGGCGTGCCGGATCTGTCAGCGGCGAGCGCTCGGCTTGCGCGACGGCGGACCTGCGATGTCCGATCCGCGAACCGCGAACCGCGAGCTGGCGGCGGCGACTATGGAAGGGGAGTGAATGATGCGCTGGGGTCCAGGACCGGTCTTCATCTACGAGTGCCTGGCGAACTCGCGACGATGGCAGACTTACACCATGCGATCGGTCGGCGTCGCCGTCTTGCTCGCGGCGATCGCAACGATCGCGATGTCGAATCGCGGATTCGACCCGGCGCACGCCTGGCGGGATTATGCCGCGCTGGGCGAGTCGTACTTCTACGCCATCATCGGTGTGGAACTGACCCTGGTGATGCTGGCCGCCCCGGCGGCGACCGCCGGTGCCATCTGTGTGGACCGCGCCCGCGGGACGCTCACTCACATGATGGTCACCGATCTCTCGGACGCCGAGATCGTCCTGGGCAAGCTTTCCGCACGGTTCCTGCCGATCCTGGGGCTGGTGGCGTGCACCTGGCCGGTTCTCGCGATCTGCTCGCTGCTCGGCGGCATCGACCCCACGGCCTTGACCCTCGCGTTCGCGATCATCCTCGCCGTCGCGTTGCTCGGCTGCACCATGGCCATGACGCTGTCGGTCTGGGCCCGGAAGCCGCACGAGGTGGTCCTGGTCACCTACACCTTCTGGGGCTTTCTCTTGCTCTTCTGGCCGCTCTGGTTCGCAGTCTCGCGAGGCGGGCTGGTCGGTCCGCCGCCGTCCTGGACCCTCGTGGCCGACCCGTACTACCTGGCGTTCGCCCCGTATTCCGTGCCCGGCCGGATGGATTTCTGGGACTATTTCGGCTTCTTCGCCGCGATGCTGGGGGCTTCCGCCGCATTGACGGCCCTGGCGATCTGGCGGATGCGCCCCGTCGCGTCTCGGGGGGACGTGGAGGACCGAAAGGGACCGAGGCTTGGAATCGTCGGCCGATTGACACGCATGCTGCCGGGTCCGTCGCTCGACGGCAATCCGGTGCTCTGGCGCGAGTGGCACCGCTCCCGGCCGTCGCGATGGTTGATGATCCTGATCGTGCTGCTGGGTGGGTCCACCGGGATCGCTTGCGTCCTCGGTGCAATCGGGATCTGGTCGGATGGGTTGGATCACTTCAATAGGGCCCCCGGGACATGGGTGATCGCGGGGGTATATGGATACATCCTCCAGATCATTTTCGGCCTGTTGATGCTGTCGGCCGTGGCCCCGATGTCGATGTCGGAAGAGCGGCAACGGGGCAGCCTCGATCTCCTGGCCACGACCACTCTTTCCACTCCCTCGATCGTCCTCGGCAAGTGGCTGGGGACCCTGAGGCTCGTCCCGCTCCTGGCGATCGGCCCGGGCCTGATGGCCTTCGCGATGGCCACGGCCCATAAGAGCCCAACCCCGGTGCCTCCGGGATTCTCGCCGGAGGACTACACGAATCTACCCAGGAGCGCTCTGGTCTACGGCGCCGGCCTCATGGTCGCGACGATTCTGGTCCATGGTGCGTTGATCGCGAGTCTCGGCCTGGCGCTGGCCGTCTGGATCAAGCGGCAGGGCCGGGCGATCGCTGTCTGTGTTGGGCTCGCGGTGATGGCCAATGCCGGCTGGCCGATGCTCGTCGGCGTCGCCCGCATGGGCATGGAGGGTCAGGGCATGATGTGCCTGAGTCCCGTCGTGGCTTCGGCCGTGTTCACCGAGCTCTTGACCAGACGTTCTCATCGACAAGGATACATGCTCTGGTGGACCACTTTTTGGGACATCGAGTGCCTCGTTCTGGCCGTCGGCCTGTTGTGGTTAACCATCAGGACCTTCGACGGTTGCTTCGGCCGGATCCCCGATCGTCCGCGACGCTCGACGGTGCTCTCCGATATCGTGGTCGCCCTGGCCGGCTTGCTCGGCGTCGGCGGACTGTTCGGGGCCGTCACGATCGGGATGCGGGGTTTGTCGGGCTACAACCAAAACCATGCACTCGGGGTCGTGGCCTCGACCCTGCTGGTCGCCCTCGGTTTCGTCCTCATCTCCGCACTCGCTCCCTTATCCATCAGCCAGGAGGCGCTGCGCAGCCCTGACACCCCGGTGTCTTCAGCGGTCATTCTCGAGCGCCGGATGGTCCTGAGCCGTTGGTGGGAGTCATTCCGGCTGGTGCTGCTGCTGGCGATCGGTCCCGCCTTCATCGCCATCGCGCTGGTACTGCCCCCGATGCCCGGCAGGGTGATTCCCAGGACCACGAGTTTTCCCGGTGGGACCAGGGTCAGCATCTCGACGGATCCTTCGGGCACAACTCACGTGCTCACCATTGACCCATCCGGGAAGGCGACCGCGAGAGTCGCCACTCAGGAGGAAATCGCCGAGGAGCTCGCGCGAACGCTGCCTCGGGACCTTGGTGGTTTCTCGATCGCTGCCGCCCTGGTGGTCATCACGATCCTGGCACACGGCGCGGCTTTTGTGAGTCTCGGCATGGCGCTGGGGATCTGGTTGAGGCGTGGATGGGCGATCGCCACTTCCGTCGGTGTTTTCCTCCTGGTAGCGGTCGGCTGGCCGATTCTCTATGTTTTCGCCGACCATCCGGATTTCGGTTCCCGCGGCCTGGCACTGGCAAGCCTGATTCCCGCCCTCGCGGAACTTCTCTTGTGTATGAACTTCGAGGATCTGATCGGGGAAATTATGTCCTGGACCGCCTACTGGGACCTGGTACTCGTCCTGATCTCGGTCATCGTCTCCGCGATGGCGATCTGGACACTCGATCGACGGCGTCGCGGGGCGATCAGGTCGTTGGGTGATGAACAGCCGAAAGAGCCGGCGCTCGATCCGTCTTTGCGTGTGGAGAGCTTCGAGGAACCGGCGATTCGTTGATCTCTGAAAAGCAGACACTGTCGCGGAGAAACCGGGCCAGAAGCGTTGAGCCCGGCCCTCGCTGGCTAGCGCAACTGGGGGCGAGCCGGCTCCCGCCGGCGAAGCCCCCGGGAGGGCCGTCGCCGCGACTGGACACTGACGTTCAACCCGGTCTCCTCGCGACAGACTCTTCGCCCGCCGACGGTCACTCTTCCTCGACGCCCGCGCGGGACTTCTTGTAGCGGTCGACGATCTGCGCCTGGACGTTCGGCGGCACGGGCTCGTGCGACTTGAAGTCCATGGTGAAGGAGCCCTGACCGCCGGTCATGCTCTTGAGCTGCGAGGCGTAGGTGAGGACCTCCGCCAGCGGGATCTCGGCGCGGATCACCTGGAGGCCGCTGGCGAGCGTGTCCATCCCGGTGATGTGGCTGCGACGGGTGGATAGGTCGGCCGAGATGTCGCCGAATTTCTCGGCGGGGATCGTGATCTCGATCGTCACGATCGGCTCGAGGAGGGCAGGGCGGGCCTGCTCGAACGCCTTTCGGAATGCCGTGGCCGCCGCCGTCTTGAACGCCTGCTCGGAGCTATCCACCGGGTGGTCCTTGCCGAAGTAGACTTCGACCTCGATGTCCACGACGTGGTTGCCCGAGATGACCCCCTTCTCCATCTGCTCGCGAACGCCCTTCTCGACGGCCGGGATGAACTGGTTGGGGATGGTCCCCCCCTTCACGGCGTCGACGAAGTGGAAGCCCTCCCCGCGCTGGCGGGGGCGGATCCGCAAATGGACCTCGCCGAACTGCCCTCGTCCGCCCGTCTGCTTCTTGTGACGATGGTTGGCGTCGGCCTCGCCCAGGATCGTCTCCAGGTACGGGATGTGGGGGACGTGGGTATTCATCTCCAGCTTGTATCGGTTCTTGAGCCGTTGCTGGACGATGTCCAGGTGCAGGTCGCTCATCCCCGAGATCACCAGCTCATGCGTCTGCGCGTCGCGACGGATGGAGAAGGTCGGGTCTTCGTCGGCGATCTTGGCAAGCCCGACCGAGATCTTCGCCTCATCGTCGCGTGCCTTGGGCTCGACGGCGCGAGGGACCATCGGGATCGGAAACTTGATCGGCCGGACGCGAAGCTGCGGGACCGTGGTATTGCCGCCGACGTTGCTCACGGTATCCGAGACATGCAGGTCGTCGAACTTGGCGATGGCCACGATGTCACCCGCGATCGCCTCGGGGACTTCCTCCTGCTGTTTGCCCTGGAGGATGTAGATGTGCCCCGCCTTGGCCGTCTTGCCGCTCCGCAAGTTGACCAGCGTCGTGTCGGAGGCGATCCGACCGCTCAGGATCCGCAGATAACTGAGCTTGCCCATGAACTGGTCGTTGACGGTCTTGAAGACCTGGGCGACGAGCGTACCGTCCTCCACCGGGAGGATTTCCTCCTCGGGGCCGTCGCCGTCGGTTGAACGCGAACCGAAGCGGTGGACGTCATCCGGGCTGAGTCCGCAGCACGTGATCAGGTCGAGCAGCTCGCGCAGGCCGTGCTCCTTGCGGGTGCAGATGCAGAGGACCGGGACGAGCTTGCCCTGCGCGATCGCGTCGTGGGCGGCCTTGCGCAGCTCATCCGGCTCGATCGTCTCGCCCTCCAGGTAGCGCATCATCAGGTCCTCGTCGAGCTCGACGATCTGCTCGACCACCATGCGGTACGCCTCGGACGGGGGCAATGGGCAAGCCGCCGGATCCTCCTCGTGGGATTGGATCACGTCCACGATCCCCAAGAACGTCGAGCCCTGGCCGATCGGCACGTTGAACGGCACGCACTGGGTGCCGAATGACTCGCGGATCGCCTCCAGGTCCGACCGGTAATCGACGTTCTCGGCGTCCATCTTGGTGACGACCACGAATCGGCCGAGCCCGAGCCGACCCGCTTCCTGGAAAACCCGGCGCGTGTTGACCTCGATGCCTGAGGGTCCCGACACGGCGATGACGACGTTCTCCACCGCCGCCAGGGCGCTCAAGGCGTTTCCGATGAAGTCGGGGTATCCGGGGGTGTCGATCAGGTGGACTTGCTTGTCTTTCCAGGCCACGTGCCCGAGATGGCAGTCGATCGTGAAGTGCCGGCGTTTCTCCTCCTCGTCGACGTCGAGGGCACTGGTCCCATCGTCGACGGAACCCTTGCGATTGGTCGCGCCGGTGGTGAAGAGCAGGGCGTCGGCAAGGCTCGTCTTGCCCGACGCCCCATGTCCAGCTAGGGCGACGTTGCGAATATCCGTGATGTGATACGTCATGGTCATGGCGTCTGATCTCCTGAGTGGCTAGAAGCGATTGGGGAGAGACTAGGAGAAGACAGATGGCCATGTGGTTAGCGAGACGGGTCTAGACTAGCCAATGGCCACTAAACCAACCTGTCGGGCAATTCCTCCCCGGCCGGCGGGGCGCCCGAGGCATCCCCACGTTGGCCGATCCGTTTCAGGGCGTCCGAGAGTGTGAACCGCCCGTCGTAAAGAGCGCGGCCGATGATGCACCCGGCGATCGGGAGCATCGACAGTCGCTCGAGATCCTCCAGCTTGCCGACCCCGCCCGATGCGATCACCGGGGTCCGCACGGTCTCGGCCAGAGTGGCGATCGCGGTCAGATTGGGTCCCTCCAGGGTGCCGTCGCGTGCGATATCGGTATAGATGATCCCCGCCATCGGCAATGCGTCGAATTCCTGGGCGAGTGCCAGGGCGGCCACGCTCGAGACCTCGAGCCAGCCCTGGGCGGCGACTTGCCCATCCCTGGCGTCGAGCCCGAGTACCAATCGCCCCGGATAGGCCCGGGTCATGCGGCCGAACCAGTCCGGATCGCGGAGCGCCTGCGTCCCCACCACCACCCGATCGAGCCCCTCTTCCAGCCAGGCGGCTATGTTCGCCTCATCCCGAATCCCGCCACCGAGCTGGCATGGTACCTTCACGGTCGCCAGGATCCTCCGGACCGCATCGACGTTGACCGGGCGACCCGTCTTCGCTCCGTCGAGGTCCACGAGATGAATCCGCGACGCGCCTTCGGATGCCCAGCGCGCGGCCATCGCCGCCGGATCATCGCCGAAAATCGTCTCCTGGTCGAAATCCCCCTGACGAAGCCGGACGCAATGTCCGCCTCGGATATCGATCGCCGGGATCAATTGCATGATCTTCACCAAAACGACAGGAATCCTCAACAGTTCCAACTTTATCCCTGGGAAGGGGGCGCCGCAAGGACCGACTCACCGTGGCGTCTCCGGTGCTACGGAAGTTTCTCCCGTCGGAGCAATATCCAGGATCAGGAGCGTTTCCGTCGAGACGTCTTCTTCGTCGTCCCCGGTGATGCGGCCCTTCCCGGTGGCGGGTCGACCAGTCCGAACCGGATTTCGAGTCGCTTCTGCGCCGAGGGGGTCAGGGTGCGTTCCGGCTGAGGATCCACCCACCCTTGTGCGGCGGCCTCCTCGGCGAGCTGCCTGGTTTCGCCGATCCGTCGATACTCCTGTTCGAGCGCCTGGTATCCCCGCTCGCTGACCCAGAGGTCCACCTCCGGGTAATGCTTCGTCGCCACACGCGGTTGCTGGCCCGCGAACAAGGGTATCCGGTTTGACCGGGCGTAGGCCAGCAGATAGAAATGGATGCACTCGCGAGACGCGGTCGCTCCCGGGCTAGGCAGGCGGACGTCATGCACCGCGTTCGCGCCCTCAGGCGGGGAAGCGCCCATCGCCTCCAGGATCTGCGAATCAAGATGGCGTTCCAGCTTCTCCAGCGACTCGTCGGTATCCGTGACGATGAGGACGTACGATTACGGCTGGAGTACGGCGAGACCTTCCGCGGTGCCGTATGCGTCGTGGTAACGCTCGAGGATCGGATTGGGATTCAAGTATCCCAGTCGGAAGAGGCGGGTCGAGAGGATATGTTCGCGATCCCAGAGTCGTTTGGGCGGTACCAGCGCCGGACGTGTCTCGGGGCGGACCAGGATGAGATCCCCACCGCTCCCCGCGAAGGCCAGGCCGTTATAGGTCATCGCGAAGAAGCACGCGGTGTAGGCCTCGTCACCCCGGGTATTCGGCGTCAAGGCGATTCGGATCTCCCCGCGCACCTGGAGCGGCTCGTCGATCTGGGAGCCCATCTTCTCGTAGGCAGCCATCACGTTCAGGATGTCGCGAATGGGCTTCGGTCGGCCGTCGAGCCCGCGGTCTTCGAGTTCTCGGAGGGTCAACCGATGCGTGATCTGTTCGCGATCCAGCTCCGTGAAGGCGCCCTTGGTAAAGAATGCGTCCACGCGATGGATCCCCGGCTCGTCGGCCGCGACTCCTTCGCCTTCCAGGCTGAACAGGGACGCGATCAATCCGACAATGCAAAGGGTGGTCCGCATGATTCGCCTCGCTTCGGTTACGGCTCGCCCTCGAAGGGGAAGACTTCAATCATAGCCGTATCCTCACGAATCCGCAGCCAGTTCCTCCATGGAGTG
>JBKQHM010000355.1:0-4303 GCA_052148775.1 Isosphaeraceae bacterium | reverse complement strand
GGGGACCGGCGCCAAGATCGTCGAGGGTTCGTCGCAGACGACCAACTCCTGGGGTTTACGCGGTCCCGAGCCCGACACGGCCGCCCCCTTCCGCGGCATCGCGCTGGGCGATTCCTACATGCAGGGCCTGTTCGTCGGCGACGACGAAACGCCCGCGGAATGCCTGAAGACGGACCTCAAGAAGCGCCTGGGAGCACCCGTGGAGATCCTCAATACGGGACACCTCGGCTATTCGCCCGAACAGTATTATTACTCGCTCGTCGAATACGACAAGCGGTTCCCGGCGCAGTTCGTCATCGTCAGCGTGTTCGCGAACGACTTCGCCGGCGAGGTCAAGGATGTGCTTGAGGGCCGGGCGGGCGACTGGGAGGAGGGACGTTACTGGCTGGGCAAGATCCGGGATTACTGCGCATCCCGAGGCCAGATCTGCCTGTTCGTCCCGGCCCCCTGGGTCAACCAGCTCTCGGGCCCCCAGATGGCCGGGCATTACCCGGGCCAGGTCTCCAATATCCTGGGAACCACCGGATTCCTCTATCTCGACCCCATCAACGACTTCGCGAACGCCTTGCTGGAGATCGAGATCGAAGGAGCCCGTCGGGAAGAGCCGATCGCCGGCAATCCCCTGTTCATGGGCCGGATCGGCGACGGCCATTTCTCGCCGCAGGGCTGTCAGGTCTGGGCGGATGCGGTCGGCCGTCGCGTATCCTTGCTCGTGATGCGGAAACTCGCCGAGGGCGGGATGCCGCGGCTTGCCCCCGCCAGGCCGGCAATCCCGGCGCATTGAGCGGAGCGGCTGGAGTCATTCGCCGATGATCTTGACCAGCACCCGTTTCGGCCGCTTGCCATCGAACTCGCCGTAGAAGACCTGCTCCCAGGGCCCGAAGTCGAGCTTCCCATCGGTGATCGCCACGACGACCTCCCGTCCCATGATCTGTCGCTTGTGGTGGGCGTCGGCGTTGTCCTCGCCCGTCCGGTTATGGCGATAGCGCTGGGGGGAGGGGTCGAACGGCGCGAGATCCTCGAGCCATCTCTTGTAATCATCGAGGAGGCCCGGCTCGTCGTCGTTGATGAACACGCTGGCCGTGATGTGCATGGCATTGCAGAGGAGCAGCCCTTCCCGGACACCGCTCTTTCGGACGATCTCCTCGAGCTGTCGCGTGATGTTGATGAAGTCCATCCGGGCTGGAACGTTGAATGTCAGGTACTCGGTGTGCGACTTCATTCCCGGGATCTCCCGATAGACGCGATGCACGTCGAAGCTTGCCTGGCGGCCGATCCTGGTCTATCATATCGGAATGATCGAGCGATCCGAAGAGATCCCCGTCCCATCCACGCCGGCCCCCCATTCCTGTGCTATTTGCCGGCGATCCGGGACCGCGCCCGGGCCGTCGAGAGGCGGTATTCCATGAAAACCATTGATTACGTCTATCGGTTCGACCCCAAGAACCCCAGCACGAAGCCACTTCCTACCGATGCGGAAGTGGCGCGGAGCAACCTGGAGGATGGCAACCGGATGTTCGCGCGGTGGATGGCGAGCTGCCAGAGCCGCGACCTGACCTTGGGCGAGGAGCCGCGGTACGTCGTCCAGTGCAACGGGCTCGAGGTCGGGATGGTGCGGAAGCAGGGGGGCATGCCGAAGCAGGCGCCTTTCGCCGTCGTGGTCGGATGCTCGGATGCCCGCGTGCCGACGGAGATGATCTTCGGGCAGGGATTCAACGACCTGTTCGTCATCCGGGTCGCCGGCAATGTCCTGGGTGACGTCTGCATGGGGAGCGTCGACTTCGCCGTCGAGGCGCTGAGCGAGAGCGTCAAGGTGATCGTCGTGCTCGGTCACAGCGGATGCGGGGCCGTGACCGGGGCTGTGGACGCCTATTTGCAGCCGCTCAAGTTCTGGTCGAAGCGGACGACGCCCGCCTTGCGGTCGATCCTCCAGAAGATCTTCGTCTCGGTCCGCGAGGGAGCCAACGCGCTGGACGAGGTGTGGGGGCGTGAGGCGCGGCACTTTCCGTATTTCCGCGACGCCCTGATCGAGACGGCGGTCTGCCTCAACGCCGCCCAGGCGGCGTTCGCACTCCGCCAGGAGATCGAGACGGCGGGACGATGGGAGATCGAGGTCCTGTACGGGGTCTATAATCTCTTCAACCATCAGGTCAGCATGCCCAACGATCCCCTCGCGCCGGCCACCGATCCCAATGTCCGGCTCGCGCATGCGCCGACGAACCCCCGCGAGTTTCAGAGTCTGGCACGACGGATGGCGGAGATCCTCAGACCCCGTCCCGATGATCGAGAAGCCGCCGGCGGGAACGGCGATCTCCCCATGATCACCGTCGCGACGAACGACGAGCCCTCCCATTGATGGCGGATCACGGTTGGGTCCGGCTGTTCGCGCCGGAACCCGAGGGCGCCGCGGGGTCGCTCCGGATTCCGGTCCAGGGATGGGAGCGAGTCGTCGCCGACGTGCCGCAGACGGTCGATCCACGGTGATGGTTTCTCCGTGCGAACCCCGAGGATTCCAATTGCGAGGAGCCGCGGTTGCTGCGGTCTTGACGCCGGCCGTGCGCCGGCATTACATTGAGTGGACTTACAATTTGGTGCGCATCTTATCCAGAGTGGCTGAGGGACGGGCCCGATGACGCCACAGCAACCGGTTCGCCATCCCGGCGAATGCTGGTGCTAACTCCCGCCCAGCGTCCGTTTTCCGGGATTGCGGCTGGCTGAGGCCGACCAGGATTCCGTGAAGGGGACGCCGATGGGGCAGATAAGATAGAGAACGGCGAGCCGCCGATCGGCGAGTTGCCGTCAACCCTCCTTATCCCACCCATCCGCACGGGCATCGAGCCGAGCACTCTGGATAAGTCATTCCGCGCAGGGGAGGATCCTGGGGAATCGGGCTCATTTGGGAGTCCGCTCCCGGATGTCTTCGATCCGGCCCCGACCATCCACCCGTCCGGCGCGGCGGACCGGCTCTGCCGCGGCGCGTTGCGCCTCGGATCGGGTCGCCTTCGTGATATCGTGAAATCGGGAGTGACACCGGTGTCCGTGGAAACTGCGATCGGCTTGAAGTGTCGCCTTTGCGGCAAGACGTATCCCAAGGAAGCCTTGAATTTCTGCACGGAGGATTTCGGCCCGCTGGAAGTCATCTACGATTATGATGAGGTGGCGCGGACGCTGACCCGGTCGGCGATCGAGTCCCGGCCGAGGTCGATGTGGCGCTACCGCGAGCTGTTGCCGGTCGACGGCGAGCCGACCGTGGGCCCGCATGTCGGCGGCACGCCGCTGGTCCGAGCCGACCGGCTGGCCCGGGCGCTGGGCGTCTCCGAGCTCTATATCAAGAACGACGCCGTGAACCATCCGACCCTCTCATTCAAGGATCGGGTCGTGGCCGTGGCGCTGTCGAAGGCGGTCGAGCTGGGGTTCCAGACGGTGGGCTGCGCCTCGACGGGCAACCTGGCCAACAGCGTCGCGGCCAACGCCGCGGCGGCCGGCCTTGATGCGTACGTGCTCATCCCCGACGGACTCGAGCAAGGCAAGGTCCTCGGCGCGACGATCTATGGCGCCAAGGTGATCGCCGTCCACGGGAATTATGACCAGGTCAACCGCCTCTGCTCGCAGATCGCGTTCCGGTTCGGGTGGGGATTCGTCAACGTCAACCTCAGGCCGTTTTACGCCGAGGGCTCCAAGACCTTCGGCTTCGAGATCGCCGAGGACCTGGGCTGGCGGACGCCTGACCACGTCGTCGCCCCGATGGCCGGCGGCAGCCTGATCGGCAAGATCTACAAGGCGTTCAAGGAATTCGAGCACCTCGGCCTGCTCGAGGCGCCCGTCACGACCCGGATCCACGGGGCCCAGGCGACCGGCTGCAACCCGATCTCGGCCATGGTGAAGACCGGCGGGACCAAGGTCAAGCCGGTCCGCAATCCGCAGACGATCGCCAAGAGCCTGGCGATCGGCGACCCGGCCGACGGCTACTTCACATCGCAATTGATCCGCGAGACCGGCGGCTGGGCCGAAGATGTCGACGACGATGCGATCATCGACGCCATGAAGCTGCTCGCCGAGACCGAGGGCATCTGGACCGAGACCGCCGGCGGTGTGACGCTCGCCGTTGCCCAGAAACTGATCGAGCAAGGACGAATCGACCGCGACGAATCGATCGTGATCTGTATCACCGGTAATGGGCTCAAGACCCAGGAAGCACTCCTCGATCACATGGCCAGGCCGGTCGTGATCAAGCCCACGCTCGAGAACTTCGAGGCCGTGCTCGATTCATTGTCCGTGGCCAGTGGTCCGTTGTCCGTGGCCA
>JBKQHM010000354.1:0-11010 GCA_052148775.1 Isosphaeraceae bacterium | reverse complement strand
CCGGCTGTCATCGCCGAGATCGATGGCCGCGTGGAACTGCTCGACGAGAAACGGCGTGGCAAACGAACCATCATCGTTCGCAACGAGAGCGGCATCGAGCGCGAACACCTCGTGCCCCACGGCAAGTACCTGCGGGTGCACGGTTCCGACCGTGTCCGCGCCGGCGACCCGCTGGTCGAGGGGCCGCTCGTCCCGCACGATATCCTGCGGATCTCCGGCGAGGAGGCCGTTCAGCGGTACCTGCTCAGAGAGATCCAGAACGTTTACCGCTCTCAGCGCGTGGAGATCGACGACAAGCACCTGGAGATCATCATCGCCCAGATGCTACGCAAGGTCCGCGTCGATAGCGTCGGCGACACCCCGCTCCTGCCCGGCTCGGTCATCGACAAGTTCGAGTTCCGCCGCGTCAACCAGGAGCTCATGAGCTGCGTCAAGATCAAGGACCCGGGCGACACCGAGTTCCGCGTCGGCGACATCGTCCCCCGCGACCACTTCGACCAGGAAAACCTCCGCGTCGAGTCGAGCGGCCTGCGCAAGGCCGAATGGATCCGGCCCAAGCCGGCGGCGGCCAGCACCCAGCTCCTGGGGATCACCAAGGCGGCCGTGCAGTCCGAGAGCTTCATCTCGGCCGCCAGCTTCCAGGAGACGACCAAGGTCCTCACCGAGGCGGCCCTGGCTGGCAAGGTCGACTACCTGGTCGGGCTGAAGGAGAACGTCATCCTCGGCCATCTCGTGCCGGCCGGCACCGGCTTCAAGCCCCATCTCGACGCCGAGGTCCGCATCCGGCCCGAGGCCCTCGAGGCCCTCGCCGACAAGGGACCCGCCTACGCCCGCTACCGCGACGAGGCGACCGTAGGGTCCGCCAAGGATGCAACCCAGCGTCGGCTCGCGGCCGAGGTCGCGAGCCGACCGATTCACCCTGTCCAAAAACCCGACACCGGCCCGTCTCTCGCCGAGAGCCACGGGCCGTTCCCACTTATCTGGACGATCTGGCCGGGGTCAAGTCGCGCGTCCGGTGATGCCTCGAATCATCATGTCAAGGATTCAAGGCCGGCGTTGGCGACGTGCGACGAGGGCATCGACCAGGAGGTCGTTGGCGTTCTGCCATCGGTAGTGGGCGGCGATGGCCTTGCCCAGCATGGCGCGCCGGGCCCGTTCATTGGAGTCGTCGAGCAATCGGCGAAGACCGTGGGTGATCGCCTCTTCGGAATTGGGATCGAAGTACCAGCCGGCCTCGCCGCCGATCTCGGGGAGGGCCGTCGTCTGCGCCAGCGCGACGGGGATGCCCTGCGCCATTGCCTCGACGGCCGGGATGCCGAAACTCTCGCAGAGCGAGGGGAACACCAGCGCCGTGGCCTCGGCATAGGCGGCCCGCAGCGCCCGACCCTGGCGATAGCCCGGCATCCGGATGATGGCGTGACGGCCCGCCTCAACCACCGCGGCGCGCAGCGGCCGGTCATCCACGTCGCCGGTGCCGATCAGGACCAACGCCAGGTCGCCGCGGGAGACTTCGGGGAGCCGGGCCGCCGCTTTGATCAGCCGCACCAGGTTCTTCCGGGGCTGGAAATTGGCCACCGAGAGCAGATAAGGGACATCGGGAGGCAATCCGAGATCCTCGCGGACCCGCGCCCGCTCTTGGCTCGGTGCCGCTTCGAAGAACAGGTCATCGGCGGCGTTGGGCACGTAGGCGACGCGATCGCGACAGGTGGGGAAGGCCTCCAGCAGCCGATCGGTATTGTATCGCGAGACGGACAGGATCAGATCGGCCCGGTCGAAGACGTTGGCCAGGAGTTCCTTCCGCCGGGGTGGTTCGAAGCGCAGGGTCTGCAAGACGTCGTGGCTGGTGACCGCGAGCTGGGCGTGGCGAGTCGGTACGAAATACTCGGCCGGGCAGTAGATCCAGTCGATCGGGCCGGCCCACCACTCGATCGGCGGCCATGGCTTGATGCGCCACCATCGCAGGAGATTGCGAGTGCGAAGCGGTAATTCCCGGCGAGAGGTGAGCTCGAGTGATTCCCAGTACGCGAGGCCATCGGGGTGGGACATCCGACCGGTCAGCAGTTGGAAGGCGACCTCGGGGCGTCGGGCCAGCCGCTCGATTTGCGCCAGCGCGTGCCGGGTCACTCCGGTCGGGACATGGCAGGCGTCCATGTCGAAGAGCATCGCCATCCGCAGGGCGGGCATCGCCGCCGCGTGGGTCGTCCGGCCGGTCGTCCTCAGGCCGATCCGCTCGTCCCCGGTCGCCATTGATCCCCCCATCGTTTCCCCTGCCTTTCGGCCATCGATCCACGTCGAGGCTTGATCGTAGGGAAGCCCGATGCGACTGTCAATTCCGGCCTTGTTCGCGGGCTGATACCCTGAGGGCATGACGATTGGCCGGCGATCGATCCGGGGCGGAGCTTGAATCCCGCCGGATCGGGGTAGACAATGAAAAAGTACGGACCACTCACCTCGATGCGAGCCCTCCCCGACGAACGTGAGGGCGGCCGGCCGAGGCCCATTCCTGAAGGAGTCCGAGCATGGATATCAGTCGCGAGGAGAGTCGGGATGCCGGGCGGCCATCGGGACCGGCTCCGGTGCCTTACGGCCGCCACGCCCTTCGTGACCAGGATGTCCTCTGGACCGAATTCCTCACGATGGCCCGGGCCGTGGTCGACTCGCTGGCCAAGAGCATCGACGCACTCTGCGACGGTCGCCTCGAGTTGATCCCCGAAATCAAGAGCGTCGAGGAGGAGTCCGATCGGGAAGAGGTTCGGATCGAGCAGGAGTGCCTGAAGTTCCTGGCCCTTTATGAACCGGTCGCCTCGGACCTGCGTCGCCTGGCGACCATCCTCAAGGTCAATCGCGACTGGGAGCGGATCGCCGACCTGGCGGCCAGGATCGCGCGACGCGCCCGCAAGCTGGCCAGGAAGACCGGCGGAGAGCCGATCCCCGATCCCCTCAAGGCGCTGGCGCGCGATGTCCTGGCCCAGGTCCGCGACAGCTACGACGCCCTGGTCGGTCGCGACGCCGCGCGCGCCCGGGCTGTCATCGCCGCGGACCGCTCGATCAACCGGCAATATCGACGATTCCGCAAGGAGCTCAAGGAAGCCCTCCGACTCCAGGCCGGCCAGCTCGATGCCTGGCTCCAGTTGATGAGCACCGCCAGGAACCTCGAACGCATCGCCGACCACGCCAACGACATCGCCCAGACGATCGTCTATCTCCAGGAGGGGATCATCGTCCGGCACAAGAAGGAGAAGACCCCGCCGAACGCGTGAGCCCGGGAATATCGTTACAGGGCGACTGCGTCGGCCGCCCCGCAGGGACGGGTCGGATCGACGATTCCGCGACATCGAGCCGGAATCCATTCCCCGACGACGTAGGCTTCAGGGAGCTTGATGCTGATGCGACGAAACGACAGATGCCTGGCAATCGGCCTTATCGCGATGCTTCCCCTGGCGACTCTCGGCTTCGAGGTCGCGGCGCAATCGCCGAAGGGCGCGCCTCCGCAAGCCGCCGTGCAGACCGGATCTCCCTCCCTGCTGGAAGTCGTCGGCGAGGTGACTCGTCCGCTCTCCTTGAGCGCGGCGGAGTTCGCCAAGCTGCCGCGGCAGACGCTACGAGCGAAGGGCCACGACGGCGTCGAGTCGCGGTACGAGGGCGTATCCCTGATCGAGATCCTGTCCAGGGCGGGCGTCCCGACGGGAAAGGAGTTGCGCGGCAAGGCGATGGCCCTGTTCGTCGTCGTCGAGGCGTCCGACGGCTATCGCGCGGTCTTCGGCCTCGCCGAACTCGACGCGGAGTTCACCGATCGGGTCGTCCTGCTGGCCGACCGTCGCGACGACAAACCCCTGCCAACCCAGGCCGGGACGCTCCAGGTCGTCGTGCCGGGCGAGAAGAAGCATGCGCGCTGGGTCCGCCAGGTGATCCGGCTCAGGGTCGGCCGGGCTTGAATGACGTATGCCCGGCCGACGTGCCCCGGGAGCCTTTGTCCGCGCCGCCTGATGCGAATCGGGCTCGACGCGGACTTCGACGCGGACAAACACCCGGGGCGGCAGGACGAGAGGCGGCTGGTCCAGGGGCGGACGCTCGCGGGCCTACCCCAGCGTCGACGATTCTTCGGCCGCAACGTGCCTTCATTACTCGATATGTTCGACGGTCCAGCCCCTGGTCGCGACCAGGTAGTCGGCGATCACCCGGCGGTGGCAATCCGCCACGCGCTTCTCGGCGCACATCAGGCAGAATGGCACCGGCAATGTGCCCAGCCGGCCTACGAGCAGGTCCCCTGCCCGCTCGAACAGCGCGCGGTAGGGGGGAACCCAGTCTTCGAGGTCCCTGAACAGGTTTCCGAGTTCGACGATCGAATGATACGCGATCCCTCGCTCGCCGAGCAGCTTCTGAATCCCCTTGTCGGGCGTGCGCGCCAGGACATAGGCGCCCATGCTCGCGCGATCGGGGCGGATACGGACATCGGCCAACGATCGAACGCCGTGGGCGACCAGCAGCCCGGCGAATTCCTCCGGCACTCGTCCGCCGTAGCCGATGGTGTAGAACGTCATCGGGTGATCTCCACCGCGGGCGAGGCCCGATGGAATTCCCGGACACCGATATCGGTGACCCGGGTTCCCTCGAGCTGCAACGCCGAGAGGGATGACAGGCCCTTCAGAGTCGCGAGGCCGGCGTCGGTGATGGCGGTCTTCTCGAGGGAGAGCAGCCGGAGCTTCGCGAGTCCCTTCAGGCTCGCGAGCCCCGCGTCGTCGACTCCGGTGCCGCTGAGGTACAACGCTTGAAGACCCTTGACTTCCGCGAGATGAATCAAGGCGGCATCCGTGATCCGGGTGTTCGCCAGGCTCAGTACGGTGAGGCCCGGAACTCCTTTCAAGTGCGATAGTCCGGCATCGGTGATCGCGGAGTTGTCGAGCGAAAGATTCTGGAGGCCGGTCATCCCCGCCAGCGCGGCCAGACTGGCGTCGCCGACCCGAGGCCCTCCCAGGATCAAGCCTCTGAGGCCGGGGAGCTCTCTCAGACGAGCCAGGCCGGCGTCGGTGAACTGGGTGTCGGCGAGTTCCAGGGTGTCGAGTTTGGTCAGACCTTTGAGATGAACCAGTCCGGCGTCGCTCACCGCGGTCTTGCCGACGCGAAGGCTCTCAAGCCCCGTCATCCCCTGCAGGTGGGCCAAGCCGGCGTCCGTGATGGCATTGCCGTTCAAGAACAACATCTGCAAGCCTACCTGATCCTTCAGATGCGACAGTCCGGCATCGGTGGTCCTGGTGTTTTCGAGCCATAACAGTCTGAGTTTCGGCGACGTCTTCAAGTGGGCGAGGCCCGCGTCGCCGACCCTCGTGTCTGAGAGGATCAACCTCTCGAGCGCGGCCAAACCCCCAAGATGTACCATTCCCACATCCGAGACCCTGGTGCCCCTCAGCGTCAGGATGCGAAGTCCGGTCATCCCCTCGAGATTGGCGAGCTCGGCATCGCCGACCGCCGTGTTATTGAGGATCAGGTTCTGGAGACCGGACCGCCCCCGGATATGGGCCAGACCGGCGCCGGTGATCCTGGTGCCGTCGAGGGCCACGGAACGGAGGATGGGCATCCCATCCAGGATTCCGAGACCGACGTCGGTGACCGCATCGTCGGAGAGGCCCAGCGATTCGAGGTTGTTCAGCCCATTGAGCTGGGCGAGACCCGCGTCGGTCACTCGGGTCTTGACGAGGCCCAACGATTTGAGTTGGTCCAGGCCCGCCAGATGCGTAAGCCCCGCGTCGCCGATCTTGGTGCAATCCAGTACAAGGATTTCGAGATTCGTCAGATTCCTCAGAGGGGCCAGTCCGTCGTCGGTCACCGACGATCCCTTGAGATTCAGTCGCTCCAGGCGGCTGAGATTGCCCACAAAGGCCAGTTCCTTATCGGTGACATCGGGAGTGAGTCCATTGACGACGCTGACGTTTCCGAAGTAGTCGACGCCCAGAGCATCCACCAGCCACTTCGGCCCCGGGGCTTCGCCTTTCGGCACGCTGCGCCCGTTCTGGAATTGCCAGTCATACCAGATGGCCCCTCCGGCCTTCCGGATCGTGGCCACGGCATCGCGCTGGATTGTGGCGTGACGGACGATCCCGGCCAGCGCGGCGCCGATGACCAGCACCAGGACGAACATCGTCCGGACGCTGAATCGCAGATGCTTCTTCCAAGTGCCCACGGCCGGTTCGGATTGGACTGTCATGTCAATCGCCCCAAAGAGCACCCGGCAAGCCGGACGACCGAGCCGTTACGTCCTCGATGGATGGTCCGCCCACCCCGTTTAGTATAACGAAGAACGACGAATCCATCGACATCTGTCAAGGATCGGGAACGGAGCAGGATCCCAGGCCGTAACAGACGCTCTCGGCGGACGATGGAACTCAATTGATCGATATGTGATGTCGGAGGACTGGTCGGCAGGCTTTTCGGGTCAACCTGAGAGCCGGGAGTTGCAAGACTCCGGGTTGTGATGAACCGGCGGCAGCTCACAAACGACCGCAGTCCTCGACTTGGCCCCTCGGGGCTCGTGTGGCATAATTTCGGTGCCATCGCACCGCAGCCTGAAGCTACCAGGCACGATGCGCCGGAAGAAAGGCGTTCCATGGCCGACCATGACCAGCGGTTCAAGTCGTTGTTGAAGACGTTCTTCTCCGAATTCTTCCAGGCGTTCTTCCCCGCCTGGGCCGATCGCTTCGATTTCTCCCGCGTCGATTGGCTGGAACAGGAGGTCTTCACCGATCCGCCCCGGGGTGAGCGCCGCTCGCTGGACCTGGTCGCCCGCTTGCCGCTGCGCCCCGGCGTACCGCCTCCGGCATCGGCACCGGGAGAGGACGCCGACTGCTGCCTGACCTTGATCCACGTCGAGATCGAATCCCAGGACACGGTGGCGCCGCTCCGACCCCGGATGCTGTCATATTACGAGCAGCTCCGCCGCCGGCACGGCTTGCCGGTCTTACCCGTCGCGCTGTATTTGCGGGTAGGGCTGGACGGGATCGGCTGGGATCTTTATGAGGAGACGTACTGGGACCATCGGCTGGTCTCCTTCGCGTATGCCTACGTGGGTCTGCCGGGGCTCGATGGGGAAAAGTACGTCCTTGGGGAGCATCTCCTGGGAGTGGCGTTGACGGCCTTGATGCGCGTGCCGCCGGCCCGTCGTGCGGAGGTTCATGCCGAGGCGTTGCGGCGGCTGGCCGAGGCGCGGGAGAATGACTATCGGCGGTACCTGCTGTTGGACTGCCTGGAGGCATACACTACGCTAGACGAGGCGCAAGCGCAAGAATTGGCGGCGCTGCTTCGGACCGAGCGCTATCAGGGGACCCAGACCATGGCGGTGACGACCTTCGAGAAGGGATTGCTACAAGGCCAGCGGACGATGCTCCGTAAGCAGCTCGAGGCCCGTTTTGGCACCTTGAGTACCAGCGCCCGAGATCGCCTCGACAGCCTGAGCCCCGAGCAGCTAGAGGCGCTGGCCCTAACGCTGCTGGAGGCGCCGTCGCTTCAGGAATTGGGTCTGGAGGATTGAATGAGCCCCCGGTACGGCTCCGCGCCACCGCCGTGTCCCGTACTCCCGGCAGATCTGGGACGGGGCTGGAGATGGCTTACTGGCGACTGCCGGATCTGGGAAGCCCTCCCAGCGCAGTGAGAACTTGGGATTGACGGGTGTGGGCCGCGCATCTCGACTTCGATCCCGAGATCCCCCGGTTTCGATCGCGGTACGAGGAAACTCAATTGATCAGCATGTCATGTCCGCGGGCCGGACCGGACGGCAGGTTGTTCAGGTCGATGTTGAAGAACGGGTCGACCTTCATCCCATCCGGCCCGATGTGGACCAGGCGGACGTAGAATCGCCCCGCGTGGTCGAGCGTCGAGAGCAGCGAATTCGTGACGTACATCCGCTTGCCGTCGCCGGTTACGTGCATCATGTTCGGCTGGACGCATGGAGCGACGGTGCTGAAGAGGCGGGGACGGTCTGGGTCGGAGACGTCCCACTGCTGGATCGTGTTGTCGCCGAAGCAGCTCACGTAGAGGTACTTGTCGTCGGGGCTCTGGCGCAGGTCGGCGGGCAGCGCGCCGGTGTCGGCGACCTTCTTGAACTCGTACGGGCCGCCGGTGCCGTTGCCCTTGAAGAGCCAGATCGAGTTGTCCAGCGCGCAGTTGGTGAACCCGTAATCGTTCTCCGGCTTGAGGCTCCAGCGCACTTCCAGAGGAGCCAAGCCCGCCTTGCCCACCTGGAGCGGCCGACGCTGCTTGAAGTCCCAGACGATCATCTCGCTGCCGAAGTCCTTCAGGTCCATCTGGGCCAGCGGCTTGCGGTAGTTGCGCAACGGGGTGAAGCTGCTGCTGACCATCCGATTCAGGGACGGCTTGATCGCCACGTCGTAGCCGTAGGGCGCCTTCTCGGGCTGGTCGATCCGGCGGATGAACTTGCCGTCGTTGGTGAACTCGGCCAGCCCCGCCGGCAGTCCGCCGCTGCCCGAGCCCAGGAAGCTGATCAACATCCGGCCGGGAAGTGCGTAGTACGTGTGCGGGCCGGACAGGCCCGAGACCTGCGGAATGTTCTCGATCACCTTCTCGACCCGGGGCCGGGCCGGGTCGGAGGCCACGTCGAGGATCCAGATCCGGCTCGAGAACAGGCCCCCCGCCCAGATCCTCGTCCGGTCGTCGGTGTAGCCCCAGTGGTGGGTCTCGTTCCCCTTGGTGCCGAGGTCCAGCGTGTTGAGGATCGTGCCGTATCGCGCGCTGTCCGGGTCTACGTCGATGACCGACACGAAATCGTTGTCGCGGGCATCGGCGTCGACGCAGAACACGTAGAGGAATTTCTCCTGGCGGTCGAGCCGCTTGACGAACGGCGAGAGGCACGTCTCGGCCGACGCCCTCGGCTGTGGGATCGCGACGGCCGAAGCCGCCAGCAGGATCGACAGGCCCAGGACCCGGCTTCCGCGATTCCTCGACAACCACGCCATCGCTCGTCCTCCTCGCATCGAACCCGGTAAGTGTGAAGAATGAAAGCCCGTCATGAGCCGGATTGGGCCGGTTCGTGTTCGACCGATCCTGGCCGTGCCTGGCCTCGATCCCGGCCCGGGAGGCGGGGAGGCGCCAGGATCAAGGCGCCTGCGACCGCCAAGCCGAACAGGATGTAGATCGTGGTGAAGACCCACGGCTCGGCATCGTAGAAGATCAACTGATGCGCCCAGTAGCCGATGAAGTCGCCCGAATAGCTCGCTTCCCCGGCCGAGATCCGGAGCCGCTGCTCCCAGTCGGTCAGCGGACAGGTGATCCCGAGGAGGGCCTCCAGGACGACGATGCCGATCGCCGTGAGATGGGTCGCGCGGAACCAGAAGTTGCGGACCCATTTCCATCGGAGCACGGCCCCGATCAGGATCGCCACCAGTCCGAAGACGACGAAACTGACATACGTCGCATGGAAAACCACGATCAAGTCTGCGAGCATCCTGGCCCAAGGCATCGTTGACCTCCTTCGAGGCGTACACCGCCGCCGGATTTCCATCCCGGCCGGCCTCAGGGTCCTGAAGATCCGGTCGGAGCGAGAGTCTGTCCATAGGCCCCATCGGCGGCGCGGCAGATATGGATCTCGGGAGTGATCCCGGTCTTCCGGGCGTACGCCGTCCGGACGGCCTCGGCGAAGTCGGCGGAGCATTCGGGGCGTACCAGGTTGACCGTGCAGCCGGCCCATCCGGCGCCGGAGAGCTTTCCGCCGAGGAAGCCGGGAGCTGCCTGGGCCGCCTCGATCAGGGCGTCGAGCGACGGGGAGCTGTTTTCGAAGTCGTCGCGACTGGAGGCGTGCGAGGCCGACATCAGGCGGCCAAATGCCGCGATATCGCCCGACTTCAGGGCTTCGACCCCCTGACGAGCGCGCTCGTTCTCGCTCAGGACGTGACGGGCCCGCTTGCGGCCGACGGGGTCAAGGTGGTCCCAGTCGGCTTCGAGTTGTTCCATCGAGACCCACGAGAGCCGGAATTCACCCTGATGGGGTATCCGGTCGCGGAACGCCGCGACAACGCGCTCGCACTCGGCACGACGCTGGTCGTACATCCCGTCGGCCAGTCGTCGCGAAGTCCTGGAATCGCAGACAACGATCGCCGGGGCCGGATCGCCCATCGGCAGTCGGTCGTGGACCAGGGTGCCGCAATCGAGGAACAGGGCATGATTGGCGCGACCGAACAGGCTGGAGAACTGGTCGAGCAGGCCCGAGCCGACCTCGACGAACTCGTTCTCCGAGCGCCGGAGGGTCATGGCCAGTTGCATTCGATGCAAATCGCCGATGTCGCGCGTGAACTCCTGTCGGCATCGGCCCGGTAATACCCCGAGCTGGATCAGGAACCAGGCGACCCCGGCCTGGAGGCTTGCCGAGCTGGATAGGCCCGTGCCGAGGGGGATTTCGCCGAGGATGACGGCCTCGAAGCCCGATTCGAGCGGGCCGCACCATTCGCCCAGCGCCCAGCAAACGCCCCGGGCATAGCGCGACCAGGCGCCGGACTCGGTACGCTCGATGGCATCGAGCGGGCAGGTATCGGCCTGACCGAAGTTGACCGAGAAGAAACGGGCCTGCATCCCCTCGGCCCGGCGGCCGAGGACGAGGGTCGACCGGTCGATGGCGGCGGCCATGACCAGCCCGCCGTTATAATCCGTGTGGTTCCCCAGCAACTCCACGCGCCCCGGGGCGCAGCCAAGAACGTCCGGCTCGCCGCCGAACCGGGTCGCGAACGCCTCGCGAGCTTGCACCAACAGGGCTTCGCACGGGGCGGGCATGAGGGTCGGTCCGGAGAATCGATCGGCTGCCAGGTCCGTTGCGCCGGCCGAAGCTCGGCGCAAAGTGACCAGGTTTCGTTGCAGGAAAAGCTTTGTCAGACGAGGGTTGCGGCCGAAGTCATGGCGTTGGCCGCATCGCGCAGGACGTTGGCCTTATCGGTCTTCTCCCAGGTGAATTCGGCTTCCGTGCGACCGAAATGCCCGCCGCTGGCGGTCTTCTGGTAGATCGGCCGGCGCAGG
>JBKQHM010000353.1:0-8578 GCA_052148775.1 Isosphaeraceae bacterium | reverse complement strand
GAGTTTTGACTCTCAGAATCGGTAGGTGCATCGACCTAGGGACGCCACGATCTCGTGTTTGGACGGGTCGAGCTGCACCCCCAGGTGTACGCCCGAATCGCCGATTATGAGAGTCAAAAACCATCAGAATGAGAGGAAGTTCTTAACACGCTCCAGAACCGATGAGGAGGATGGCATGCCCAGTACCCTGATTTCCATCGCGACGCTGCTGACCGCATTCCTACCCGGGGCGGAGCCGACGGCACCGCGGAACGATTCGATCTGCCAGCGGGACATCAAGGCCGACCTGTTCTTCCTGGCCGGCGACCGGTTTCGCGGTCGATTGACCGCGACCCCCGAGAACGAACTGGCCTCCGAGTTCATCGCCTCGCGATTCGAGCGGCTGGGACTCAAGCGCGTCGGAGCCGACGGATCGTATTTCCATCGATTCAACCTCGTCACGGCCAGCCTCGGCCCGTCCAATACGCTGATCGTCTCCGGCTTCGCGGGCGCAGTCAGATTCGCATCGGGTCAGGAGTTCATTCCCCTGCCATTCAGCCCACCGGGAGAACGAACGGTGGCCGGCTCGGTCGCGTTTGCCGGCTTCGGCATCAGCGCACCCGAAAAAGGCCACGACGATTACCGGAACATCGACGTACGGGGCGGGATCGTTCTGGTCCTCGACCACGAACCCGGCGAGCATGACCCCAAGAGTCCGTTCGACGGCCTTATCATGAGCGAGGCCGCGACTCCATGGCGCAAGGCTCTGGTCGCCCAGGAGAAGGGCGCCCTCGGCATCCTCTTCGTCTCCGACGTACACAACCACCCCGGGCCGGAGAACTTCGAAGCGCTTGCGCAATCGGCCTGGCCCGACAAGCCGCCGAGGATCCCACGCTACATGCTTCAAGATTGGGTCGAGCAAGTCCGCATCCCTGCGGCCCTGATCTCGACGACGCTGGCCCGGGCTTTATTGAGGGGCGCGAAGGGCTCGCTCGAGGAGCTGGCGCGCGAGTCGGAGAAGCAGCGCCCTGGGTCGGCCTTTCCCGACGAGATATCCCTCGGTATCAGCGAGGTCTCGACCCGCGTCCACCGGCACGTCGTCCCCGACCGCAACGTACTGGCCGCACTCGAGGGGAGCGACCCGAAGCTCAAGGACGAGTGGGTCGTCATCTCGTGCCACCACGACCACAACGGCGCCGACGGCGACCAGGTCTTCAACGGCGCCGACGACAACGGCTCCGGCGTCGTCGGCCTGCTCGAGATCGCCGAAGCCTACGCCCTCGCCGCGCAGGAAGAACACCGGCCGAAGCGCTCGATTCTGTTCGTCTCGTTCAACTCCGAGGAGCGCGGGTTGCTCGGCTCATGGGCGTTCGTCGAACGCCCTCCGGTGCCGCTGGACCGGATCGTGGCGGTGCTCAACATGGACATGATCGGCCGCGACGAGGAGGTCCCGGAGGGGGGCGGCCCACGCTTCCGGGGATTGCCGGTGCAATCCGCCGAGTCGAACCACAACGCGTTCAACCTGCTGGGCCACAGCCGCAGCGCCTCGCTCGCCCAGGTGATCGACCAGGCGAACGCCCCCTTCGGCCTGACGATCAAGAAAGTCTTGGACAACAATCGCTCGCAACTCTTGAGGCGCAGCGACCAGTGGCCGTTCCTCCAGAAGGGCGTGCCGGCCGTGTTCTTCCACACCGGACTGCACCCCGACTACCACACGACCGGCGACCGCCCCGAGCGGATCAATTACCCGAAGATGGAGCGGATCGTCCGCCTGGTGTACCAGGTTAGCTGGGACCTGGCGCAGCAGCCGGGACGCCCTCGGCTCGAGGCGAAGGCCGCGGGGACGGCCCGGTAGATACGATCGGGCTGAGGCGGGTCGGGGCTTACCGCGAGGTGATCTCGACCGGTGCCGGGCCCGTGAACAGGTTCATCCAGGCAAAGGCGGCATCTCGCGTGAGACGGACGGCCTTCTCGATGCCCCGGTCGTCGTCCCTGCCGGCCTCTGCCGAGATCCGGAGACGGACGTCTCCGAGGTTTCGGACCTCCTGGGGGCCGATCTCCAGTCCCTCGGCCGCGCGATTCAGTTCGTAGGCGACACCCGATCCGAGATCCTCCGGCACCGCGATCGGCTCGAATGTCAGAATCCGGACCGGCTCCATCCCGGCGTCCACCCGACGGACCTCGACAGGCTCGTCGATTCGCTCCGACTCCTCGGCGATCTCCAGCTTGCAAGAGACGAGCGGCTCGATCAAATCGGCATCCGCTTGAGTTGCCTCCGGGGGCGATTCGGCCTGGATGTTCGACACCAGGCCCTCGGTCGATGGCGCGAATACCGCCATGCCCTCCTGGAATATCTCATCGACTGCGTCGTCAGACTCGATTTCTCCAGACACTCGCGAGGCAAGGCTTACGTCGGCTTCCGATCGCTCGGCGAACCGGCAGAACTCGACGGCGAGCTTCATCTCGATCGAATCGCTCGAGGAGGCCGGCCCGAAATCCGGATGCGACTCCGCAATCATGGCGAGCTTCGTCGGAATCTCGAGACCCTCCGCCATCCGGTTGAGCTCGTCGGCGATCCCGCACCCGAGGTCCTGGTCGACCGGGATCGGTTCGAACGTAGCCGGGGCCGCGGCCCGCGTCGCGACGGATTCGACGCCTCGTCCCGGGGAATACGGGGACCCTCCGACGTAGAAGCCCTCATCTTCGCCGGGGGTATACGTGTCCCACTCGGCGAGCTGGGCGATCATCCACATGCGTGCCGATGCGAACCAGCCCCCATTCTCCGAACGGCTCGGGAGCGATATACCCAGCACGGCGACCATGCCGACCAGGACCAGTCGTGACATCATCGGATGTTCTCCGCGCCTTCGCATGTTGAAGACTCATCAAGGCGATCGAATTCGACCCGGCGCGATCTCGGTCGAGACCGCCGGCAGGGGTTGCTGTAAGAATCATCGACGAACCGATCCGGCAGCTTTACCGATCGAGCAAGATAGAAAGGCTAGGGGCTTCTCTCCCGACTGGTTAATCCCGATGTATCGAATGATTTGGTTTCATCGCGAAGATTGTTACGTCGCGGCGCACGAACCCTCGCAACCGCCACGATCCTCGCGTCCATTCCCGTATAAGACGCTCGAGTCACAATCGAAATCGGCGCGACCGCACTTCCGAGTTCGCGAAGCTCACGGGATTCCCAGTATCCAGCCCTCGATTCGGGCTGTGGAACGCTCAGCCGGTTCCAGAGAGGGATTGAAGAAGCGGGCGAGGCTGCCGTCGCCATCGGTGCGGCGCATCCATTCGGCGGCCGCATAGGCATCCTGCTGGTCAGGACTGCGTCCCTCGCGCGGGACGCTCCGGCTCCAGAGTGAAGGGTAGATCTCCGCGACAACCGACGCTCCGGGTCGGATATCCCAGCCGTCGAACGGCCAGAAGTGCACGCGGTCGGCCACCTGCCGGTGAAGGTCATGCAACCATGGCAGTCCGGCATGAGTGGATTTGGCCACCGAGCCCGGTACGTCGAAATGAAAGACCGACTTGGCGGTGCGCACGCGCCTTTCCGTCAGTCGGCGCCACCGTGAGTTGCCTGAACGTGCGGCACCGTCACCGTATAGACCCTCCCGCACGAAATCGACATAGGTATGGCCCTCGTCGGTCGGCCAATGGCGTCGGAAATCCTCGAGGAACGACGGCCAATCGAGCGCCAGCTTGTGGGTCTCGAAGTACCTCAGGGGGAACGAAAAACCGTGATCGATGCCGACCAGCGTCGGCTGGCCCTCGGAGAGCCGGGCGACGAGCCACTCGGCTGTACCGCGCCGCGTCCAGTATTTGCGAGGGCTTGGGGGCGGCGGAATCTCACGGGGCGGCCCGGTGGGATTCGCCATGTAGATCCGCAACCCCTTGAGGCTCGATGTCGGCGTCTCTGCGCCGGAATAATCGATACCGATATAACGATCGAAGGACCGGACTCCGAGCGTGCTCATGATACCTGGGTGTAACGAGCGTGCGTTTCGTATTCACCTCGGACTGGCGGCGAACCGGCTTCTCACCGACTCCACCCGTTGGCGAGCCGCTCCT
The DNA here is from genome assembly GCA_052148775.1 of Isosphaeraceae bacterium. Taxonomy (GTDB): domain Bacteria; phylum Planctomycetota; class Planctomycetia; order Isosphaerales; family Isosphaeraceae; genus CAVZRC01. Next base: position 4,525 of record JBKQHM010000353.1, on the reverse strand, counting down.
CGAGGTCTGCCAGCGCAAACTTCATCCCGTGCAGTTTGACGGCCCGTTCACGATACCTTTCTTTCATACGCTGAACCTCGGCCTCGACGATGCCAATCCCGTCTCGCTGCTTCTGCCCACGACCGGCGGCGTCTGGATTCTCGGCGGTTCGGCCACCGTTCGGATCAGATTGCTGGATGGGCTTCGATGCTTCCTTCCAATGCGCCTGCTCCACTTCCTTCATCATCTCCGACAGCATGGCCTTGTCCACGTCGTGCTGGATTTCCCCCAATTCCACCTCCGCACGGAGTTCGGCCACCTGAGCCCGCAGGAACCTGGCATTTTCAATAGCCGCCGGGAGGTGCCCGTTCCCCTGTACCCGCTGGGAGGATTCGCCGGCCTGCTGCCGTGCCAGCGTGACGCCCGCGACGGCCAGGCCCAGCACGACCGTCGGCAAGATGATTCGCAATCTCATGATCCAACTCCTTTCGGCCATGATCCATTTGCCCGCTCACGCGGCCATCATCACCATGGTACCCATCTGCCGGCCTGCGGTCTAAACCCAATCCGGTCGGAGTCGCGATCGCCGGTCCGGGAAAAGCGATCACGTCGGAGCCGGCGCGATGCCGTCGGGCGTTACGAGGAAGGGCCGGGGGGTGATCGGATAGCTCGACGTGCGATAATCCTTGCGCAACTGGCGCTCGGTCCGCTGCCTGAGGCGGTGCCGGTCAGAATAGACGATGAGTGTATCTCGATCCGGGATGCCGGCCCTGAACGGGCTCCCGAGGGGGCCGCTGAACAGCCGGTGCAGATCGGGATGGAGGAGTCGGCTCGAGGCCAGACCGTCGCTGGTCGCGACGATGATCAAACGCCCCCCGTCCCGCTGCCGCGCCCCTTCGAGCTTGGTCGGCCAGGAGAGCCGGCAGAGGTTCGCGACGGCCTCCTGGTGGAGGGACTCGGCATCCATCTGCCAGCGCTCCGCGTCCACGGTGGTCACGAACCGGAAAATGTCATGGCTCCGGAGGGCGTAGCAGATCACCACGTCGGAGAGCCATTCGGTGACGAGCGAATACCGGTTGGCGGAATTGGATTCGAGGTAGCTGCGCGGCTTCAAGAGGGGGAGCAGGCGAGGTTGCGCCTCTTCCCAGGATTCCTGCCCCAGCGGCAGATCCATGGATTGGCCAAGGCTCCGCACGAAATGCTGGACAATCTCGGCCCGACGGCCGGGGGACGCGCGCACCTCCCGATGGAGATTGCTCAGATACACGACGCGGTTGCTCCCGCGAATCCCTTTCTCGTCGGCCTGGAAGTCTTGCTCTGGATTCTGTTGCCGCAACAACGCCAGCACCTCGTTGGTCAGTTGTCGCAGGGCGAGTTCTTCGTCGCGCGTGATCTCCAGGGAGGCCATCACGTGCTCGAAGGCCGGGTTCCAGATGTCGCGCTCCGCCGCCGGGAGCTGGCTGCTGGCGAAGAGCACCACGTCACCGCCGGCGATCAGCCAGTAATGGCCCCCTTCGCCCTCCTTATGCACATCGGCCTTGACCCCGTAGTGCCGCAGGGTCGGATCGCGGCGGACGTTGCCCCCCTGCATGTGCGGGAGCACCTGGCTGAGGATCTTGGGAAGTTCCTCGGCCAGTCGTTCGCTGTCCACGCTGACCGGCATCAGGGAAATCCACAGCCCGACGTCATCGCGCTCATGGGGGCCGAATCCACAGGAGCGTGCCTCGTCTTTCTGGAGCTGGTCCCAGTAGGCCGGGTACTCGAGCCGGTAGACTCCCGCGGGATGGAGGAATTTCTTCAACTGAGACTGATCCATGAGCATCCCTAGAAAAATATGAATCGAACATCCATCGCTGCCCCGTGCGGGGAGACCGAAGCTCCCTCGATGCCGGAGACAAAACGCGGAAGCTCACGACTGAATGACATGAGTCGATAAAATCGTTCGTGTCAGAATCCATGGTCTGGACGGGCGCCTGATAGCCGGCAATCTGGGTGTCATCTCTCTTCGTGATCGGCCGGCCAGGCCACCAGTCCGTTTCCATCGAGCGAAGGCTATCGAGGCGTTCCTGGAGGCACGAGTCTCGACTCGGCCTGACCGTGGTCCCGTACCTCGACGCAAGTCCGTGTTCGACACACAAAATCCCATTGATCCGTGGACCTATTCACCCTTCGCCTGCCTTACAATCGTAAGACTTCCACTTGACGATTGACGGACGTTCACAATTCCGAGCAAAGGTCATCCCCAAAGATACCGCGCCGCGCTCTTGGTCGCACTACCCTCGACCCCACGTGAGCCTGTCGCGCCCCCGAGGGAGGGGGTCGGTTTTGACCGACGGCTATCTCAACCGCCGCCGCCAAGGACGCGATGACCCCTTCGTCCCTTGGCCGCACGGGCACGCCGCTTGGCTGCAATCGCCTACCTGACCTCCTCGGATGCGCGGCGGAATTCGGCCCGAGAACGCGCCATCTCGGCTTCGCGGGCCGCCAATTCGGTGGCTGATAAGAGTGACCAAGCCCCCCGATGTGCACCGTCCGGTTCGAGGCCGAGTTGAGGACGATCCAGCCCTTCTTTCTGTCGGGTGCCGTGCTGATGACGCATCTCGTGCGTGACCGGGTCTGACCAGAGGCCTCGTCCTCGTCGCCCGCTTGTTTCTTGCAGTCAGCGAGGGCCGACAACGCTCAGACCCTATTTGTCAGCGGCAAGAGATGTCAGCTTCTTCATGGTTTACTCGAGATGCTCACTGCGGCTCGTGTGGGTCGGGTTCGACGAGGAGCCAGGGCCGGAACGCTGCCCGTTGATCCTCACGCCCGTACTCAAGAGAAATGAATGGGGTAGGCCACTCATCCCTGCCCAAGCCCCAGCTCGGCTGCCCCGCTCGACTGATGATCATCAGATGGTGAGCGGTCGCTCTGGTGCGCAAGCCCGGATATGCGGCCAGGATGATCCGCTGAGGCGTCGGGAATCCATTCCGCGAGCCTGTCGCTTCTTGCGGCAGACGGTCATCGTAGTGGCTGGGATTATATCGACCGAGGAGGCCAATCACAACACGCTGTAAACCGCAACTTTAATCGTGGGTGCCAGGCCAACCAAACATAACGCCCATTATCGGACGTCGTGGCACGATTGTCCGACCCTCACGCGGGTACCCGAGCTGAATGCTCGGCCCGAGCGAAGAGGAATTCCGCGGGGGCCATCGCGGAAGCGGTATCTCGATCTCCGTCGCTTCCGATAGAATCCTGACACCCGGAGAGCCGATATGCCCCTCTCCGGCGACGGACGAAGACCGCCCCGCGTCCCCGAAAGGAGATCCTGCCCGATGAGCCTACCCCCCGCACGCGTCGCGAGCCCGATCGCCGAGGTCGAGACGCCGGCCCTCCTCATCGACCTCGATGCTTACGAGCGGAACCTCGATCGGATGGCCGAATCGCTCGAAGGCCAACCGGTCCGGCTCCGCGCCCATGCCAAGACGCACAAGTGCCCGATCATCGCGACTCACCAGATCTCCCGGGGGGCCGTGGGGATCTGCTGCCAGACGCTGGGCGAGGCCGAGGCGATGGTCCTCGGCGGCGTGCACAACATCCTGATCACCAACCAGATCGTCTCCACGGGGAAGGTCCGGCGGCTCGCGGCGCTGGCGAAGCAGGCCGAGGTCATGGTCTGCGCGGATGACGAGGCCAACCTCCAGGACCTCGATGCGGCGGCGGCGCTCTTCGGCGTGCAGCTTCCGGTCCTGGTCGAGGTCAACATCGGACAGAATCGGTGTGGCGTCGAACCCAGGGCGCCGACGCTGGCGCTGGCGCGGTCCATCGCGGCCCGACGGAACCTCCGCTTTGCCGGCATCCAGGCTTATCACGGGAAGGCCCAGCATATCTACGAATCCGGGCCGAGGACCGAGGTCGTCAACAAGGCGGTGGCCCTGGTGCGGCAGACCGTCGACCTGATGCGATCGCACGGACTGGAATGCGAGCGGGTCAGCGGCGGGGGGACCGGCACCTACCGCATCGAGGCCGCCAGCGGGGTCTACAACGAAGTCCAGGCCGGCTCTTATATCTTCATGGACGCCGATTACCACAAGGTCCGGGGCGACGGTCCGGAGTTCGAGAGCGCGCTCTTCGTCCTGACCACGGTGATCAGCCGGTCCGGGGGACGTGCGGTCTGCGACGCCGGCCTCAAGGCGAGCTCCCTGGATTCGGGGATGCCCCTCGTGCACGATCGCCCCGAGATCCGGTATCTCGGCGCCGCCGACGAACATGGGATGTTGCAGCTCGATGGAGACCCCGGCTCGTTGCGCGTTGGCGATCGACTCCGGCTGATCCCGGGCCACTGCGATCCGACCGTCAATCTCTACGACTGGTACGTCGGCATCCGCGGCGGCATCGTCGAGGCCCTCTGGCCGATCGCGGCACGAGGCGCGAATAGCTAAGTAGGTCGCAGTAAGTTCTTTGACAATCGGACTCTCATCGAGGCCTTCGCCGAGACCACAAAGCCGAAAAACACGGGGAATTTTGAGGTCGATGTCCGGAATCCACTCTCAGTACCCTCATC
>JBKQHM010000352.1:0-7668 GCA_052148775.1 Isosphaeraceae bacterium | reverse complement strand
TCTCTGCCCGCCATTCTTTGGCCAGGATGTTTAGTTTTCTATGCAACGCTCAGCAGTGCTCCAGATTCCAGATTCCAGATTCCAGATTCCAGATGTCGGAAGTCCGAATTGGGAATCTGTGAGGTAGGTCGCGGTGTCCCTGGATCTCGACGAAGACCTTTCCAGACCGAAGTCGATCGCGTTCCGGCAGACCCTGAGCTGGGTCTGGACGGTCTTCGGGCCGTTCCTCGGGCTCGTGCTGATCACGGTCCTGTTCGCCATGCTGACCCGCGAGTCGGGCCTGTTCTTGACCGGGGATAACTGGCGGACCATCGGCGTGCAGACGGTGATCGTCGCGACCGCGGCCCTGGGCATGACGATCATCATGATCGCCGGCGGGATCGACCTCTCGGTCGGCTCGACCGTCGCGCTGGTGACGGTGTGCATGGCGGTCTTTATCAAGAAGGTCGACCCGAGCCTGCCGGAGTCGATCCGGGCGTGGAAACTGGTCTTGCCGGCCGCGCTGATTCTCGGGGTCGGTCTGGGTGCGCTGTGCGGGGCGATTAACGGGAGCTTGATCGCTGGTTTGCGCGTGGTCCCGTTCATCATCACGCTGGGTAGCTACCAGGTCTTCCGCGGATTCGCGACCTGGCTGGCGTCGAGTACGACCGTCTATGTGCCCGGCGACGCCAAGCCGCAGTGGTTCCGGCAGATCATGGCGATCCAGCCGGAGCCGCGATGGCTCCAGGTGGCGCCCGGCCTCTGGGTCCTCCTGGGCTTGAGCGTTTTGCTGGCCATGGCCCTGCGGTACAGCCTGTGGGGCCGATATGCCTACGCGATCGGCTCGAACGAGGCGACCGCCCGGCTCTGCGGGATCAACGTGCCCGGGATGAAGATCCTCATCTACTCCCTGGGCGGACTCTTGACCGGGTTGGCCGGAGTCTTCCAGTTCGCCTACCTCGGCGCGGTCGGCGACCCGACCACCGCCAACGGCCTGGAACTCCAGGTCATCGCCGCCGTCGTGATCGGCGGGGGGAGTCTCAGCGGCGGTGAGGGGACCGTCCTGGGTACCCTGATCGGCTGCCTGATCATGTCCGTCTTGCATAACGGCTGCGTCCACGCCGGAATCCCCAATGCCAGTCAGGACATTATTATCGGTATTATCATCGTGGTCGCCGTCACCCTCGACCGACTGCGGCGCGGCGGCACAGGGTGAGTGCGGCCAGGCCGAGTATACCGATGTACCCAAGGTCCCCTTTCTCGCCTCCAAGCTCCGGTTGACAGCGTTGGAAGACGCAACTACCATGCGCGCCATCGACTGCGAAGGTAGGCCGAGAGGGCGATGGAAAGTCCGGCTCCACCTTCTCGCTCCTGGAACCGAGGGATGGCGAGAGACCCAGAGCGACCCGGCCGATGATTCCGAAATAACGTAGAGCCTTGTCAATCGTGATTTGAGAAGTTGGAGTCCCGGCTTCAGCCGGTCCTCTCCGCCTCAAGGCGGTACTCCAACCGATCAATCGACGGTTGACAGCCCAGTAGGTGGGACTCTCCAACAGAAGACCGTCTTCCGTCAGGCTGGAAAGCCTGGCTTACGTGAGGATCTTTGTTGCGGGCTATGTCACACGCGGAGCATTCGTTGCGACCGGATTGCCGGGCACCGGAAGAGCGTCGGAGAGGGGTCAGAGGAGCTGATCCCGAAAGAGTTCTTCTCCAGAGCCTTAGGATCGGAGGATGGGTAATCCGCGAGATCCCATTAAGGTAGAGAAGCAGGGCTGTCCGATGAACTGGGGAAGAATGTCAGCGAGCTGGTGATGCTCGTTGTGCTGCGAGCCTTGGACCACGCACAAGGAAGTGCCTTCGAGAATGGCCAGCACATCCATCAACGCCCGACCGCGTCGAATCCGGGACGATCGGAGTCGTGTGTCCGTGCCGATCAGTCGGCCGACGAGGCACGACCGGGTCGATGGCCCCGCGAAGCGACGCATCGCGTTCAACTTCGCGTTCCTCAGCTTTGCCGAGCTGGTCTGCCGGACGACGTCGGTGCTGGTGACGCTCTCGTTGCCGAGGAGTCTGGGAGCGGACGGCTACGGGCGGATCGAGTTTGCCTTCGGCATCGTGTTCTGGCTGGTCTTGCTCCTGCGCGATAGCAGCGACGTGATCGTCTCGCGAGAGCTCTCGCGGCATCCGCGGTTGATCCGCCCGCTGGTCGATCAGGTGCTGGCCTACAAGATGTTGTTCGCGCTGGTGCTGTATACGGGTCTCACGCTGATGGGCTCCCTGACGCTGCGGGACCGCTCGGATGGGATGATCCTGTCGCTCTACGGTTTGATGCTCTTCACGACCGCGATCGGGCTGGACTATGTCTATCGCGGGACGGAGCGGATGCTGCTGGTAGCGGTCTCGCTCTGCGTTCGCACGGCGATCTACGCATTCGGGGTCTGGTATTGCGTCAATAGCCCCGGTCGGATCATCTGGGTGCCGATCTGCCTGACGCTGGGCGAGGTGTGCGGGATCGGGCTGGTCTGGTTCCATTACTTGAAGAACTACCGGATCCCGAGGCCCCGGCTCAGCCTGCGATTCCTCTCGGTGCTCGTGCATCGCGGGCGGAACGTCTGCCTGATCCAGCTATCCCAGGCGATGATCAACTCGGCGGACCTCCTCGTTGTGGGGTTGCTGATGGCGTCGTGGCGGGATGTCGGAAGATACGGGGCTCCCTACCGGATGGCGACGGCCCTCCTGACGTTCGGCCTGATCCTCCAGCAAGCAGCCTTCCCGACGCTGTCGCGGCTCTGGCGACAGACCGCCTGTGCGGGCCGGGCGGCGCTGGATTCGCTGGTCGAGGTCCTCATGACCGGGTTGGTGCCGGTGGCCGTCGGGGTGACGGTGCTGGCGGATCCGCTGGTCCACACGCTGCTCCCGGCGGACTACAAGGGGTCGGGATTCCTGCTCGCGCTGGTGATCTGGCGGGCCCCCTTGCTGATCCTGGCCTATCTCTATCAGACGACCCTGATCGCGATGAATCGCGAGCGGGTGGGCGTCCGGGCGCTGGTGACCGCGGCCATCGTCATCGGGCCGCTCGTGGCGGGCATGCAGACGTGTTTCGGGTGGACGGGGGCGGCGATCGCGGTTCTGCTGGTCGGGCTAGGGCTGGTCGTGGCCGGCTACTTCTGCCTGGCGAGTGAGGGGCGTCAGCCGGCCTGGCACCACCACCTGGCAAGGCCGTTGGTCGCTTCGCTGTTCATGGTGCCGTGGTGCCTGGCGAACCAGCATCGCCTGCTCGTCGCCATCTTCGGGGGCGCAGTGGTGTATGTCCTGATGTGGGTCGCACTGGGAGGGTCGCGTCACACGCGGTTGTGGCGGGCGGTCTTGAGGCCGCCGGAGCGATCGGGCGCGGCCTCCTGAGAGGAGGCTGCGGCGACGGCAACGGGAGAGGATGCAACGCGACAGGAGGTCGCCGATGAAGTTCTGCATGATCACGACGTTTTTCGGGGCGCACAGCTTTGGCGGGGATGCCGCCTATGTCGATCGGCTGAGCCAGGCGCTGTGCCGGCTCGGCCACGAGGTTCACGTCTACTACTGCGTCGACGCCTTCAATGCCGTCCGCGGGGATCACCCGCTCCGCGAGTACACGCCGCCACCGGGCATCCACCTCCACCCGCTGAAGAGTCCCTTCGGGATCCTCTCGCCGCTGGCGACCCAGGCCACGGGGCAGCCCTGGTTCAAGTCGGACGCGCTCCGTGAAGTCCTCGACGATCCCGAGACCGACGTCATACACTTCCACAACATCTCGCTGGTCGGGGGCCCCGGGGTGCTGGGCCTCGGCGCGAATCGTCGGGCAGTGCGGATCATGACGGCGCACGAGCACTGGCTGATCTGTCCGATGCACCTGCTCTGGAAGTACGACAGAAAGATCTGCGATACGCCGAACTGCATCCGATGCAGCCTGGCGGGCGGCCGTCCGCCTCAGGTTTGGAGGGGGACGTCGGAGATCGAGCGGGGGCTGCGGAATCTCGATGCCCTCGTCTTCCCCAGCCGTCACGCGATGGAGGAGCATCGAAACCGCGGCCTGGGTGCATTCGTGCCCATGGTCCAACTGCCGTATTTCCTGCCCGACGGCTGGGCGAGGGGGATCGAGGACGAGCCGCCCGAGCCTCGAGAGCGGCCGTACATCGCGGCAGCCGGGCGGCTGGTCAAGATGAAGGGATTCCAGCGGTTGATCCCGATGATGCGCTACCTCCCCGAGGCCGATCTGAGGATCGCCGGGACCGGTTCCTACGAGGCCGAGCTCCGCGCGATGGCCCGGGACCTTCCGAACGTGCACTTCGAGGGACTGCTCGGCGGGGTGGGGCTGGCCCGGCTGTTCCACGGGGCCCGCGCGGTGGTCGTGCCGTCGCTGTTCCGCGAGACTTTCGGCTACGTCGTGCTGGAAGCCTTCGCGGTACGGACGCCGGTCGTGGTCAACGAGGAGGCCGGAGCGCTCCTCGAGACGGGCGTACAAAGCGGCGGCGGGCTGGGCTATGTCTCCGAGATCGAGCTGCTCACGTCGCTCCGGCGCATCATCTACGATACCGACCTGCGCGACGAGCTGGCCGACCGGGGGTACGCCCGTCGGATCGGGGAGTGGTCCGAGGCCCAGCATCTCGACCGGTACTTGGCCCTGATCGACCAGGCCAGGACGTCGCGTACGGAAGGGTCTCTCTATCGCCCGGCCCTGACGCGTGTGGCGCGTCGGTCGTCGCGTTCGGCCGCCGACCGACGGACTCCCGATTGATTGCCCGACCCCGATGAAGGAGCCGACAACCGTGATGCTGGAGCGCACGCGATTGGCCGGTCTGCTGCTCCCCGCGGGCCCTCTCTTGCTGCTCGCCGCGTGTTGCTTCGCGCGGCTGGGACTCGAGCCCGGCGGCCTGATCGTTGACGGCCATCGGCCCAGCGTGGACTATGCCAACCGCGGCGATCCGCGGCCGGTCGGAAATGACCTGGTCTTCCTGTTCCTCCCGCATCACGGGTCGATCGGCCAGCGCCTTGCCCGGTTCGGACACTGGCCGGTCTGGGACGCGCGCGGATTCGCCGGTCGCCCGCTGGTCGGCAACCCACAGGCCGGCCTGTTCTATCCTCCGGTCTGGGCCGCGTGGCGGACGCAGAACCCCGCCGCCCTCGGTTGGCTGACAATCGGCCACCTGATCTGGGCCGGGCTGGGCGTCTACGTTTTGATGCGGGCCATGGGACAGGGGCGATGGGCATCGACCGTGGCGGCGGCGGTCTACCAGGCGTCGCCGTTGCTCATGGCCCAGACCTTCGAAGGCCATTACCCGCACGTCTGGGCCGTCTGCTGGTATCCCTGGGCGTTCTGGGCTTATCGCGAGTATCGGAACAGCCGGGCGCGAGGGTTCTTGCCGTTGCCGCCGATCCTGACGATGACTTATCTGACTGGGCACCCGCAAGAATGGTTCCTCCTGGTGCTGGCCCTGTCGATGTGGGCGGCGGTCGACCTCTTATGGGGGGTAACGCTTTGTCCGAGCCGCATCGCGAATGGCGCGTCGGGGAGAGCCTTGGTCTTCCGAGATGCCTCCACCAGATTCGTGGGATGGTTCGCGATCCTTGCCTTGTCGATCGGGATCACCGCCGTGGATGTGGTGCCCCAGTGGATGGTCCGGCCCTGGCTGCGCCGCAATCACGAGCCGGGAATTGACGTTGGCATCCCGAGACGCTACCACCTGGGCGGGCTGAATGGGTTCCAGATGCTCAGCCCGACAGCTCTGGGGGGCCCGTCGGACTACATCGGCGACGACAATTACTGGGAGACGGTCTTCTCGATCGGCCTGGCACCTCTGTCACTCGCCGTGCTCGCCGCCGCCCGGCATCCCGACCGCAGGCTGATCCGGGGTTGGCTGGTGCTGGCCGGGCTGGCGATCGCGTTTGCTTGCGGGCGTGAGCTGGGGTTGTATCCGCTCGTTTACTCATTTGTTCCCGGGATGCGCTGGTTCCGCGTGCCGGCCCGTTCGCTGTTCCTGGCCAATTTGGCCGGCGCGGTGCTCGCGGGCATGGGCGTCGAGGTGCTCCGGCTCCGGATGACCGACTCCGGAACCTGGAGGGGCTTCGCCAGGCGGTTCGTCATGGTCGCGGTCGTGCTGGTCGGCTTCCTGTTCCTCATCCAGGTGGGTCGAGTGCCCAGTGGAGCCGACGGCCGATCGAGCGCCGGAGAATCGCATCGAACGCTTCCACGGATGATGGTTTCGTCGCGATACGACTCGGTCCAGGCCCCGGCCTCGCCCCCGTCGTCCCGTCGCACGGCGAGGGCCGCGAATCACGTGCTCCACGATGGAGGGTTCTGGTTCGCCCTGGTCGGAATGTCGTTGCTATGCCTCTGGGGATGCCGGCCCATCGACGATCGCAGCCGTCGGCGACTCGGCAACCTGTTCGGCCTCATCGCGATCGCCGAGCTGGGCTGGTGTGGATACGCGCTGATCCAGGTCGCGCCGGCGAGTCGGTTCTTGATGCGCGATCCGATCAGTACCGCGTTAGCCACGAGCGACGGAGTGCCATCCTCCGATGCGAAGGAAGGTCAGCCGAGCGATGCCTTGGGGCCGCTACCGATTCGGATCAAGGCGCGCGACTCCTTCTACGGCGACCTGCCGGCGAGCCTTCACGGCATCGAGAAGACGAATGTGGACGACGCCTTCCAGATCGATCATGCCTCGGTGTTCTACGAGACGCTCTACCCGGTGGCGTCACACGTCCGGCCCATGGCGGAACGGTTGCTGAAGCCGTCGGCGAAGGATTCCTGGCGGCGGATCCGCCAGGCGGTTTTCGACCGGATGAGCGTCACGCATATCGTGTCGGACCGGGTCGAGTCGGACCCCGGCTGGCCGGTGGCGGCCGAGGGAGATCGGGACGGCTCGCGGTTCGTGATCCAGCGCAATCCGACGGCGATGCCCCGCGCGTACGTCGTCCCACGCGCGTCGATCTTGCCGGATCACGGCGGCGTGGTGCTGACGTCGCTCAACGACTTCGACCCGCATGCCTCGGTCATCATGAACGCCGATCCGTTGACCAAGCTCCCGCCCGGTCCCCGGCAACCCTTCACGGCGGCCGAGTGGAACTCCTCCGACCCCGACCGCCCAAGCCTCTGCGTGACGACCCATCTCCCCGGCCTGCTGGTCGTGGCGGATACCTGGATGCCCGGCTGGACGGCGACAGTGGACGGTCGTCCGGCCCCCCTGCTCCGCGGCAATCACTCCCAGCGCGTGATCCCTTTGCCCGAGTCCGGACGTCACATCATCGCGATGGATTACCGGCCTCCCGGCTTCGTGGCCGGCCGTGCGATTACAATCCTTTCCGTCGCGGCCTGGATGCTAATCGCGGGATTCCGCACGTGCACGGAAAGAGAACTCAACCATGGATCACCGAGCGCGGCGAAGCCGCATCCCCAATTCGTTTACCGCAGAGATCGCAGAGATCGCAGAGAAAGAAGAAGGAGGAGAGAAGCGACGGCCCGGAGAGGCCCAGGGGCCACCGAGCCGGAACCCGATGACCGATTTTGAGAATCCGCGCCGCGCAAAGAAATCGAACGTGAGTCGATTGGATAGCAAGGATAAGAAGCACCTTGAGCGACTGGAGTCTCGCCCTGCCTTTCTGCGAGCCTCGTAAAGGAACGGTCGCGGCGATTCGGAGCACGATCAGCTTTCA
>JBKQHM010000351.1:0-39055 GCA_052148775.1 Isosphaeraceae bacterium | reverse complement strand
AGTTTTGACTCTCAGAATCGGTAGGTGCATCGACCTAGGGACGCCACGATCTCGTGTTTGGACGGGTCGAGCTGCACCCCCAGGTGTACGCCCGAATCGCCGATTATGAGAGTCAAAAACCATTAGGAGCCGGCTCCGTCCGGCGATCTCAAGATTTTCTACTCGGCCGTATTTCACGCCGAGGGCGCTCGACCTGGGAAATCATGGTCCTGGCGGAAGTCTCAATACCGCTGAGAGCCACGCCGTTCAGGACGAAGTTGGTCGGTCCCACGGAGGCATTGCCCGGTGTGCCCTTGAAGCGGAAGCTCGCGCTCTGCCCCAGCCCGATCGTGGCGTCGGACTTCACGTCTTTGACCACGTATTGAGAACCACTGTGGCTGACGAGCTTCGCCTTCGAGAACTTGGTGAGCTTGTGCGCGAAGTCGAACTGCAAGACCCAGCCGTCGATCGCCTGGGACGCCGTGTCCGTGATGGTGATGCTGCCGGTGAACTTCTTGCCCGAGTCGCTGAGGTCCGCGTAGGTCACCGTCGCGCCGGGATTGCTGCCGATGGAAGGAGGGGGCGTGATGGTGATGCTCGCCGTGGCCGAGATCCCGCCGCTGGATGCCTGGACGGTCGCCGTCCCCGCCGACGCCGGGGCCGAATACAGGCCGGTGCTCGCCCCGATCGTCCCGCCACCCGCGATCACCGACCAACCGAAGGCCGGGGCCGTGGGCATGGGGTTGTTGAACTGGTCGAGCCCCATCGCCGTGAACGCGTCGGTGCCCCCGGCCTGGACCGTCGCCGATCCGGGACTGACCGTGATGGACGTGATCGTCTGGTCGACCGTCACCGTAACGCTGCTCGTCGCGGTCAGGCCGCTCTTGTCCGCGACGGTCACCTGGAAGGTGTAGGTACCGGCGTCGCCGAACGTCGCCGTGGTACTGCTCGCGGCGTTGGTACCATTTGCACTGAAGGTGACGGGTGCCGGAACCGTGCCGATGGCGGCCCAGGTGTAGGTCAGGCTCGAGGCGCCGGCCGGGTCGGTCGCCGAGACCGACAGGTTCGCGGTCGTGCCGATGACGGGGTTGGGGCTCGATGCGGCCGCGCCCGTGATCGTCGGGCCGGAGACGCCCGATGGGGCCTTGCTCAGCACGAGTACGCTCATCGAGTAGGCGGGGAACGAATAGCTGAAATTCGATCCGCTCACGGAGAGCGTGGTGGTGAAGTTGGCCAGGGCGGATGCGCCGGTGCTCGACTCGCTCTGGGCGGTGTCCTGCGCCTCGCCGTATTGCCAGACCTGGGCCTGTGTCTCGGGCTGGAAGTTGGCGAGCTGGAACTGGCCGGTCAACGCGGAGGTCGCACTCTTGTTGATCACCATCAGGTCGAGATCGCCGTTCGATTCGAGCACGGCGTAGGCGGTCAGGTCGGGGTCGTTGCTGGCCGCCTGCACGACGGTGCCGCCGGCCTGGATGATCTTCGACGCAAGCTCTTCGGCGAAATAGGTCGGGTAAGGGACGTAGGCGCCGCTGGCCGGCGGGGACGGACCGCCGGGGCTTCCGATCAGGCCGTAGTCACCCCCCTGACGCCATCCGTACAGGCTCGAGGAGTCGTTGTTGCCCGTCACCCAGCCATTGGAGAGGTCCCAGACATCGGCGCCGTCGTAGGGGGTCTCGAGCAGGGCGCCGAGCGAGTCGGCCACGAAGAGGCCGTTCACCAGGCTGGTCGTCTGCTTGCCGGGATTGTAGCTGACCGAGTTGAACTCGGTCGCGAGCAGCGCGACGTTCTTGCCCGCAGCCCCGAGGTATTGCTGGAGCACGGCCTGATAGTCGGCGGCCCGCACGGCCCAGTCGAGTGGGTTGTCGGGGTCGACGGGGTTCGTGTCCGTGACGGTATCGAGCAGGAGATTCGCGTCGCTCTCGCTCCCCGGCGACTGCATGTAGCTGTGGTCGCTGAGGAACCCGGGCGTGAACCCCTGCTCGGCCGACTGCTGGAGGATCTCACTGGTCCAGTTGTTGACCTGGCCGTTCTCGCTCCCGCCGTAGGGCTGGCCGACGTCGATCCCGATCGAGATCGACGGATCGATCTGCGCGGCGTACGCGGCGAACTGCTTGGCGAAGGCGATGTACGTCGCCGGATCGTGGGGCGAGCCGGTGTCGCCGCCCGAGCCGTGATGGTCGATCTCCCAGCTCCCGTATTCCTCGTTACCGACCTCGAAGTACTGGAACCCGAAGCTGGCGGGGTGGTCGAGGCGGAGGAAATTCAGCCCGTCGTCGGTCGCCAGCGGCGCCGAGGCGCGGAGACTCGCCCAGTAGCCGGCCGTCTGCCAGTTGACCTGCTGCCACGTATTCGTCGAGTCGTTCCACTCCTCGCCCATGCCGATGGGGGTCGTGTTGCCGACGGGCGCGTCGAGATAGGCGAGGAACGCCGCCGCCTCCTGCGGGCTGCCCGATCCGTAGTCCAGCGTTACCAGGCCCTGGCCATCCACCGAGGCGATGAAGCTGGCCATGCTCGCGGCGGTCCCCTGCCCCGTGTACGAGGCCGGGTCGTTGAAGTGGAAGTCGTCCGAATCCGATCCGCCGGGGAACCGGAACATGGTCAGGCCGGCGGACTTGACCATCTGCTGGGTCTCGTTGGTATTCAAATCACTATCCCACCACGCCACATTCACGCCCAGGAGTTGCGTGTCGACGGCACGCACCGACTCGGCCGCGTTCACGGACACGACGGCGAGCAATTCCCGCGCCTCCAGGAGTTCGAGGCACGGCCTGACCTTGCACAGGATCGCGGACCCTCGACTCCGACCTCGGAGAATGTCCCTCACGGTGGACTTCCACATGGTGCATGTCCTCAAGTTGAGATGACACGATAGCACAGGGCGATTCACGCTGGGAGGGAACACGCACCAAACAGGCACCAGAAATGGGGAGAGCCTCCCGGCCCGGAGAGTCCTCGTCGATCCCATGCCGGGCGCGCGGATCGGGTGCCTGTCCCCTTTTCCCGCACGCTCAACCCGGGCGCGAATCGATTCAGGACAGCCCGGACGAGGTCGATCGACCCGCCAGGATGCGATTGCGGTGAGACGGCTGTGAAATCGTCGCTTCGAACGTGAGAACTGATGACCAACGGATCGTGGGTGAGACCACGAGAGAAACCCGCACAATCGTCATTACGGCCAGAATCGGAAACCGTGACATCCGCGACACGGTAGCAATGGAACCGAGCAAGAGCCGGAAGGCCCGGCGCGCCCAGGCTGGCGCGCCTGGGGGCGTCGTCCTGCGGACGCCGACCCCAGCCACCCGACGCCCGTGCAGAGGGGGTGTGGCTGGGGTCGAGCCGGCTCCTGCCGGCGAAGCCCCCAGGAGAGCCCGCCGCGACCGGACACCGTCGATCAACCCGGTCCCTTTGCCACAGACTCCCGCTTTCCCGTCCGGAACCTCCATGGTGAATCTCATCCGGGCTTGAGTCATAATCGCTCCGTTGCGACGAGACCGGGGATCGTCCGGACGAGGCCAGCCTGAGGTAGCATCGAGGGACCTGTCATGAATCGAATGAACGGGAAAGTTGCCGTGATCACGGGTGCGGGAGCGGGGATCGGTCGCGCCACGGCCGAGCTGTTCGCCGAGGAAGGGGCGTCGGTCGTGATCGCCGAGCGCGACGAGGCGACCGGGCGGGACGCCGCCGATCGGATCGAGCAGGCCGGCGGCAAGGCCCTCTTCGTCCGCACCGATGTGGCCGACGAGTCGAGCGTGGAGCGGATGGCGGCCGAGGCCGAGGCCGCCTTCGGCGCGATCCACGTCCTCGTCAACAACGCGGCGATCTTCATCCTCCGCGGCATCGAGGCCACCCCCGAGGAATGGCGGCAGATGCTCGACGTCAACGTCATGGGGCCGGCCCTGGTCGCCAAGCATGTCGTGCCGGCCATCCGCAAAGCCGGCGGCGGCGCGATCGTCAACCTGGCCTCGAGCTCCTCGTTCATCGCCCAGCCGAATTATGTCACGTACAACACGACCAAGACGGCCATCCTCGGCATGACGCGCTGCATGGCCATGGACCTCGTGCCCGACAAGATCCGGGTCAACGCGGTCTGCCCGGGCGTCGTCTGGACCCAGGTCGTCGAGCGTCAGGCGATGGCCATGGGGCTCGACCGCGCGGGCGCCGACGTCCATCCCCAGTGGGCCGGCGCCCAGTTGATCCAGCGTTGCGCCGACCCCCGCGAGATCGCCTATCCCATCCTCTTCCTGGCTTCCGACGAGGCCTCGTTCATCACCGGTGCCCACCTCATGGTCGACGCGGGCTATACGGCGAAATGACCGACGCGGCGGCGTATCTGGTCGGACCCGGCGATTTTTAGACGAAAGGGGCGATCGCGTTCGTCATGGAAGGTAGGAGGTGAAAATGGATCAGCGACCGACCTCACGATCTGCGTCCATGCTGACGAGGCGTTCGACGATGCCCATCCATCAACCCGCCCCCGGCGACGACCAGGATCGTGCCGGGCCGGCGATCCGATCCGATTGCGTCGCCTTGGTCGAGGAATACGCGGATCGGCTCGTGCGATATGCATTCCGCCAGGTGGGCAACCGGCAAGATGCCGAGGACATCGTCCAGGACGTCTTCGCCCGGTTCTTCGCGACCGACCGGCATGACCGGGTCATCTCGATCGGCGCGTACCTGTATCGCGCCGTCGCCAACGCTGCGACCGACTTCGTCCGATGCCGGACGCGTTCGCCGGTGCTCCGCGGGGAGGCCGGCTTCGATCAACTCGCGGCCGACGGACTCAGCCCCCTCGAAGCGGCCCAGGCCGTCGAGGAAGGGGACCGGGCCGAGGCCCTCCTCCGGCGGCTCCCGCAGGAGCAGGCCGAAGCGATCCGCCTGCGGGTCTTCGACGGACTGCGGCTCGACCAGATCGCCGAAGTGCTGGATTGCCCGATCAACACCGTCAGCTCCCGGCTGCGCTACGGCTTCCAGAAGCTGCGCGAGGCGGTCGGCCAGAAAGGAGCAAGACATGAACTGCCATGAATTCCGCGGATGGCTCGACGATATGCTAATCCGCGACTCGGACGAAGCCACTCCGGCCGATGTCGCCCGGCATCTGAACGAATGCGACGATTGTGCCCGCCAGCACGAGCTGGCCCTGGAAACGCTCGATGCGATCACACCGAGGAATCTCATCGGGGCATCGCCCCGACTCAAGGAGCAGATCATGAGCTCGATCTCGTCCATCACGCTCGATGGCATCTCCGTTGATGTGCTACCGTTCGGCTCGCACCGGTCCGGCGAGACGCGAACTCCCGACTCCGGCCATGCGGCGACCGGAAGCGTCGTCGCGCATCGACGGCCAGTTCGCGCGGGGTTGGCCGTCGCCCTGGCCGCCGGCGTGCTGCTGGCGTTGTGCCTGTTCCCCTTTGGCGGTGTCCCCTGGGGTTGGTCGAACGGTCACGCATGGAATCTCCTGGCCGAGGCCTCGGCCGCCGAGGCGCGGCTCTTCGCCGCCGATCGTCTCGTCAGCCTGAATAATGAGATCGTCGTCGAGCCGGTCGCGGATGCCGAGCTGCTGCAAGCCCGATGGCTGCCGATGCTCTCGATCCAGGCCGACGGCAAGCCGAGGCTCGATCAATTGAAACTCGGTGGCGAGGTGGGAAAGGGTTACACCGTCCGCGACCAGTCGTGGTATGACCCGGCGACCCACCGCTTCGCTCGCGTCCTCAGTGTCGAGAACCGTCCGCTGTTCGCCAATGCATTCGACGGCCGGGCCGTCCATCTCCTGGAGATCGACGAGCAAGGGCGGTCCCACATCGTCGACCAGGCGGTCACAGCCGACTTTCAACCGCCCAAGGATCCCGCCGGGTTCCTGGGGATCGCCGCGGGCCTGACAGGCGTGCTCGATCGGCCCGACCGCCGGGACCTCGTCCGCGACGAGGGGCCGACGAAACTCGCAGACAGGACGCTGGCCCGCGTCGTGAGGCTGACAAGCCCCGGCAACGGTCCCGACTCGTACCTCCTGGCGACCATCCGCGATGACGACCACACCATCGAGTCGATCGATTTCGTCGCCCGCGGGCGGACCCTCTATCGAGTCCGACGCGCCAGGGCCGGCGAGAATCGCGAGCCCGAATACGGATGGGATCTTGCCGGTCTGCGGCGTGCCCTCGGACCCGTCGAGGCCAAATTGCCCGTGCAAACCCTCGCCAGGATGGTCGTACCCGACGTCTCGGTCGAGGACATGGCGAAGCGAGCCGATTATCCGACATATATCTTCGCCAGGAATCCGAGCTGGGCGGTCCGGCGCCAGATCATGGATATCCTGGACGTGGCGAGCCCGCCGCATCGCATGTTCGCCGCGGTCTATCCCGCGAAGGACAAGCGGCACGTCGTCCTGTTGCAGTCCTTCACGTTCAACAGCAACCTGGGCCCGAAGGCCCGATCGGGCAAGTTGGTTTATACCTCTCCCGCGGGCATCAAGGTGTGGAGCGGGGATCGTGACCAGTGGCTGGCCGAGATCCTCCTGTCGAGTTCCCGGGCCGTCCTCGGCGATCCCCCGGCGAAGGATCGGACCGGCTACCTGCTCGAGACGCCCGACAAAACCTTCCCGGCCCTCGCCGTGAATGGAGTCTTGACCGAGGCCGAGCTGCACGCCCTGATCGACAGCCTCTCGCCGGCGCGAGCGAAATAATCGCGGAAGGATCCGGTCGGGAGACGGAGCCCCCTCCTATATGGGCACGCTCGGCCTGCCTCTTGTAGGAGCCGGCTCCGTCCGGCGACTCTTCGATTCGCCTTACCCATTGCGTGGAACTATTCAGGAAGCCTCGGGGACGCGTTACGGGTCAGGAGCGGAAGAGCGGGAGGGGCTCGAATTCGCCGCCGAGGGCCTCCTTCGATGGGAGACCGAGCCAGCCTTGCAGGATTCCGGCGTAGATGCGGCGGAAGTCCACGGTCATCTTCAGGTCGCCGTCCGCCAGGTCCGTGAGGCTCGGGTAGGAGCCGATCAGCCCCGGGCGGACGTTCGACCCCGCCAGGAACACCGGTCCGGCCGTGCCGTGGTCGGTCCCCATCGAGCCATTCTCCGCGACGCGGCGGCCGAATTCGCTGAAGACCAGCACCGCCACACGGTCGGCCAGCCGCGACGACGCGAGGTCGTCGAGGAACGCCTTGAGCGACCCGGAGAGATCCTCGAGCAGCGGGGCATGTCGGGCGAGCTGGTGGCCGTGGGTGTCGTAGTCGCCCTGTTCCAGGTAGTACACGCGCGTGCCCAGCCCGGCTTCGATCAATCGCGCCGTGAGGCGGAGCCGCTCGGCCAGTGCGGACTCGGGATACGCGGTGCGCGCCTCGCCGGCCCCGACGACGGCCTCGAGCCGGTCGGCCGTGGCATAGGCGTCCAGGAGGCTGCGGCGCAGGAACCGGCCCAGCTCGTCGTCTGAGGTCTCGAGGAGGCCGGCCTCCTTGTCCTTATCGGCAAGGGCATAGTCGTCGAGGCGGTCGAGTGCAGCGCTGACGGATCGCCTCCCGCGAAGGGCCGGCGGGGGCGATTCGGGTCCGATCAAGAGAGCGGCGGGGGCGCCGTCGACGGGCCGAGGACCGCCGTCGAGGGCACGGCCGATCCAGCCCAGACCGGTGTGATCCGATGGGTCGAAACGGGCGGATTGCCAGATCTCGCGGCTGCGGAAATGCGAACGGCTCGGGTTCGGATACCCCACCCCCGGCACGATCGCCAGCCGGCCCGATTCGAGCAGCTTGCCCGCGGCGCCCATCGCCGGGTGCAGGCCGACCTCTCCGTTGATCGTGATCAGCCGCTTCTCGGGCAGGCGGATCGCCTTGCGATGCCTGGCGTAGCCCTCATCTTTGAAGGGGACGACGGTGTTGATGCCGTCGTTGCCGCCGTCGAGCTGGACCACGACCAGGATGCGACCGTCCTTGTCGGGGGTGGCGGCGCGTGCCGTGCGCGCCAGGAAGCCGGGCAGCGTCGGCGCCATCGCGATCAGGGACGCATCGCGCAGGCCGCGGGCCAGGAAGTCTCGTCGCTTGATCACGATCACACCTCCGGAGGATAGGGATCAAATCCGCTGGGCATCGGGCGAAGATAAGAGACGGATCAACGCACGCCGGGCCGGCTCGGCGGCGTCGAGCCGGATCTCGGGGGAATCGGTGCCGAGTAAGAGCCGGGCGAGGAAACGCGGGTCGTCGCCCTGACCGTGCCGGGTTGCCAGCGCATGCAGGTCGATCGGACGACTCAGGCCGACCGATTCCCCCCCGACCAGCGCCGCGGCGAGGTTCGCGCGGCCGATCGCCGATCGGGTCGTGATCCAGGCCCGGCCGCCGGGCCAGCCGCCGACGTTCGGCGGATAGAACAAATCCTGGCCCAATCGCGCGCACCAGTCGGCCAGCACCGGCGTGCTCGGAGCCGGGTCGAACATCTCGAGGGCCCGGACCGCGCCCACGGCGAACTCGATCGGGCTCGCGACGCGATGGCCCAGGTTGATGGGGTCGAAGAAGCGTTGCGAGCGGAGCACCGTCGCGACGCCCCATCCCATATCCAGGTCGCGCGCCCGCAGCCCCTCGGCCAGCGCGACGATGGCCCGGTCGTCGACCGCCCCTTCGCCGAAGAACTCGTGGCAGAGCCGCCAGGCCAGGCGACGGGACGTCGCGGGATGGTCCAGGAGCAGCCCCGCCACGCCATCGGTGTCGAACGCGGCGGTGCGGCCGAGGATCGTCTTGGTGCCCGCGTCGTGCCGCGAGGGGATGAGCCGGACCTCGTCACCGACGAACCGCCAGCCGGTCAGGGCGCGTGCCGACTGCTTGACGTCGTCTTCGGAATAGGGGCCGACGCCGATCGTGAAAAGTTCCATCAGCTCGCGGGCCAGGTTTTCATTGGGATGTCCCCGGGTGTTATCGGGCGCGTCCAGCCAGATGAGCAAGGCCGGGTCGCGGAGCATCGCGTGCAGCAGCCGCCCGAACGGGGCGCGGGAGAGCGAGCGCAGGGTCTCGTTCTGCCGGCGCATCAGGGCCAGGTCGTTGACCTTGAGGTTGCTGGTGGCGAAGTGGCCGTGCCACATCAGCGTCAGTCGCTCGGTCAGCGGGTCCGGGCCGAAGAGCATGCGGTAGACCCACCAACCCTTGAGGCGGTTGGGCTCGGGCGCGGCCATCGCCCGATCGGCCAGTCGGTCGGCAAATGCGGCGAACTCCGTGGGGATGCCTCGGAATCGGGATTTTCCTTCCAGGAGCCGGTCGATCGAGGCCCCGGGGCCGTCGTCCAGGTCGCGCCGCAGCTCGTCCCAGGTGGCGGCGAAGCCGGCCCGGCGATGCAGGTGGACGACCCGACGCAGGTCCCAGGGCATGGCTTCGTCGGGGACATAGGGCGCCCAGGGATCCTCGGCTCCCGTTCGCATGGTATTGGCTCGCACCGGTCTTCTCCCTTTCGAGCGGTCATTGCGGCAGTCTTTCCGAGTGTTCTCGCCGATCGCCACCTTGAAATCCGGAGCCGGGCGGCTCAGGGGACGGGATGCGTTGTGCCATCTGCGAGGGTCGTGAGCCCGCAATTTGAGGGGAAAGGGCACCCCGGGCATTGCGCTGGTTTGCACTCCTGTGCAACATTTCGACGGGTCGCCCTTCCCGATGTCCGGGGACGGTCAGGAGTTGCTCTCGTCCACGAACGATCCGGACCAAGCGGGTCGCGGGTGGCAAGACCCCGGCCGTCGTCGCTTTCGGCCGTTGATGACCCGACTCGCCTGTTTGAAATCCAAACGGACAGCTTGTCATCGTGTCTACCTCGTCGGGAATCGATCGTCCATCAACCGCATACTATTAGAATGGCGCGGTTTTGCAATTTCATGAATGCACCTATCACGGATTAGAGCCGTTTCTCTCCCGAACCCTCGACTCAGAAAGCAGATAGAAAATCTCAAAAAAATTGGAATTTGCGCGCAGCCGACCCTGACACGTGCACCGGAGTCGTGGGAAAGGAGTCACGCTCGTCGGATCCATTCATCGTCCGGATTCCGATCGCGAGCCGCATCGAAACTGGTGGTGTTCGGCGAGACGTGTCGTCTTTCCTTGGCCTTCACGTCGCCCAGGTCGCGGACTTCGCCAGGCTTCACGGAGAGCTTCCGGAGGGCATCGCCGCCGTCGAGCAAGACGCCCGGACGATTCGCGGTCTGGATCGAAAGGACCTCGGTCACGACGCCCGGCACGAGACCTTCGATCCGGAAGCGACCCTGGGCGTCGGCGTTGATTTTCTCGACGTGATCCGTGGCGTGGGGGTGGTTCGGGTCGAGGATCGCGAGGTTGAGCTGGGCCCCGACCCACGGCAGACCATCGTCGTCGACCAGCCGTCCCGAGACCGTGCCCGTGGGGACCAGCTTGACCTCGAGCGGCGTGGCGGATTTCAGGTCTTCGTCCTTGAGCATCAACGCCCCGCCGAGCCCGCGGGCCTTGTGCGTGAAGACCAGCAGCCGGGGATAGCCCGGCTCGAGACCCCCGACCTCGAAGGTGTCGGCGTCGAGCGTCTGAAACATCCACCACAGGCCGCTGAGGCCATGGGCCTCGGCGCCGACGACGGGCCGCCCATCCGGGCCAGTGAGCCGGCCGGGGCGGCTCAGGCCGTGGGTCAGCTCGAGGTCCACGGCGACCGGTCCCGCACCGGCCGGGACGTCGATCAATCGATAGGCGTGGAAACCGGAGAGCCAACTTGCATAACTATTATTGTCGATCCCGGTCCCCCGGTCCTCCGCCTTCACCCGGGCGCGGGCGTACGGCTCATACTTCCCGTCGACGGATGCGGCGCCGGCGATGATCCCGCGGCCGGGCGGGACGGTCAGCCCGAAGGCCCCGTCGGCCAGCCGGGAGAACGACAGCGCGTTTTCGGTGGTCACGTTGCCCGGGCCCTTCATATACTCGACCTCCGCCGTCGGGACCGCCCGGCCCGTCGCCTTGTCGATCAGCCGCCCGGTCACGATCACCCCCGGGGGCACCTCGATCGTCGCCTCGATCGGCCTGGTCCCTTCGGTGTCACTGATGATCTCCCAGCGGCGGAGGAACGGGTCGATCCCCGGCCTCGGGTTGAGGGTGAGCTGGTAGAATTCCCCCTTCGGCACCCCATCGATGCGGAAGCGGCCCTGGGCGTCGGTCCGGGCGGTGACGCCGGTATGCGTCGCCGGGTCGGCGGCCCGGACGACGGCCCCTTCGACCGGCTTGCCGGACCCCTTCAGGCGGACGACACCGGCGATCGGCTTGGTCGGGCCGGCGATGTAGACGAAGGTCGCGCCGACGAGCTGCGTCCCCTGCGGGTAGAGGCCAAGGAACGCGGCTTCGCGGCCCCCGATCCCCAGCTCGTTGTTCAAGCTGGGCCGCGGCCGGGCCCTGGGCGGCGCCTTCGCGGGGCGGGCCATCACGTCGAGCGTGCCGTCCGCCACGCCGCCGCCGTGGAATTCCAGCCGGGCGATCCGGTCGCGCCCGATCCCCCGGACCTCGAACCGACCGTCGGCGCCGGTGGTCCAGCCGTTCCGGCCCCCCGGCCAGAGTGGCGCGGAATCCGCTTGCCAGGTCGGGGCCGACGGTCCGAGCATGGCCCCGTACCGGCGCGACATCCGGAACAGGTTTTCATCCAGCGCGCCGGAGGCCAGCATGGCGTCGAGGTCGACACCGTCCTGGACCTCCCAGATCGCTCGGATTCGCACGGATACTCCGGCGACCGGCCGGCCTTGCGAGTCCAGAACACGCCCGCGGACGGGCACGTCGTCCCGGACCAGCCGCATCGCCACCTCGCCCCGCTTGACCAGGTCGCCGGCCTCGACCCAGGCCGGTGCGAATCCCGTTGCGGCGACCGCGATCTGGGCCTTGTGCCAACCGGTCACGCCGAAGTAGTACGAGACATCGCTCGCGCCCTTGTCCAGCTCGAAGTGGAACCGACCGTCGGCATCGGTCGACGCCACGCGCCCCTTCTGCCGCGCGGACATCGGGTCGATCTCGTTCCAACGGATCTCGGCATAGTGGCGTACGTAGACCCCGGCGCCGGCCACCGGCTTGCCGTCGGGGTCGAGCACCCGGCCGCGAGCCGTGAATGTGCCGGCGGCATCGATCGGTTCGTGATCGGTGGACGGCTGAAGTGTCGCTTGTCGCGCGACGGGAGCCGGCGCCGGTTTCCGGGGCTCATCTCCCCGCGAAATCAAGGCAGCCGAGACCGTCCAGGCCAACAACCCGACACCCAGGAGGGCGGCCGAGGCCAGTTTCAGCTTCTGGACCAGCATGATCTTGAGGACCTCCCGGGTGAGTGACCGGGCCGCGGCCGAGGCGGACACCGCGGCGACGGTCGGGTTGACGATCTCGATCGCCGCGCGGACGACCGCGGCGTTCCAGGCCGGCGGGACGATGGCGAGCGCCTCGCGCAGGAAAACGGCCCCGAGCATGACCTCGTCGTGCATCAGCTCACGGCGCCCCAGGCGGACCTTGAGCCGCTCGCGGGCCTCGGCCAGCCGTCTCCGGAGCGTCCGTTCGCTCCAGTTCAGCGCGACAGCGGCCTGGGCATGGGTCATGCCTTCGAGCTCGCAGAGGACGACGGCCAGCCGGTGTTTCTCCGGCAGCCGGGCGATCTCCTCGTGCAGGGCCGATAAGAGCGGGTCCATGAGCGTGGGGCCGGGTGCCGTCCTCGCGGAAGCCATCGGTCCCACCTCCCTCTCTCGGGCTCGCCGACGGGCGGCGGCCTTGTTGGCCTCGACGGCGACGCGGTGCGCCACCCGGTACAGCCAGCCGCCCAGGGCCTGGCCCCCGCGGATCGTCGCGGCCTTCTTGACCAGCACGAGGAAGACGGCCTGGAAGGCGTCCTCGACGTCGGTCGGGTCGCGGAGGATGCCGCGACAGACGCTCAGGACCATCGGGCCGTGTCGCGCCACCAGGACCTCGAAGGCGGCCTCGTCGCGCTCGCGGATGAACAATTCCAGGAGCCGGTGATCGGGCAGGCCCGATATGACGCCCCCGGCGAACAATCGCTCGATCTGCCGCAAGGCGGCGCCCAACGTCTCGATGGCCATGTCTGCCGGTCCCCCTCCCTCTCACTATCCACTAATGAATGAGGGCGGCACGAGGAGGATCCGGCCAAATCCTTTCGAGGGGCCATCACTCCGGTGAGACCCGGCCCGGCGATCGCTGAACACGACGATCGCGGCGCCGGTTCAGTCGGGCTACCGCTTGACCTTCACGTCGCCGAGGTCCCGGATCTCGCCGGGCTGGACCGTGATCTCGCGGAAGACCGCGCCGGCGTCCAGACGGCGGCCGGGACGTCCGCTGGCGACCTGGATGGTCGACTTCAATCCCGGTTTGAGGCCGTCGATCCGGAACCGGCCGTTGATGTCCGAAGTGATGGTCTCGCTTTCGGGCCAGATCCTCGGCCGGACGATCGCGCGGCCCTGGCTGTCGGGGTACTCGGTCTGGACATAATAAGTGGCATCGACCACGGGCAGGCCGTCTTCATCGACCAGCCGTCCCTTGATCGAGCCGGCGCGATGGAGGTGGACCACCATGGGGGCGTCGGTCTTGAGGTCTTCATCCTTGATGATCAGCCAGCCGACGAGCTGGAGTTCCTTGTGTGAGAAGACCACCTCTCGGGGATGGCCGGCCTCGAGGGCGAACACCTCGAATGTGTCGTCGGCGAGCGTCTTGGCATCGGCCCAGGCATCGCTGTAGCCGGCGCATTGCGCCCCGATGACCGGCTTGCCGGTGGGTCCGATGAGCCGCCCCTTGCGGGTGTCGCCGCGGGTCAGTTCGAGGTCGACCGCGATCGACTCGGCATCGGGCGGCACGTCGATCATCTTGTAGGCATGGTAGGCGTCGAGCCGCATCGTGAGCGTTTCGCCGTCGCCGATGCCGCCGATCCCCTTCCCCCTATCGGCCGGCTTGAGGCGGGCGCGGGTATAAGGGAGGTTCGTCCCGCGGACGTTGGCGTAGAGCATCCCCTCCCCGGGCGGGACGGTGATTCGGAAGATCGGGTCGACCAGGCCGCTGTGACTCAGGCCGGCTCGCCCTTCGCTGTGGTTGGCCGGCACCTTGTGGTGGCTCACGTGCTTGGCCCGGACGAGCCGGCCCGTCGATGCGTCGATCATGCGGCCGGTGACGATGACCCCCCTGGGCAATTCCAGGGCCGTCTCGATCGGCTTCAGGCCCTCGGTATCCGTCACGGTGATGCTGGCGTCGAGGAACGGATCGATCCCCGGGCGGGCGGCGGCGCGGACCTGGTAAGTTCCGCCCTTGGGAAGCCCGACCAGGCGGAAGTGTCCCTCGGCGTCGGTCATTGCCGAGACTTCGGTCCAGGTCGACGGTTCGGCGCCCAAGACATGAACGCCCGCCAGCAGCTTGCCGGTCCCCTTCAGGCGAACGACGCCCGCGATCGGCTTGGTCGGGCCGGCGATCTGCTCGAAGGTCGCGCCGACCAGCGCAGGAGGTGGAGGTGTTCCGATCATCATCATGCCGTCGGGCCGGCTCGGCCGCGGTCGAGGCTTGAAGGGCATTCGGGCCTCACGAGCCATCGCGCGGAAGGACGTTTTCGCCAGCACGGGGCACTGGAACTCGAGATCGATGATCCGATCGCGCCCGACTCCTCGAACCTCGAACCGACCGTCGGCATCGGTCGTCCATGTGCCCTGCTGACCGAGCCAGGTGGGGCCATTATATTGCAAGGACATCTGCCCATACTGGATCTCACCCGAGGCGAGCATGGCATCTTTGTCGACACCCTCACCCACCGAGTGAATCCCGGTCGCCAGGACGATCACGCCGGCGACCGGCCGTCCTTGCGAGTCGAGCACGCGGCCGCGGATCGGCACGTCGTCGCGGACCAGCCGCAACGCGGCCTCACCCCCATTGAGTAGCGATCCGGCCTCCACCCAGGCCGGCCCATACCCCGGCGCCACGGCCGCGATCTGGACCCCGTGCCAGGCTGGGAAGTCCCGGTAAGGGAAGTCGCTTGACGACTTGTCGAGGTCGAAGTGGAACCGACCGTCGGCGTCGCTCGTCGCGACCCTGCCCGACTGATATGTGGGGACGGTATTGCTCGTGGCGCTCGACTGATCGTCGAAGTGATAATGATGGACGTAGATCTCGGCGTTCGCCACGGCTTTCCCGTCGGGATCGAGCACGCGGCCGTGCACCGGGAACATACCGACCGCATCGAGTGGGTCGGGTTCGGGCTGTCGCGGGGCAGCCGGTGACGTTGCTCCTCGGGCGACAGGAGCTGGTGCCGGCTTCCCGGGCTCATCTCCCCGAGAAACGAAGGCAGCCGAGGCCGCCCAGGCCATCAGCCCAGCACCCAGCAAGGCAGCCGAGGCCAGTTTCAACTTCTGCATGAGCATGATTTTGAGCACCTCGCGAGTGAGCGACCCGGCCGCCGCCGAGACCGTCCCGGCGGCGATCGTGTGATTGACCAAGTCCATCGCCGAGCGGACCGTCGCCGCGTGCCAGGCCGCGGGCACGGCGGCTCGCGCCTCGCGGAAGAACAGGGCTCCCAGCATCACGCCGTCGGGCGTCAGGCCGCGGCGGGCCAGCCGGCCCTTGAGCCGATCTCGGGCCTCGGCTAGCCGGCGTCGGAGCGTCCGCTCGCTCAAGCGCAACTGACCGGCGGCCTGGGCTTGCGGCAGGCCCTCCAGGTCGCAGAGCAGGATCGGCAGCCGGTACTTCTCTGGCAGCCGGGCGATCTCCTCGTGCAGCGCCGGCAGCAGGTCGTCCCCGGCCGGAGGGCCCGTCGACGCGGACGCGGTCATGACCTGTCCGGCCTCCCGTTCGCGGGCACGTCGCCGGGCCGCGGCGATGTTGGCCTGGATCGCCACCCGGTGCGCCACCTGATAGAGCCAGCCGCCCAGCACGACGCTCCCCCGGATCGAGTCGGCCTTCTTGACCAGGATCAGGAACGTCGCCTGGAAGGCATCCTCGGCGTCGTTGGGGTCGCGGAGGATGCCCCGGCAGACGCCCAGGACCATCGGCCCATGCCGCGCCACCAGCGCCTCGAAGGAACCCGCATCGCGTCGCCCAACGAACCGCTCGAGGAGCTGCGCATCGGAGAGCCCCGTGACTGCTCCGTCGGTGAACAGGCGGTTAATCTGTCGCAGGGCGGCGCCCAGCGTATCGATGGCCATGTCTCGGATACCTCCTCAATCCCAACTCCACAATCATAAGAGTCGAGGGAGGACCGACCGGCCAACTTTTTTCACGATCCGTCAGATGCCTTCCGCGCATCGTCTTGGGGCGCGGAACCTCCGCTCTGCTTCCGCCCTCGTTCGTTCCTCTCCCTGAACCGCGGGGACTGGGGAAAGTCCGGACCCCTGTCCTCCGCCGTGCGAGGAACGACGGCTGATCGAGGACGTCGGGTCGAGAGGCACGCGACGCACGCGCCGGCGATCGCGCCGAGGATCGCGGCCGTCGCCCAGACCTCGTCAGGAGTCATCGGCCACGTCGAGAAGGACCGAGAGATCAACCACTCCGACCAGAGAATGACCCGTCCCCAGAGGACCACCAGGCCGAAGAGGATCGGCCGAACCGGCCCCGACGCGCAGGCTGCGAGCAGGCCGAGGGCGATCCCCGTACCCAATCGCGGCCGGCGGCGGGCGAGGACGATCAGGCGTCCCGCGATACCCCCCACCACGATGCCCGTTCCCAGTCCCAGCGGCGAATAGAACCTCAAGAGGATTTCGCCCCAGCGGAGGGCGTCCTCTCGGAGTTGCAGGAAGGACCAGGCGTCCATCCGGCTGCGGAGAGCCATGGGGGCCACCCACAAGGCGAGGGCAGCGAGGACGACCGCGATGGCGATCGCCAGCGAGACGACCATCGCGAGCTCAAATGCCCACGTCCTCTTGCCCGACAGTGCCAGCGCGAACGACGCCGACACGGTGCCGGCAATCGCGAACGCGCATCCGAAGCCGATGAGGTCGAAGAACTCAGGCTGCACTTCCCGGCCTACCGGCGCGAAGAAATAGCCCATCCCCAGGGCCACCACGACGGACCAGGCCGAGAGGATCGCCAGGAGTCGCGCCATGCGGATGGCGACCGATTCGAGGGAAAGGCCGCGAGAATCCGGCATCGAATCGCACCTCACTCACTCTCGCTCGAACCGGACATGGACCACGCCGATGTCGAGGGCCTCGCCGGGCCTGACCATGAGGTTCGATAGGTCCTTGTCGGTCTTCGGTCGCTGACTGTAAGGCGGTGTGCCCGGCTTGTGGAACCACAGACGGACGTCGAGCGTGGGATTGATCCCGTCGATGCGGAATCGACCCTCGCCGTCGAATACGGCCGATCTCGGCCGGAAGTTCGGGTCCGAGGCCCCATAGCCCTGGCGCTTCACGACGATCGCCTCGACCTTGGCCCCGCGCAGGGGGAGATCGTCCTCATCGAGGAGTCGGCCCGAGATCGCGCCGTAGCGGGCAAGCTTGACGACAAGCGGCCGTGCATCCGCGGGGGCGGAGCCCGAGACGATGACCGAGCCGCCCACGCCGAGCCCCTCATGCCGGATCTCGACCGGCCGCGTCTCGTCGGGACGCAATCCCTGGACTTCGAAGCGGGCGCCGTCGACGATCGTGGAGGCGAACCTGTCCGTGGTCAGACCCATGGCCGACGCCCCGGTCACGGGCCGCCCGCTCGGGCCGACCAGCTCGACCGCGCGAGAGATCCCGGACGACACCTCCAGATCGAGGGTCGCGGACTCGGTCCCCTCGGCGAAGTCGACGAAACGGTAGGCGTGGTAGATCGATAAGGGGATGCCGAACTCGGAACCATTTTCGCCCTTGATCGGGAGCTTCCCCTTGTCGGCCGGACCCAGGCGAGCCCCGGGATAGGGGAGCGACTTGCCGCGGGCTTTCACGGCGATCATCCCTCCGCCAGGCCGGACGGTGATCCGGAAGGTATGATCCTTGCCGGAAACGATCCCATGGCTGTTGCCCTGATGCGGGTTGCCTGGCAGCGGGAAGTACTCCACCCAATCGCATGGCACGGTGCGACCGGTCTGCTTGTCGATCAACCGGCCCTGGACCGCGACGCCACGTTCGAGCTCGAAGGTCATCTCGATCGGCTTGAGGCCCTCGGTATCCGCGACGGTCTGAGGGCTCATGCCGACACAGGAGGCCCCCGGACCGGGCCGGACATCCACCCGATAGGCGGGCGACTTCGACAGTCCATCGAGGCGGAAATGCCCACGCTCGTCGGTCTTCGTCATGACCACCGACCACACCCGACCCGGGACCTGGGCCGCGACGGTCACGCCCGCCAGCGGCCGTCCCGTGCCCTTCAACGTGACGACGCCCACGATCGGCTTACCGGGGCCGACGACATGTTCGAAGCTCGTCCCATAGAGCTCCAGCCCCATCTCTCCGTTCAAGGAGTCGAAGGTCGCCGATGACTGTCCGGCCGCCCTGCGAGCCACCCGAGATGCGCGATCGAGCACCGCGATGCGCCCGCGCTCGATGCCCCGGCCTTCGATCTCCAGCAGGGCCACCCGGTCGCGGCCGAGTCCCTGAAGTTCGAACCGGCCGTCGGCGCCGGTGTTCACGGCTCCATCCCCGCCGATCCAGGTCGGAGAGGACCAGAAGGGGCGTCGGATCGTCGGGACCATCGATCCATCCCAATCGAGCTTGCCGGAGGCGAGCAGGGCATCGAGATCCACGCCATCCCGGGTCAGGCCGAGGAATGCGACGCGGACGGTGGCACCCGCGACGGCCCGGCCCTGACTATCGAGGACGCGTCCTCGGATCGGCTGGTCGTCCCGGGCCAATCGCAGCTCGGCGCCTTTCCGCGCGGCCTCGCCGGCCGTGATCCACGCCGGCCCGTATCCCGGCGCGACTGCCGCGATCATCGCCGCGTGCCATGGCGGGCCGTCCCCGACCGGCCCATCGCTCCTGGACGGGTCGAGGTCGATGAGGAACCGACCGTCCGGCCCGGACGAAGTTGGTTGCTCGGTCGCGCGACTCTCTTCGCCGCGATCGAACCCATGGTTATGTCGGACGTAGATCTTCGCCGCCGGCAACGGCCTGCCATCCGAGTCGAGGACCCGGCCAGCGATCGACACGGGTTTCCGGCCCTCTTCCGCGGGCCTGGAAGGTTCCTTCTTCGGCTCCGGCTGGGATGCGATGAGCCTGAGCGATTGGGCCCGCCGCTCCGGCTCGTCGATCGAATTGACGGCGAATGTCGCGGCCACGATCCCCCCGGCACCGACCGCCAACAGGGCCGCCGAGGCCCACTTGAGCTTCTGCAAGAGCATGATCTTGAGCACCTCGCGGCTGAGTGACCCGGCCGCCGCCGAGACCGTCCCGGCGGCGACCGCGTGATTGACCAGGTCCGTCGCCGCGCGGACCGTCGCGTTGCTCCAGGCGGTCGGCACGGCGGCGCGGGCCTCGCGGAGGAACAGGGCACCGAGCGACGCGCCGTCGGGCGCCAGGCCGCGGCGGGCCAGGCGGCGCTTGAGTCGGGCGCGGGCCTCGGCCAGCCGGTTGCGGAGCGTCCGCTCGCTCCAGCGCAATTGCCCGGCGGCCAGCACCTGGGTCATGCCCTCCAGGTCGCAGAGGACGATGGCGAGGCGGTACTTCTCGGGCAGCCGGGCGATCTCTTCGTGGAGCGCCGGCAGTAGTTCGTCCGGGGTGACCGGCCCGGACGTGGAAGCCGCGACGGCCATCTCTCCCGCCTCCCTTTCGTGGACGCGCCGACGTGCCGCGGCGGCATTGGCCTGGATCGCCACCCGGTGCGCCACCCGGTACAGCCAACCCCCCAGGGAGTCCCGCCCTCGGATCGTGGCGGCCTTCTTCACCAGGACCAGGAATGTGGCCTGGAAGGCGTCCTCGGCGTCGCGAGGATCGCGTAAGATGCCCCGGCAGACGCTCAGGACCATCGGCCCATGCCGAGACACCAGGGCCTCGAACGACCCGGCGTCGCCCGTCGAGCGGAAACGGTCCAGGAGCTGCGCGTCGGAAAGGCCCGTGACGGCCCCCTCGGCGAACAGGCGGTTGATCTGCCGCAGGGCGGCACCCATCGTGTCGATGGCCATGTGTCGGAGTCCCCCTCAAGCCGTGGCTTTACTGTTAATGAGAGCCCGACTCCGATCGACCGGCAAGTTTTTTCGGCGGCAAAGCGGATTGGAGGGCCCTCCGCGGGCCGATCCGCACCCAGGACCTGAGCCGCCTGTCAGGCGTTATGTCGTGATGAGCCCCCAAGCCACGTCGTCGAAGGGCTACCGCATGACCGAAACCCGGAGCGACCGGGCGGTCTCCGATGAGGTCGTGCGCGTCCCCGGCGACGATGGCTGGGAGGGGCACGGCCTCAGTCTCCCTCGAGGAAGTCCCCGTCGACCGTGAGCTCCCTCGGCACGTGTTGAATCATGTCGATGCTCGGCTGCTCGCGGAACTCCCCGCCGCAGCCCGGGTGTTGGAAGACTCGCCGGCCTTCGGCCTCCCCGATCCAGAATCGACCGTCCACTTCAATTAAGGCGAGGAAGTCCCGGGACCCGCATCGCAAACACCGAGGCGGTCGCCGCCGGAGGCGAGCCCATTCGATCTGCGTTTCCCAGTAGGGGATCAGATTCTGGAAGCGACCCAACTCGGGGTCGCGACTCACGGAGTCGATATGCTGATTGAGTTCGGCAGGGTCGGGGATTCTCTCGACTTCGGTCAGGCTCCGGCACCCGGGACACCAGCCAACCCCGTGCAGGGCGAAGAAAGATCTCCCGTCCGGTAGGGTGTAATGCGCGACTGGTCCACGCCTGGCGTACTGGACGAGGTCGCATCGGTCGCAGCGAAAGTCTTCGCTCACTTCCGCCCCTCGATTCCGTCTCCCGATCGGTGGCCACCGACCGAATCATCCTGCTCTCTCGTTCAGACGCGACAACGCGGGCTTGATCGTCGCGAGTACTCGCCTGAATCATCGAACCTGGTTGATGGGACGGAGATATCCGCGCCCTCTCCCCAGCATAACCCGACGCGAGGCTCGTTGCACCGGTGTCAGCCCGTCGATCACCGATGTGGACCCGTCGGGACGGGCCGACCGGCATTCCGTGGCCGATTACTGAGCGTTGCATAGAAACTCAACATCTTGGCCAAAGAATGGCGGGCAGAGTAGCCCGCCCCACTGGAAAAATGGGGGTATTGGGTAGTGGGGCGGGCGTCTCTGCCCGCCGGCTCGGTTGAGTTTTCTCTGCAACGCTCAGTAAGCTTCGGCGTCATGGCTCAAGAGATCGGGGATGAGCCGAAGTTGGTCATCGGTGATCTTGCGGGGGGCACCCGGGGACGGGTGGGAGTGGAGGGCATCGGGTCCGCCGCGGCGGCCCGCGATCTCGCGGGGCTTGTGGCCCCGGCGTACCAGGTCCAGCGCCCTCATTCGCCGCCACTCCCGCCAGTCATGAGGTCGAGTATCAGTGGGTCCCATGCCCCATTCTAGGGGCCGGGGCAGTTTACTTCTTTATGCAACGCTCAGTCATGCGCCCCGGCGACCGTGTCGGGAACGGTGGCTGGTGTCACCGGCAGTCCCGCGGAGATCGGGCTGCCGTTCAATGGGCCGGTTCCCTTGACCTTGGTGCCTCGTCGAGTCATGGTAGCCCGGACAGGTCGCCAGGCACCGGCAAGGATACCGACGGATCTTCTCGAATCGGCGCCCCTCGCCGAAGACTGCAAGACTCGAACCTAGCAATACCATCCCGGAGGCGCTGTCGGCGACGAGGGGGGGCAGCCGCCGATGATCGCGGCGAATTCCGCATCGGACAGCTCCCTCTGGATCGGAGGCGTCGCGACGGCGCCGGGCTTCTCGGAGGCGCGGGAGTCGGTCGGGATCTTGGCGTCCATCTGGTACAGGTTGTGGCTCTTCATCGACGTGGCTCCTGGGAAAAGGTCCTGGTTTCGGCGCGACCGGCCCCGGCCGTGTCGCTCAACATGTTTTACTGCGATCTCGGACCAAACTTGACTCCCATCTTTCACGATCTTTACGAATCCTCATCGTGCGGGGTTCATCGCCCGAGGCCCGAGCCGACGCGTGATCCTGCGGCACGGGTCAACTTCGGACCGGGGTCTGCATCTCTCGGGCTCGATCGCTCGGCGCCGCGGAGCCTCAGCCCCCCGGCGGATCCCTTGATCAGCGGCCCTCACTCGAGACTGCGAAACTCCGACTCCGCTTTCGTCTATAATCCATCGTCTGATCATTCCTCTCGTGAGGACGACGTCATCCCCCTCGAATGGAGAACCCGTCGCTTCGTCCCGATGGCGCTCTCGGGACCGGTTCGACGGATCGTGTGTGATCGCCGGACAGCCAGGCACCGTCGCGTGGAGTACCAGAGATGCCCAGACCCTCCGATCGTCGCCACGCCGAAATGACCGGACGTTCCAAACGGCCACGTCTCTTCGTCGAGCTGTTGGAAGGCCGAGTGATGCTGACTACGTTCTTCGTGACCCAGACGTCGGACGACGGTAGGGGTGATCTGCCGGGCTCGTTGTCCTGGGCGATCGTTCAGGTCAACGATGATGCGAACGATTCCGGCTCCGATCCGGACCTGATTGATTTTGACATCCCGACAAGCGATCCGGGATACGATCCGGCGACAAACATCTGGACGATCGGCCCGAATGTCGGGCTACCGACGATCACGAGTCCCGCGATCATCGACGGGATGTCGCAATCGGGCTACATCGGCACGCCGGTTATCGAGATCAGTGGCAGTAATGCGTCCAATCATAGTGGTCAGACGCCCACTAATGCCCTGATTCTCGAAACAGGGTCTGACCACAGTACGATTGAGGGACTGGAGATCGATCTTTTTACAGGTGTGGGAATTGGGATCGCGTCGAATTATGACACGGTCGCGTCCAACAGGATCGCCGACAATGACTCCGATGGCATAGACGTGGCCGCGGGGACGCAGAACACCATCGGCGGGACAGCGTCCGGCGCCGGCAACGTCATCTCGGGGAATGGGGGAACTGGGATTTATCTTTTCAATAGCGCGAGCGACGACCAGATCCTGGGCAACAAGATCGGCACCGACGCGAACGGCCTCGAGGACGACTCCAACGGCGGTGACGGCATCCACCTCGATGGAGTGAGCGGCAACACCGTCGGCGGGACGACGGCCGCCGCCGCCAACGTGATCTCGGGAAACGCGGGAGATGGGATTTATCTTTATCAGGGTGCGAGCGACAACCAAATCCTCGGCAACCGGATCGGCACCGACGCGAACGGACTGAAGGCCATCCCGAACGCCTATGACGGCATCGACCTCGCCGACGCGATCGACAACACCGTCGGCGGGACGACGGCCGCCGCCGCCAACGTGATCTCGGGAAACACCGGATCCGGGATCTACTTCCTCAGCGGCTCGAGCGGCAACCTGATCCTGGGCAACAAGATCGGCACCGACGCGACCGGTCTGAAGGGTCTCAATAATCATATTGATGGAATTGATTTTTCAACATCCATGGACAACACCATCGGCGGTACGACGGTCGCCGCCGCCAACGTGATCTCGGGAAACACGGGCTATGGGATCCATCTCATCAGTAGTGCCAGCGACAACCGGATTCTGGGCAACAAGATCGGCACCGACGCGAACGGGCTCAATCCCATCCCCAACGGCAGTTACGGCCTGGACCTGGAAGGGTCGTCCGGCAACACCATCGGCGGGACGACCGCGTACGCCGGCAACGTCATCTCGGGAAACATGGGGGATGGGATTCATCTCGTCGATGGCGCCACTGGTAACCTGATCGTGGGGAACAAGATCGGCATCGACGCGGACGGCTTGAATCCGATCCCCAACGGCGGTGACGGCATGCACGTCGAAACGGTATCCAGCAACACCATCGGCGGTACGACCGCCGGCGCCGGCAACGTGATCTCGGGAAACAAGGGAGCTGGGATTTATCTCCTCGGTAACGCGAGCGGCAACCTGATCCTGGGCAACTTGATCGGCACCGACGCGAACGGACTCGATCCCGTCCCCAACGACAATGACGGCCTGGACATCGACGCCTCGTCCGACAACACCATCGGCGGGAGTCCAGCCGGCGCCGGCAACCTGATCTCGGGAAACGTCGGGAATGGGATTTATCTCCTCAGTGGAGCGAGCGGCAACCTGATCGTCGGCAACAAGATCGGCACCGACGTGAACGGACTGAGGCCTGTTCCCAACGGCGCCGACGGACTGGACATCGCAGCGGCGACCGACAACACGATCGGCGGCAGTACAGCCGGCGCCGGCAACGTGATCTCGGGAAACAGGGGCGTCGGGATTTATCTATTGAGGAGCGAGAGCGACAACCGGATCCTGGGAAATCTCATCGGCACCGACGCGAACGGGCTCAATCCCATCCCCAACGGCCTCGACGGCCTGACCCTCGAGGGTGCGTCCGGCAACACCATCGGCGGGACGGCTTCCGGCGCCGGCAATGTGATCTCGGGAAACGACGCCAATGGAATCTCTCTCCTCAGCGGGGCGAGCGGCAACCTGATCGTGGGGAACAAGATCGGCACCAACGCGAGCGGACTCGATCCCCTCCCCAACGAGAATGACGGCCTGGCCCTCGAGGGTGCGTCGGGCAACAACACCATCGGCGGGACGGCTTCCGGCGCCGGCAATGTGATCTCGGGGAACGACGCCGATGGTATATCTCTCCTCAGCGGGGCGAGCGGCAACGAGATCCTTGGCAACTTGATCGGCACCGACGCGAGCGGACTCGATCCCGTCCCCGACGGTGTCGACGGCCTGGACCTCGAAGGAGCGAGCGGGAACACCATCGGCGGGACGACGGCCGCCGCCGCAAACGTCATCTCGGGAAACACTGGATCCGGGATTTCTATCCTCGGCGGCTCGAGCGGCAACCTGATCCTGGGCAACAAGATCGGCACCGAGATCACCGGCGAATCCGCGATGGGGAATGCGATCGGTGTCAGGATCGATTCCTCCTCGAACAATACCGTCGGCGGTACATCGAGCGGAGTCGACAATGTCATCTCCGGCAACACCTCGATCGACATCGAGATCTCCAACAGCTCCGCGACGGCCAACGTCGTCCAGGGCAACCTGATCGGCACCGACGAGCAAGGGACCCGGGAACTGGTCCAACCCGATTTGACGACGGGATCCCCCATCGGATTGCTCATCGGGGACTCATCCGCGAACCGCATCGGCGGGACGACGAATGCCGCGAGCAACGTCATCGCGGGCTGCGCCGTGGCGGTCGAGGTCACCGGCTTCAATGCGACGGACAATGCAATCCAGGGCAACCGGATCGGCGCGGATTCGCACGGGGATGTCCTGACCAATTCCGTCGGGATCGGTATCTACGTCAATGGCGCCGGCGATAACACCGTGGGCGGCGGGACGAGCGGGGCGGGAAACCTCATCTACGGCTATGAGGACTACGGAGTCTTCCTCTACGGCTCGCAATCCACGGGCAACGTCGTCCAGGGAAACCGGATCGGCCTCGCGACCAGCGACGCACAGCTCGTCGCGGGCACCCGGCAGTTGGCCGGGATCGCGATCGAGGGCGCGTCCTCGAACACGATCGGCGGTCCGACGATCGCGTCGGGCAACACGGTCTCGGGTAATGCCGACGCAGGAGTTTATATATTCGGATATGAGAATTCGGCGTCGAGCAACTCCATCGAGGAGGACGACTTCGAGGACAACGTGTACGGCATCCTCTTGTACAACGCCCCGGACAACGGCCAGGATCTCACGCTCCGACATCAGAATCGGTTCGCGAAGAGCCTCATCGCTGATGTCCGGGAGTTCATGGGATCGGTGCCGCGCGCGACCAGCAATCTCGTCAAGGGCTCCAAGGCCGGCCGAAAGCACGTCCATCGGAGGGCTGACCACGAACGAGAGGCTCATGTCCGGTAATCGGTGGGATCGCGGATCACTCGGCCGGCGACGAAGGCGGCTCACCCGGAGATTGGGCGAGTTGTGACGCGCCGCCGTGCGACTACCATACAGGTCCACCAGTCGGCCGACATGAGGCTGGTGTGTCTCGTCGATCGATCTCTCGCGAGGTCCCCTCGAGTTGGCATCCGGCCGATTCGCCCGGCCCTCCGGCCTTGGCTTGCGGCCTCTCGGATCAGCGATACCCGCCCGCGATGTAGAGCGTCTCGCCGGTCAGCCAGGCGGAATCGGAGGACGCCAGGAACACGGCGGCCGGCGCGATGTCCTTCGGCTGGCCGATCCGTCCCAGCGGCGTTTGCGACTCGACCTGCTTGCGGAAATCGCTGTCCGCAAACCCGGCGGCGTGCACGCCCTCGGTCTCGACCATCCCGGGGTTGATCGCGTTGACGCGGATGTTACGCGGGCCGAGTTCCTGGGCGAGCGACCGGGTCACGGCGTTGACGGCCGCCTTGGTCGCGCTGTAGACCGAGGTCGCCGGAGGAGCCAGCGTCGCGACCACCGAGCTGATGTTGACGATGTTGCCGCCGGAGTCGCCGAAATACTTGACCGCTTCCTGAGTTGCGAGGAGCAGCCCCAGCACGTTCAGGTCGAACATCTTGTGGAAGTGCTCGGCCGTCACGCCCTCGATCGTCGCGAATTCGTAGATGCCGGCATTGTTGACGAGGATGTCGAGCCGGCCGAACGCCTGCTTCGCCTCGGCAAAGAGGCGCCGGATGTCGGCCTGATCGGCGACGTTCGCCCGGACGGCAATCGCTTTGCCCCCGTTGCCCACGATCTCGCCGACGACGCGGTCGGCCCCCTCCTTGCTCGACGCGTAATTCACGACCACCGCGGCGCCCTCGGCGGCCAGGTGCAACGCGATGGATGCCCCGATCCCCTTGGACGCCCCGGTGACCACCGCGACTCTCCCGGACAGCTTCCCCGACATGGCCATTCTCCTTTCGTCAGAGGAATTTTGTATCGAACGATACATAATAAGGGGGTCGGATTGCGAGTCAAGCCGAATTGTGTACCATTGAGTCAGGAAGGGACTTGCCATGGCCGTTGGACGCCCCCGAGCTTTCGATGTCGACGAGGCGCTGGATCGTGCGCTGAAAGTCTTCTGGCAGAAGGGCTATGAAGGCGCGTCGCTCCCCGAACTGACGAAGGCGATGGGGATCAACCGGCCGAGCCTCTATGCCGCGTTCGGCAACAAGGAGTCGTTATTCCGCAAGGCCATCGATCGCTACGTGACCGGCCCGGCGTGCCACGTCGGCGAGGCGCTCGAGGAACCGACCGCCCGCGCGGTCGTCGATCGGCTGCTACGCGCGGGTGTCGATCTGGTCACGGATTCGCAGAACCCCGGCGGGTGCTTCATGGTGCAGGGGGCCCTGGCCTGCGGCGACGCGGCCGATGCGATTCGCCAGGAGCTGGTGACGCGGCGCGCCGCGGTCGAGACGGCCTTGCGAGGGCGATTGGCGCGAGCCATCGCCGAGGGTGACCTGCCGCCCGATGCCGATCCCGCCGCTCTCGCCCGGTATGTCAGTACCCTCTTGCATGGGATGTCCGTCCAGGCCGCGGGCGGCGCCACGCGCAATGACCTATTGAGGGTCGTTGAGCTGGCGATGAAGGCATGGCCGACGTGAGATGCTGGCCGGGACGCATGCTTGCGTGGTTCGTCGGTCCCACGTTCGGGAGCGAGCTGACCGGCTGTAACATCTAACCTGCAAAGCAGATGCAGTCAGGAGCTCGGCGGGTATGCCCGACCGTTACGATCGATGGTCTGACGCGAGTCCGTCCATTCATTTCGCGGGCGGTCGCGTTGTGATAGGATGTCGTTTTTGAAGCAACCCATCGACGCCGGACGTTCCCGGCCGTGGCCAGCCCGATTCACTTCGGCCGGGCCGGGACTCAGGTGTTATCGCCCGGATATCAGGACACGCGGATGAATCGCTATATTTGCGACGCCGACGACTTTTACGTCAACGTCAACCTCAATACGGAGATGGAGTTACCGAACAACCGCGACACGGTCTTGCACTTCTTCGAGCAGATGAAGAAGGGGTTCCCGGAGCTGCGGAACTTCTACACCCGGGAGAACGGCGACCTCGTCCTGGAAGGGGACAAGGAACAGGATACCTACCGTTGGCTGGCGATCGAACCGCGGCGGCTCTGCTCGGGCCAC
Organism: Isosphaeraceae bacterium; assembly: GCA_052148775.1. Classification (GTDB taxonomy): domain Bacteria; phylum Planctomycetota; class Planctomycetia; order Isosphaerales; family Isosphaeraceae; genus CAVZRC01. The sequence goes on along the minus strand of JBKQHM010000351.1, from coordinate 11,030 downwards.
ATGAATCCCGAGACGCTCGATGACGCGTTCCGCCAGCACGAGATGGTCCTGGACCTGGCCCCGCCGCTCCTGACGATCAGCCTGCTCGACTGCGAGGCCCTGGACGTGATGTTCGGCTTCGACTTCAATTTCGACGGCAACCACGACGAGGTCGTGGCCGAGGCCTTGGGGGTCGGCCATGGGCTGGAAGGGCTGTTCGACTTGCCACAGACCCAGGTCATCAACTATGAGCCCTCGATCACCCTGGCGTTGAACGAGTCGTGCCAGCTCCAGTGCCGGCTGGCCGTCGAGACCCGCACCAATGCGTATCAGGTCCGGACCCGCGAGTTCGGCGACGATCAGATCAGCGTCTACTTCACCGTGCGGCAATACTGGGGGACCGGGCCGGACCAGAGCTTCCTCGAGTCGCTGAAGCGTCAGCGCGAAGTCGGCGAGGAACTCCTCCAGCAAGCCGTCATCCCCCGGATCGTCCGTCCCCTGGCCCAGGTCATCGCCTCGCGGTGAGTCAGTCGCGAGTGGCGACTGAGGGCGGAGGACCAGCCGACATTTCTCACCCCGAAGACCGCAGATCGACGCGGAAAACGATCGAACCCGCTCACCACAGAGTCACAGAGCACACAGAGAAAACCGGCACGCATCCTGATCCCGCAATCGCTCCTACTGAGCATTGCATAGAAAACTCAACATCTTGGCCAAAGAATGGCGGGCAGAGACGCCCGCCCCACTGGAAAAATAGGGGTATTCGTAAGTCCTTCTGTCTTCTCTATGGTCTCTGTGGTGAGAAATCCGGGTCAGGATCAATGAGTCATCGTTCCGGCATCGATTGACTCGCGACTCGCGACTTGCAACCAAGGTAGAATCCATGCCCCGACTGAGCTCGCTGGTGAGGAACTTGACCGCCGAGACGGCCTTCACCGTGCTGGCGATCGCGCGGGCCCTGAAGGCGCAAGGCAAGGACGTGGTCGAGCTGGAGATCGGCGACAGCCCGTTCCCGAGCACGCCGAACGCCAAGCGCGCGGGCATCCAGGCGATCGAGGACAACCAGACGGGCTACTGCCCGAGCCTGGGGCTCCCCGAGTTCCGCGCCGCCGCCGCCCGGTTCGTCTCGACGGAGTTCGGCTACGCCGCGACGGCCGAGAACATCGTGGTGGGCTCGGGGGCCAAGCCGTTCGAGCAGTTCTTCGCCGAGGCGGTGCTGGACCCGGGCGATGGGGTCCTGGTCTTCAGCCCGCAGTTCCCGACCTACGTGCCCAACCTCGAACGGCGGGGGGCCCGCGCCGTGCTCGCGCCCCTCTCGGTCGATCGGGAGTTCCGCCCTGCCGCCGAGGACGTCAGTCGCTTCCTGGCCACGGACCCGAAGCCCCGGGCGATCCTGCTCAACTCGCCGCACAACCCGACCGGCGGCGTGGCCACCCGCGAGGACCTGGCGGCGATCGCCGACGTGGTCCGCGGCACCGAGCTGATGGTCTTCTCCGACGAGCCCTATTGCCACATGGTCTGGGGCGGCCGGCACGCGTCGATCCTGGCCGAGCCGGGGATGCTCGAGCACACGGTGGCCGCCTACACGTTCAGCAAGTCGTACAGCATGAGCGGGTGGCGGATCGGCTTCGCGGTGGCGTCGACGGAGCTGGTGGCCGCGATCGGCACGCTGATCAACACGTCGGCGTCGTGCAGCCCGCCGCTGGCCCAGCGTGCGGCGCAGGCGGCGCTGGAGTCCGACGCCGAAACCCGCGACCTCTACATGAATCATTTCCGCCGCAAGGTCGTCCGGCTCTGCGAGGGCCTGGAGCACATCGACGGCTTCCGCGTGGTCCGGCCCGCCGGCACGTTCTACGTGTTCCCGGATGTGCGCGCCGTTTGCAACCGCCTGGGGATCACCTCGCACGGCCTGGCGCTCTACCTGCTCGAAGGGGCCGACGACCGATTCGGCGTCGCCTGCCTGGGCGGCGAATGCTTCGGCGAGGCCGGCCGCGGCTTCCTCCGCTTCAGTTGCGCCGAGCCGGACGACCGCATCGAGAAGGCCATCGAATTCCTCCCCCTGGCCCTCGGGCGCACCGACCGGGTCCGCCGCTACCTCGACGCCAATCCCCAGTTCTTACTGGGCCAACCTTATCCCTTGCACTGAGTTCGACTTTGGCCGTTTCCTGGAGCTCGATCGCAACTTCCTTATTTCGCAAGAGTTACGACATCGCCGACGAGCCGCGAGGGAGCCGGCGTTTCTGCCTGGTGGTCGCGGACATCACCGAGCGCAAGCGGGCGGAGCGCGAGATCTTCGAGCTGAACGCCGAGCTCGAGGTCCGCCTGGAGCGGGTCGCCGGCCGTCGGGCGATCGACACGGCCATCACCGGCAGCCTCGACCTGACGCTGACGCTGGGGATCGTCGTCGACCAGGTGCTCGGCCGGCTGGACGTCGACGCCGCGGCGGTCCTCCTGAGCAGCCCGCAGTGGGACGGCACCGGCTACCCGCGCGGCCTCAGGGGTGAGCAGATCCCGCTCGCCGCGCGGATCTTCGCGGTCGTGGACATCTGGGATGCCCTCTGCTTCGATCGACCGTATCGCAAGGGATGGCCCCGCGAGCAAATCCGCGATGACATCCGGAGCATCGCCGGGACCCACCTGGACCCCGCAGTCGTGGAGGTGTTTCTCGCCGCGCTCGACGATGAGATGCTCGGCCCGCAGGATCCCGCGAGTCCCTCTCGTGGCGACCGCCGGTAGGATCCAAGGCCCTCGAACCAGCCGGCCGACCGGCCGACCGCCACCGCGATTGAGCTTGCCGAGATGGGCGATAAACTATAGAAACTTTACGGTCATGGTGGGTGGTTCCACGACGGATACCCTCGAGCGACCCCACTTCAAGCGGATGCATCTTCAGTCCCTTTCACAGGTCGGATACTGGAGAGCTTCGATGCAAGCTGGACTGCAAGCCGTTTGCGCCACTCGAACGCGCTGCAAGTGCTGCGGTGCCCTCGCCTTGCCTTGCGGGGTCGTGGACTTCCACAAGAACTGCGAGATCTACCGGCGCCATGTCCTGGAGATCTCGGGCGTCCCCATCTATTACCATCGATGCTCGGCCTGCCAGTTCATCTTCACGACAGCGTTCGACCATTTCACCGACGACGATTTCGCGAGATATATCTACAACGAGCAATATCTCGAGGTCGATCCGGACTACCTGGAGGTACGCCCGAGCGGGAACGCGGACCTCTTATGCCGATTGTTCTCCGGCGTCAGGCCGCCGAGCATCCTGGATTACGGGGGCGGCAACGGCCTGCTGGCGGAACGGCTCCGCGCCCAAGGTTTCTCCCGCGTGGAAACCTTCGACCCCTTCGTCCCGCGCCACTCGACGAGGCCGACCGATCGCTTCGATTGCGTCGTGAGCTTCGAAGTCGTCGAGCATTCCAACGACCCGGCGCGGGTGTTCGCCGACCTGAACAACTTCGTCGCGAGTTCGGGATTGATCATCTTCTCGACCGTGCTCCAGCCCGCCGATATCAACCAGCAGGGCCTCAACTGGTGGTACGCCAGCCCCAGGAATGGCCACGTTTCCCTCTATTCGAGGGCCAGTCTGGAACGGCTCGTACAGCCCTTCGGATTCCAGCTCGGTTCGTTCAACGACGGGTTGCATGTGCTGTTTCGCGAGGTCCCCGACTTCGCGAGGCACTTCATCAGGATCTGACGCGGCCCCCGGACCGGCCGCGTGGGGTGATCTCGGATCCCAGATGGCCCATGGCGGATGATCGGGATGCCCGATCGGGAAACCTCCCCGCGGCGGTGGATCACTCGTTCTCCAGCATCCACTTCGTGGCGTAGTGGGCGAGTGCCGTGCCGTCGTCCAGGTGCAGTTTCGCCCTGATGCGGTTGCGATAGGTCTCGATGGTCTTGACGCTCAGGCACAGTCGTTCGGCGATCTCCGCGGTCTTGACCCCGTGGCCGATCAGGCGAAAGACCTCCAGCTCGCGATCGGCCAGGGCGTCGACCGGCGAACGCATGAGCTCCGGCTTCTCCCGGCTGATGCCGCGCCGCAGCATCGCCTGGGTCATCATCTCGCTCATGTAGACCTTGCCTTCGAGCACGCGGCGGATGCCCTCGACGATCGTATCCGTGGCCTGATCCTTGTTGATGTAGCCCAGCGCCCCGGCGCGGAGCGCGCGCTCGGCATAGAGCGATTCGCTGTGCGTCGACCAGACCAGCATGCGGATCGAGTCGTCGCGATCCCGGATCCGCTTGATCAGGTCGATGCCGGAGCCGGTCTTGAGTGAGATGTCGACGACGGCCACGTCGGGCCGGGCCTCCTCGACGAGCCGCAGGGCCTCGGTCACGTCGGCGGCCTCGCCGCAGACCTCCAGGTCGGATTGCTGGCCGATCCGCATGGCCAGCGCCTCGCGTACGGCCGGGTGGTCGTCGACGATCAGGACCCTCGCTCGTTTCTCGCCGTCATCTCGCCTCATCGTTCTTCCTCGCCAGGGCGCAGGTCAACACGGTGCCGGCGGGCTTCGCCGGCTCGATGGTCAGGGTCGCACGGATGATCGCGGCGCGGTTTTGCATGATGTGCAGGCCCAGTCCTTCGTGGTTTCCGGCCGGCCGGTCCGGGATGCCGATGCCGTCGTCCTGGACCTTCAAGACCAGGCGCTGATCCGACTCCACGGAGATGCGGATGTTCCGGCAGCGGGCATGCTTGATGGCGTTGTGGACGGCTTCCTGGGCGATGAGGTAGAGCTGGGTGGCGATGACGTTGTCCTCGACGAGGACCGGCCGTGGGCATTCGAAGACGCACGTCACCTTCCCCTCCTGATCGGTCCGGTTAGCGAGGTCGGACAATGCGGCCATGAGTCCCTCGGCATCGACCGCGACGGGGAGCAGTCCGTGGATGACGGCCCGGAGCTCTTGCTGGCTCCGCTTCAATCCCAGGATCAGCCGCTCGGTGAGCTGCGGCGCGTTCGAGGGGTCTGACCGCAGGGCTTCGGCCAGGTTGCCCGCGAGCATGTCGAGGGCGGTCAGTTCCTGGCTGACGGTGTCGTGCAGGTCCTGGCCGATGCGTCGCTGCTCCAGGGACGCGATCTCCACGACTTCGTGCTCCAGCTCCTTTCTCCTGGTGATGTTCTCGTGGGCGATGACGACCCGGCGGGGCCCATCCCCGGGGAAGGGAGTCACTCGCAAGACGAACCAATATTCCTCGCTGGGCCCATGGCAGGCATACTCCTGCGCGAACTCGGGCAACTCTCCCGACAAGACCGACCGGATTCCCCGGGCGACGACAGGGCCTTCGTCGGAGAATCGTCCGACAATCGCCTCGCAGACGCGGAAATAGTTGGCGCCTACCTTGACGTTGCCCGAGATGGGGCCATTGGCCGCTGCGAAGGCCCGCCAGGCTCGATTGACCGTGAGGATCGTGCCGTCCTCGCCGACGATGGCGATCTGGGCCGAGAGGCCGTCCAGCGCCGAACGCGCGAAACGTTCGGACTGGCGCAGGGCCTCCTCGGCCGCGAGGCGCTGGGTGATGTCGCGCCCGATGACCGAGGCACCCAGGATCTTGCCGTCGTTATCCCGGACCGGCGAGATCGTCAGCGACACCGCGACGCGGCGCCCGTCCTTGCGGAGGCGCTCCGTCTCGAACTGCTCGACATGCTCGCCGCGCGCCAGCATGGCCATGACCCTGGTCCATTCGTCGAGGCGGTCCTCCGGGACGAACATCTTCACCGATCGGCCGAGGACCTCGTCGCTTCGGTAGCCGTAGAGCTCCTCGGCGCCCCGGTTCCAGGTCCTGATGGTCCCGTCGAGGTCCTTGTTGAAGATCGCGTCGGCGGAGCTCTCGACCACGGCGGCGAGGCGCCTTACGATCGCGTCGGCGGCCTGCTTGCGCTCGGTGATGTCCACGAAGTTGATCACGACGCCGTCGATGCGATTGTCCAGGGTGCGGTAGGGCATGATCCGCCGGACGTACCATCGGCCGTCGTCGGCGCGCACTTCCTTCTCGCGCGGCGCCAGGTCGCCCAGGATCTCTTCCGAGTCGCGCAGGAGGTCGTCGTCGGCGAATTTCCTGACGATGTCGCCGATCGACCGGCCGACGTCCATGGCGATCAGGTTGAACATGCGGGTGGCGGTGGGGGTGAACAGCTTGATCCGGAGGCGGGCGTCGAGGAATAGGGTGGCCATGTGGGTCGCGTTGAGGAGGTTGGCCATGTCGTTGCTGGCCGCCTCCACCGCCACGACCTTGTCCTGGAGCTGGTTGTTGACGGTGCTCAGCTCCTCGTTGAGGGATTGCAGCTCCTCCTTGGAGGTCTCGAGCTCCTCGTTGGTGGACTGGAGCTCCTCGTTCATCGACATGACTTCTTCGTTGGACGCCTTGAGCTCCTCGTTGGCGCTCTCCAGCTCCTCGATGGTGCCTTGCAGGTCGTTGCGCGTGGTCTCCAGCTCCTGCTCGAGCTGGCGGAGCATGTCCGGCTCGACGACCTCGGCGCGGGCCCCGGCCTCGGCCGGCGCCTCGGCCGGCGGATTCGGCGGCTCTCGGAACGAGATCAGCAGCAGGTCGTCGGCCGGCCTGGACGGATTGAGGGGCTCCGCCTCGATGTCGACCCGTCGGACCTCGCCCCCTCGGCGCATGATTACACCGTTGATGCTCCGGGGCGCCTTCTCGCGGATGGCCCGGTGGATGACGAGGCGCAGCTTGGATTCCAGGCCCTTGCGCGCCATCGAGAGGAGGTGCAGCGTGGGCGGGCCGCTGGGATGGGCGAGGTAGTCCTCGGTCGGCCCGGCGAAGTGGAGGATCTCGTACTTGTGGTTGATCACGACGCAAGCCATGCCTAACCGGCTGAGCAAGGCGTTCTGCATCAACTCCGCCAGCCTGGGCGGGGGTGGAGGCCGGCTCGCCGGCTGCGCGGCGGCGTGGCCCGTCTCCGGCTGGATCATCGCGAACTGCAAGTTATGGGCCCGATCCGGGCCGATGCGCCGGTAGATGCGCCATTGCTTGGAGACCGGCTCGAAGAGATCGGTCTGGCGGCCGATCGTCTCCGACGGGCCGAGGAACAGGTAGCCTCCCTGGTTGAGGGCGAAGTGCAGGAGGGTGATGATCTGCTGCTGCATCTCCGGTTCGAGGTAGATCAGGATGTTGCGGCAACTGATCAGGTCCATCTTGGAGAAGGGGGCGTTGGCGATCAAGTTCTGGGCGGCGAACGTCACGGTCTCGCGGACCGGTTTGCCAAGCTGCCAGCCGGAGTCGTCGACCCGCGTGAAGAAGCGGACCAGCCGTTCCGGGGCGACATCGGCGGAGATGCCCTCGGGGTAGATCCCGCGGCGGGCGAACGCCAGCGCCTCCTTGTCGACATCGGTGGCGAAGATTTGCAGCCGGCAGTGATTCGTCGCCGACGCCTGGCTCTCCAGCAGCAGCATGGCGAGGGAGTAGGCCTCCTCGCCGGTGGCGCAGCCGGGGACCCAGACGCGCAAGGAGGCGTCGGCGTTCTTCGCCCGGACGAGCGGGGCGATGGCCTCCTTCTCGAGGGCCTCGAAGGCGTCCGGGTCGCGGAAGAACCGGGTCACACTGATCAGGAGGTCGCGGGCGAGTTGCTTGACCTCCTCGGGATGGTCGCGCAGGTGGTCGAGGTATTCGGCGATGCTATCGAAGTGGCTCAGCCCGATGCGCCGTTCCAGCCGTCGGGCGAGCATCTTCTTGCGATAGCCGCGGAAATCGAGCTTGGTGCGGGCGCGCAGGAGGGCGAGCAACTCGCTGAGATAGTTCGGGGCCTCGTCGACCGCGGCGACGACCCGGCCCCGGTTGGCGTGGCCGCGCCGCACGTACTTGATGAGCGCCTCCGGCATCTGCTCGGCGGGCAAGACATAGTCGGCCAGGCCGGTGGCGATGGCGCTCTCGGGCATGCGCGGGTAATCGGTCGTCCTGGGGTCCTGGACCATGGCCATGCCGCCGGCGGCCTTGACCGCCGTGAGCCCCACCGCCCCGTGCGACCCGGTCCCGCTCAGGATGATGGCGATCGCCCTCTCCTGCTGGTCGTCGGCCAGCGAGCGCAGGAACAGGTCGATCGACGTCCGCCAGTTGCTGCGATCCACCGGCCCGGTCAGTCGGAGCACGCCGCCGGATATCGTCATGTTCTTGTTGGGCGGTATGATGTAGACGTGGTCGGCCTCGACGGCCGTGCCCTCGGCGGCCTCGACGACTGGCATGGCCGTCTGCCGCGCGAGCAGCTCGACCATCAGGCTTTCGTGCGTGGGATCGAGGTGGGGGATGAGGACGAAGGCGATGCCGCTGTCCGCGGGCATGGCGGCGAGGAATTTCTTGAAGGCGTCGAGCCCGCCGGCCGAGGCCACCAACCCCGCCACGGGTAGCTCCCGTGGGCCTCGTCCGCTCTCCGAAACCTCCTCGTCGGGCGGCGACGATTCGTCGCCGGGTTCGGGGGCTCCGAGGGCCTGTTCAGGTCGCGGGAGAGGCCCGGCACTCTTGGGGGCCGTTGCACGCTTCGTGCCTCGCTTCTTCGCGGCCATCGCCGGCCCTCCGTCTTCCCCGCATTTTCCATCACCAGCCTCGCATTATAGCCGCCGCGTCAAGAACGCCGGGCCGGAAGAGCCCGGAAGCCTATGTCGGGGTTTCCCTGACAAGAAGTGTACTGCGGCCCCGACTTTCAGATCGTTGGCACCCCGCCGTATCGTATAGCTTAAACAAAGGTGTGTTTCAGAAACAGGGGCGACAAGGCCGACCGCGGAGGGTTGGGAGCTCCTCCAGGAAAAAGTGACTTCGCGTTGCCGAACTCGATGCGGTGCGGCAACACTGACTCCAATGATCGGGAAAAGCAGCCCCGGCGAGGGGCGTTCATGTCAACGCAAGCCGGCCCATCTTGCGAATGTCCTCGGTCCGATGGCTCAAATCTTCGCACGCCCGGCATGGCATGCCAAGGGCGAAACCGGCAAGAAGCCTTAGCGTGGAGACGCCGATGTCCACGATCCTCGTTGTGGATGATGACGCCGATACGTGCCGCAACATGGCGGATCTGTTCGGTGACCGGGGCTATGCGATCGAGACCGCGGAGTGCGGCAACGCCGCCCTGGTCAAGGCGGAGCGGCATTCCTACGACCTGGCCCTGCTGGACCTGCGAATGCCGGGCATGGATGGCCTGACCCTTTGCGAGCACCTCAAGCGGCTGCAACCGCGGATGGTGACCATGCTCGTCACCGCTTACGGCGGCGGCGAGGTCGACAAGAGAGCACGGGTGGCCGGTGCCCGGCACGTCCTCCTCAAGCCGGTCCATTTCCCACGGTTGCTCACCCTGGTCGAGACGGCCCTGGCGGGCCCGTGAGCGGCGACGAATGCGATCGGCGAATTCGGTCGAGACGTTGAAGGTCGAGGGTGTAGCCCTTCACATCACCAGGTTCCTTCTGGAGCAAGCTCGTAGCTACACTCATTCCTTGCTCGCGCATGCGGGGAGAGGGCATATGGACAATCAGCAAGTTCTGCGCGGCCGGACCTCGGGCAAGGCCGAGATCGCGGGTCGCCTGCGGCTCATACGCATCGAACTCTTCGGAGAGGATCGCGGCGACGAGTTCGCGGATCGGATCGGGATTCCGTGCCGGACCTGGTCCAATTATGAAGCCGGCGTGACGATCCCCGGCGAGGTCCTGCTGGTCTTCCTCGAGGTCACAGGCATCGAGCCGATGTGGCTGCTCCGCGGCACGGGGCCGAGATACCGCGAGACCACGACCGAGCCCTGCGGCTACCCGCTCGCCTGAGTACGCCGCATCGTCCACCCTCCTTCACGAAAGCCCGAGCACGCCCTCCTCCTCGAGCGTGCCTCGGGCTCGCAAGCCCTTCAATGCGTCGCGGTATCCGGCCGCCCGGACCGCCGATGAGGGTTCGTTCTTCCCCATCGCCCGAATCGTCCGACGTAGGACGATGCCCGGCCGACGATCGCCCTGACTCGCGAGCGGCCGTTCGACCTCGTGCTGCTGGACGTGATGATGCCGGGGCTCAGCGGCCTGGAGGTGCTCCAGGAACTGCGGCGGGCGCATCCCGCGACCGAGCTACCGGTGATCATGGCCACGGCCAGGAACGAGAGCGGGGACATCGTCGAGGCCCTGCACCTGGGCGCCAACGATTACGTCTCCAGGCCGATGGATTTCCCGGTGGTGCTGGCCCGCATCCAGACGCAGCTCTCGCTCAGGCGCGCGGTGTGAAGAGGTGGTCCGGCTGGAGCGGAGCCTGGCCGAGCGGAACCACGAGTTGGAGGGGGCCAACGCCCGCGGACCGAGGACGGCATCCAAGCACCCGACCGACACGGCGCAATCGCGACGGCCACCCCCGAGTAATCTGGTTATTGCCGGGGGCACTGAGTACCATTTGAATGGACTCGGTGACTCTCTCGCGGTCGTGGAGATACTGGAATTGCAGCCGAACTTCGAAAAACTCAATGGGATGGTCCCCGCAATCGCCCAGGACGTGGAGACCGGCGAAGTCTTGATGCTCGCCTGGATGAATCGGGAGGCGTTTGAGGAGACCCTCCGCACGCGTCGGGCCTGCTACTATAGTCGCAGCCGCGATCGGCTCTGGCGCAAGGGGGAAGAGAGCGGCCACGTCCAGGACGTCGAGGCGATCTACGTGGATTGCGATGCGGACACGATCCTGCTGAAAGTCCGCCAGCACGGCGGGGCGGCCTGCCATGAGGGCTACAAGAGCTGCTTCTTCCGCGAGCTCGACGGTGACCAGACCCGCATCGTCGGCGAGCGCGTCTTCGACCCGGGCCTGGTCTACGCCAAGTCCTGAATGGCCTATCGTGATCCCGGGAGAGAGCGCAAACGGGCATTGTCGCCATTTCTCACTTCAGCGATTATTTTGAAGGAAAAATCAAAAAGCACGAGAATACACGTGAGGATAAGGAAAAGGAAAACATTGTTCATATTCTCAATACGGGTATGTATTCCAACCCCGTATTTTTAACCTACCCCCCTATTGAAGCCATTGACCGCATTGTAAATAAACTCACGGTAAGCGATGAGCCCGAATACGATTTTAACAGTGTGGGCAAAATTCGCCA
>JBKQHM010000350.1:0-12723 GCA_052148775.1 Isosphaeraceae bacterium | reverse complement strand
AGTTTTGACTCTCAGAATCGGTAGGTGCATCGACCTAGGGACGCCACGATCTCGTGTTTGGACGGGTCGAGCTGCACCCCCAGGTGTACGCCCGAATCGCCGATTATGAGAGTCAAAAACCATTAGGGAGAGATTGATCCGGGATTGCGTTCGTTGCAAAGGGCGGCCAACCGAGCCAGGACGCCACGGAAGACGGATTTCGGAATCGGCACCTCAACGAGTTCTTCTGGTTCGGATCCGATCGAGCGGACACAACACTGGCCAACGTGCCAGTCGAGTTGAAGGTTCTGCTGTCGGGCTAGATCAAGTAAGGCTTCGACCAGCCCGACCACGCCGCGCTCCGTGGGTTGAAAGACTTGACGAATCAACTCGGAGAAAGGGGATGGATCACTTATCGGTTACGTCCAGGATATGCTTTTCCAGGGTCGGCCAGGCCGCCATCAACTCTTCCAAACCGGCGCCGGGGTCGAATTGGAACAAGCCCTGGCTGAGCGGGAACCACTCGTTAACCGCCCTGCCAACAATGTGCTCCGGAACATCTTTGACTGCTTCGGATGATAGGTGAGCCGCGGCGTCGCACAATCAGTCGACGCTCCACCGCCTCGGGGGGGTAACTTCAAACCGACCGGTCGGTGGGCTGAAGCGGACGCCGATCTGCCAGAGGAGGTCGGGCTGGTGCTTGGCCAGCAAGTATTTCATGACGACTTCGTCGGAAGGGGGCATCCCGGGGTCCTGGAAGACGATGCACAGCCTCGTCAGGGCCCGGCGCGTCTTGGCGTCCCAGACCTCGATCAGCCCGTGGGGCCGGCGGGGGATTCGGTAATACTTGTCGCCGTTGAGGACGGTCAGGCAATCGAACTGGCAGAACTCGTGGAATTCCTTGGGCTCGACGACATCGCGCACCAGCTCCGCGGCGACCAGTTCGGGCACGCCCTGCTGGTAGGCCGAGACGTCCAGGTGCATCGGCTCGTCCTCGCGGGTGGGCTGGGGCTGGCTCTTGCCCTCGATGACCCGGAAGATTTCCGAGGCGACCAGCCGGGCGTAGCCGGCCCGCAAGGCCGCGCTGGCGATCACCAGTTGCGGGAACGATGACGCCGTGCGGACGACCTCGTGCGCGAAGGCGCCGGCCTCGCGCTGGAGCTTCTCCATCCAGTATCGAGGCATCTTCGATCGGTCGCTCTCGGAGTACCGGAACGGCCGAGGGCCGACGTCGGGGACCCGCACGTCGGTCTCGCCGCCGCTGCGATGGAGGGTCCGCAGCACCGAGTCGTAGGTCGCCTCGCCGCGGGCGAACCGCTCGGCGGCGTCGATGTGCCCCGAGCTCTTCACTCGCACGATCCGATAAGTCGGCCGCGCCAGGAAGATCACCTCGCGCGCGAGCTGATCGTCGCGACTGCGGACGTCCTCGACCTCGATCTCCCAGCGGAGATATCCCGTGCGAATCATGGATCAGATCCCGCAGACAGCCCGACGGCGGCGGGCGCGGAGGCCCGCCCCACTGAGGAGGGTTCGCCTTCTGTCCCGTGAGGTGGACTTCCGGGGCCGCAGCCGCTCGGATGATCGATCCGGCTCACCCACCCTGGATGGCCGGTACGATCAGGATCTCCGGCGCCGTCCGGTCGAACTGGCGGATCGGCGTGGTCCGGCCGGGGCCGTCGAGCCGGAACGCCAGCCGCCCCGGGGTGTAATGCTCGGCAAACGCCGATTCCGCCGCGGTGACGGTCTCGGGCTGATCCTTATGCCACTCGGCCAGCATCAGGTCGCCGTGTCCGGTCTTGAGGAGCCGTAGCTTCGCCATGATGAAGCACTCCCTTCCACTCCGTTCCAGGCCGAGCCTCGTCGACGGGCATCGATCCGGCTCGACCGATCGATTGAGCCGGGCCCACTTCGGTCCCGGCCTGGCTGATCTTGTCGGAGGCGAGGGCGGCTCCTCCGCCCCAACGCACATCCGCCGCGGCCGGAACGACCGCGACCTCGTCCAGATGCCCCTCCCGGCCATTCCCGACGGCCGAGCCGCGGGATGAATGCCGGGGGAAGTCCGATCCTTCGCGACGAGGATGCCGATTCTACTCGAAGCCAAGCGACAGGGCCACGGGTATCAGGGAGAAGACCGGGCCTCCGCGGCGAATCCACATCCACGCGACGGGACATCACGAGGTTGGTGCGGCGGCGGCCGCCGCGGCCGCCGCTGCGAACGCCACGGCCTTCTTCCGCTCCTTCTCCGGCTTGGGACGCCGCTTGCCGAACGTCCCCCGGAAGATCTTGCCTCGCTTGGACCGCCGATCACCCTTGCCCATGATTCATCTCCGAAAAAAATGCGAACGATTCACCGATCGAACACCGACCAAAAATTGACCGGGCGAGGCCGCGAATTCCGGGAGCCGGCCCGGACGATGCCTCGCCCTTCCGACGTCAGGAAACCACCCGGCTCGTCACCCCTATTGAGTTTCCTATCCTATCCGATTAGGATGAAACCGAGCACTGACGTTTGTCATTTTCGCGGAATATCGTCATCTCGACGGGAGAGGATCCGAATAATGGCCCGTCGTCATTTGATCTTGCAGGCGGGCTTCACCGCCGTACTGGTTCTGCTCGTGGGCTGTCAAGGTAAACCGACCCCGGTGGCGGTGCCGGTCCCGGTCCCGGTCGCTGTGCGGCCGGCCGCACCGGCCAAGCCGGCCGTGCGGATCTCTCCCGAAGGGTTCACCATAACGGCAGACGATCCCGGTTTGCAACTCCTGGCGACGGACGAAACGGACTCCGCCCGCGATCGGACGACCGAAGTCCGGTGGACGGCCGAACCGGCCGGCCTGGCCGCGATCGAGCCCGGGGGCTATCTTCGGCCGATTTCGGCCGGGGTCGTGACCGTTCGCGCCGCGATGGCCGGGAACGGGGCAGGGGAAGTGCCGCCGGCCGAGGCGAAGGTCACGATCGAGCCGAGGGCCGACCGGCCCTGGGATTTCGGCGAGGACATCGTCCCGATCCTGACCCGGATGGGCTGCAACACGGGTGCCTGTCATGGCCGGCTGGAAGGGCAGAACGGATTCCATCTCTCTCTCTTCGGCTACGATCCGGCCGGGGATTACCCCGCCGTGGTGCGCGACGCCGGACAGCGACGGCTGTCGCGGCTCATGCCCGATCAGAGCCTCTTCCTCCTCAAGGCGACCGGGCGCGTCCCGCACGTCGGCGGCCCCCGCGTGGCGGTCGGCTCGCCGGAACATCAGCTCCTGCTGGCCTGGGTCCGCGACGGGGCGCCCGAACATCGCGGCAAGTCGCATGGTGCCGTGGAAAGCGTGGACATCGAGCCCGCCGGCGCCGTCCGGCTGGATGAGCCCGGCACGCGACAACTCCGCGTCGTCGCCAAATATGCCGACGGACACCGTCGCGACGTGACCCGGCTGGCGTCGTTCAAGGTGAATGACGACTCGGCCGCATCGGTCAGCACCCAGGGGCGCGTCAGCCTGCTCCGCCGCGCCGAGACCGACCTGATCGTGCGATATGAATCGCACGTCCTGAACACCCGGCTCTCCACCGTCATCAACCCGGGCCTGGCATTCGACTTCGCCAAGCTCAAGCGGCGCAACTTCATCGACGACGAACTCTTCAAGCGGCTCGAGTCGCTGAAAGTGCCCCCGAGCCCGCCGTCCGGCGACGCCGCGTTCCTCCGCCGCGTCTCGCTCGACCTGACCGGCGAGCAACCCTTGCCCGACGAAGTCCGAAGCTTCCTCGCCGACAAGGACCCGGATAAGCGGATCAAGCTCATCGATCGGCTGCTGGGCGAGAAGGAATTCCTGCTGTTCTGGAAGCTCAAGCTGGGCGACCTGCTCCAGATCAGCACCGCACGCCAGGGGAATGGGGCCGCTCGCTACCATACCTGGATCGAGCAATGCCTGGCCCAGAATCGGCCATGGGACGCGGTGGTGCGGACACTGCTGACCGCCGTGGGCGACCCCAACGACATCGACAAGGGCGGTCCCGTCAACTATGCGCTCGATACCCAACTGCCCACCGAACAGGCCGAACTGACCGCTCAGCGATTCCTGGGCCTCCGGATGCGATGCGCCCAGTGCCACGACCATCCTTTCGACGTCTGGACCCAGGATGCCTACTACGGCCTGGCCTCCTTCTTCGCCAAGGTCCAACGCGGCGGCATGGGCGGCCCCGGGGCGATGATGGGCCGCGACAAGGTGACGATCAATCCGAAAGGCGAGGTCATCCACCTGCGGACCAAGAAGCCCGTCGAGCCCCGGCTCCTCGACGGCAAGACCGTCAAGGTCCCCGCCGCTGACGACCCGCGCAAGGCGCTGGCCGAGTGGATGACGGCACCGGACAACCCCTATTTCGCCCGGGCCATGAGCAACTGGGTCTGGGCGCAACTCTTCGGCAAAGGACTGGTCGATCCGCCCGACGACATGAGCCGGGCCAATCCGCCGGTCCACCCGGAACTGCTCGACGCCCTGGCGCGCCATTTCGTGGAGCACAAGTACGACCTCCGGGAACTGATCCGGACCATCGCCAGCTCCGAGGCCTATGGGCTGACTTCGGCGACGGTCCCGGGCAACGAGAAGGATACCCGGCTGTTCTCGCATCACCTGCCCCGCCCGCTCACGGCCCACCAGATGGCCGACGCGCTGGCGCAGGCGACCGACGTGGCCAATCATTTCCAGCTCGGCACCGGCGGGGGTCGAGGCACGACCCGCCGCGCCCTCCAGATCTACGACCCGGCGATGCCCAGCCCGCTCCTGGACTCCTTCGGCCGATGTTCCCGGACCGCGGCCTGCGCCGCCAGCCCCGCGCCGTCCCTCAGCCTTCGCCAGGCCCTCCTGCTGATCGGCGGCGACGTCATCGAAGGCAAGGTCTCCAACTTGAACGGCTACCTGGCCAATGCCCTGAAGCTGGAACTCGAGCCCGAAGAGCTGGTCGAAAACCTTTACTTTCGGACCGTCTGCCGGCCCCCGACGCCCGAGGAGCTGTCGCGATGGTCGGCCGAGCTGAAACAGGCCTCTTCATTGTCCGAGGCGGCCGAAGACCTCTTCTGGGCTCTGCTGAATTCGCGGGAATTCGCGTTCAATCACTGATTGGTCATTGGTCATTGGTCATTAGTCCATGGTGCCCGGCCTTTGCTGATTGTCTACGGCCGGGCACGGTCCCCCGATTGTGCTTCGGGGAGAGCCACTCATGACCAATCACACGTGACCGATGACCAAGAGAAGGGAGACCATCGTAATGTCCGGATCATCGAACGGTCAGCGGTGCGGCGGCCCGAGCCGTCGCGAGATCCTCCGGGCCGGCACGCTCGGCTTCCTGGGACTGGGACTGGACGAGTGGTTCCGGCTCCGTTCGCGGGCCGGGACCGGCACATCCCCGAAGGTCAAGAACTGCATCTTGATCTGGCTGGCTGGCGGCCCGTCGCACCTGGACACCTTCGACCCGAAGCCGAACGCGGCGGCGAACGTGCGCGGCGAGTTCAAGCCGGTCGCGACGTCGGTCCCTGGCCTCCAGATCAGCGAGGTGCTGCCGAACCTGGCCAAGGTGATGAATCGCGTGACGCTGGTCCGGAGCATGACATCGCCCGAGTCGGACCATGGCCGGGCATCCCACCACATGCTGACGGGCTATCGCCCGTCGCCGGCCCTGGAGTATCCGGGGTATGGCAGCGTGGTCGCCAAGGCCCGCGAGGCCAAGCGTGGGATGCTCCCGCCTTATGTCGCGGTCCCCGACGCACCGATCTCCGGCCTGAGCGGCTACCTGACCCCGGCTTATGATCCCTTCGCCGTCTCCGGGGACCCGAACCAGGCGGGCTTCCGCGTCCGGAACCTGACCCCGCCCGACCGCTTGACCCTGGCCCGGCTCATGAGGCGCCGGGATATGGTCAAGTCGCTCGATGATTTCTCCCGCGACGTTCCGGCGACGTCGCTGACGACCAGCCGCGACCAGTTCTCCGAGCAGGCGTATTCCTTGCTGACCTCCAGCGCGGCTCAGGCGGCGTTCCGGATGAATGAGGAGTCCGACTCGATCCGGGAAAAATATGGTCGGACCACGTTCGGCCAATCATGCCTGCTGGCGCGCCGGCTGGTCGAGGCGGGCGTCTCGTTCGTGACGCTCAACGACCGGGGCACCGGTCCGCTGGGATGGGACACGCACGCCCAGAACTTCCCGACCATCAAGAACACGCTAGCGCCTCCGCTGGACAAGGGGGTCGCGGCGCTGGTCGAGGACCTCACCGATCGGGGGCTCATCGACGACACGCTGGTGGTCATGATGGGCGAGTTCGGCCGGACGCCCAAGATTAACCAGAACGCGGGCCGCGACCATCATGGGCGGGCCAACAGCATCCTGCTCTTCGGGGCGGGGATTCCCGCGGGGCTGGTCCTGGGCCGGACCGACGCCGGCGGTGACGCCCCCGCCGAACGCCCGGTGACCCCCGCCGACCTGGCCTGGATCCTCTACTACAAACTGGGGATCGACCCGTCCAATACCCGGTTTGAGGCCCCTGACGGCCGCCCGATCCGCCTGGTCGACGAGGCCAACCCGCCGCGGGAGTTGATCTGAGCCGGCTGGTCTTCAACGGTCCGTGGACAATGGCTAGAGAACACCGATGCATTTTCTTGACTAGCTCCTTGCCGGTAGGCAGCCACTGACCACTTGCCACTTTCTACGGGCCATGGTAAGTCTGAAGAGAGTGCTGGGTTCCCCCTCGGACGGTTTTTTTCCCAGATTTTGGCGAATATTACGAGAAGCCTGCGTGCGGGGCCGGCCTCCGATCTGGTAGAATACTCCGATCCGAATTGGTCCCCGCTCTCGCCAGGAGTTTAACCGCGATGTCGCAAGGTCCTCGCCGGCATCTCCGCCTCGAAAATGTTGACGGAGTGACCGTAGTCAGCTTCGTCGAGTCCAAGATCGTGACCGAGGAGAACATCCAGGAGGTCGGCGACCAGCTTTACAGCCTGGTTGAGGACGAAGGTCACAAGAGCCTCCTGCTGAACTTCGGCAACGTCCAATATCTTTCCAGCGCCGCACTCGGCAAGCTGATCAACCTCAAGAAGAAGGTGGCGGCGGTCAAGGGCAAGCTGAAGCTCTGCTGCATCCATCCCGACCTTCTTGAGGTCTTCCGCATCACCCGGCTCGACCAGGTCTTCGAGATTTACGGCGACGAGCAATCGGCCCTCGACAAGTATTGATCGAGTGCCGAACGCTGGTCGGCCTTTCCCGAACGAGATGCGCGCCGATCCGCTGGCCTCGAGGCCGGTGGGTCGGAAGCTGGCTCATCGAGCGCCGGAGCGTGCGACCGTTTTCCCGACGGCCCGGACGATTCATGACTCCCGCGAGCCGCGGCACGCGATTCTCTCGTCGGCCAGTGCTGGGATCATTCGACCCGGTCTTCCACGCCCTCTATGAATGACCCCGCCCTGACACCGATGATGCAGCAGTATCGCGAGCTAAAAGCCCGCGATCCTGATGCGCTCTTGCTCTTCCGAATGGGCGATTTCTACGAGATGTTCGGCGAGGACGCGGAGCGAGCCGCGCCCTTGCTGGGGCTGGCGCTGACCTCGCGCGACAAGGGGGCCGATGCCATCCCGATGGCCGGCTTCCCCCATCCGGCACTGGATTCTTACCTGGCCAAGATCGTGCAAGCGGGACTGCGTGCGGCGGTCTGCGAACAGGTCGAGGATTCGCGGTTCGCCAAGGGCCTGGTGAAGCGTGAGGTGGTCCGGGTGGTCACGCCCGGGACCCTGACCGACGACGAGTTGCTCGACCCCAAGACGGCCAACTACCTGGCGGCCGTGGTGGAAGTCGGCGGGAAGCTGGGCCTGGCCTGGGTCGAGCTGTCGACGGGTCGATTCTCGCTGATGGGCCTGATGCGGACCGAGTTGATCGACGAGATTGCCAGGCTCAACCCGGCTGAGGTGTTGATCTCCGAGCTGAGCCTGGAAGCCCCTTGGGTGCGGATGCTCCGGGGCCAGCCGGTGGGGGCGATCACGGTCCGCCCCTCTTGGGACTTCCAGCCCGAGCAGGCGCGCAAGACGCTCTTCGAGCAATTCGGGACGACCTCGCTCGCCGGCTTCGGGGTCGACGAGCGGAGCATTGAGGTCCAGGCGGCCGGCGCGCTGGCGGCCTATCTGCGGGAGACCCAGAAGACCTCGCTGGGCCACATCACCCGGCTGGTCCCCTACCGACGCGCCGACACCCTGGCGCTCGACGAGATGACGCGGCGGAGCCTCGAGCTGGTCCGGACGCTGCGCGAGGGGAAGCGCGACGGTTCGCTGCTGAGCGTGATCGACTGCACGACCACGCCCATGGGAGCGCGGCTGCTCTCCGAGTGGCTGACATCGCCGCTGACAACCCCCGAGACGATCGCCGAGCGTCTGGACGCCGTCGAGGAATTGCTGACGCAGTCGATCCTCCGCGGCGACCTGCGGACGATGCTCAGCCAGTCCTACGACCTGGAGCGGCTGGCGGCGCGGGTCGGCACCGGGCGGGCCACGCCCCGGGACCTGGTCGCGCTGGCCCGGACGCTCGCCCTGCTGCCGAAGGTCAAGGCCCGGCTCACGGCCAGGGTCTCGAAACGGCTCAATCAGCTCGAGGCCGCCCTGGAACTCTGCCCGGAGATCCGCGCCGAGATCGAGGCCGCGCTGGTCGAGGACCCGCCCCTGGCCATCAAGGAAGGGGGGCTGATCCGCGACGGCTATCACGCCGAGCTCGACCAGTTGCGAGGCCATGCCATCGGCGGCAAGTCGTGGATCGCCAAGTTCCAGACCGAGCAGATCCGCAAGACCGGGATCCCCAGCCTCAAGGTCGGCTTCAACAAGGTCTTCGGTTATTACATCGAGATCACGCACGCCCAGGCAAATGCCCGGGGCGCGAACATCCCCGGCGACTACGTCCGGAAGCAGACGGTCAAGAACGCCGAGCGTTATATCACGCCGGAGCTCAAGGAATACGAGGAGAAAGTCAGCCAGGCGGAGGGCCGGGCCTTCGAGCTGGAATACGAGATCTACACGACGCTGCGCGACCGCGTCGCGGCCGAGGCGCCCCGGCTGATCCAGGCGGGTTCGGTCCTCGCGCAGCTCGACGTCCTGACCGCCATGGCCGAGCTGGCCGCGCGGCACGGTTATTGCCGTCCCGAGCTCGTCGCCGACCCGGTATTCGAGGTTGAGGCGGGCCGGCACCCGGTGCTCGACGCGCTCCTGCCTCCCGGCGACTTCGTGCCCAACGACATCCGGCTCGGTCCGGAGCAAGGGTCAATCCTCCTGCTGACTGGGCCGAACATGGCCGGCAAGAGCACGTATATCCGCCAGGTGGCCCTGCTGGCGGTGCTGGCCCAGATCGGCAGCTTCGTCCCGGCGCGTCGCGCGCGGATTGGGATGGTCGACCGGCTCTTCGCGCGGGTCGGCGCCACGGACGAGCTGAGCCGCGGCCAGAGCACGTTCATGGTCGAGATGACGGAGACGGCCAACATCCTCCACAACGCGACGCCGCGCAGCCTGGTGATCCTCGACGAGATCGGCCGGGGGACCAGCACGTTCGACGGCATCTCGCTGGCCTGGGCGATCACCGAGCACATCCACGACGCGATCGGCTGCCGGACCCTGTTCGCGACCCATTATCACGAGCTGGTCGAGCTGGAGAAGACCAAGTCGCGGCTCCGCAACGCGAACGTCGCGGTGCGGGAGAACGAGGGGGAGATCATTTTCCTCCATCAGATCCTGCCGGGCGGCGCCGACCAGAGCTATGGCATCCACGTGGCCCGGCTGGCCGGCGTGCCGGCCCCGGTCCTGGAGCGGGCCCGCGAGATCCTCAAGTTCCTCGAACGGCAGCACGGGCCCGACCCCGGACTGCCGGCGCCCGAAGGGCCGATCCGCCGTAAGGTCAAGACGGGCCGGGCCCTGACCGGCAGCCTGTTCGCCGAGCTGCCCGACCCTTTGCTGGACGAGCTCCGGCAGGTCGACCTGGAGAGCCTCACGCCCGAGCAGGCCGTCGAGCTGGTCAAGCGTTTGCGCGAGCTCGCGGGTTAGCGAGCATTGGGCGTGGGGAAAGTCGCCGGTTCCTTTTCGAGGCGAGACTCGAGGTGCTCAAGCCTCCAATGCAGCCTGCCGGCATGCCAGCTAATCCACATTCCGCCCCAAACGAGACCCATAATCAGCGGAGACAGAAGGGCGATGCGCCAAATGTCGACCCAATAGTTGTCTTGCGTCCGGCCTTCGTACCATCCGAGGTGGGAATTGATCGCCCCGGACTTATCCGCGATTTCCGTCGGGATAACGGCTTTCGGCGCCCCCAGACATTCGACAACCTCCACCCGAAAGCTGCCGAATTCTCGGATGAGACCGTGCATGGCCTCCGCAAGGTTTTGCTGCGATTCCCTCAGTTCCCTGATATCGTCGGCAAGATGGTCGGTCGAGACCGGCATGGAGACGCTTCATCTTTAGAAGAGTCCAGGGCAATACCCGGCCGAATGCAAGGCGATTGTCGGCCCACACCAGGATTATACCAAACCGTCGGTAGAACGTGTCCCTGTGGACATGATGTTGCACGAGATCGACGCGGTGAGGGTTGACACACGAAGGGTTCCCGGAACCGGTCGCGCGTTGCCAGAGACCGCCGACGTCGCTTAGTCTTGAGAGATATGGCGACGAGGGTCTCGGTTCGCGATGGCCGGCCGAGTTCTCGTCGGCCTCGAGAACAAAGCTCAACGTTAGGTGACGCATTCGATGATTCGCTACTTCCTGGTCTTGGCCGTCACGGGCGGCTCGTTACTGCTCGCCGACGTGGTGCTGGGATTCATGGCCGCCAGCGAGGCCCCCGAGCCTTACGCGATCGCGAGGCGGATCCACTTACTCTTCTCGCTCCTCACGGTCGTGGTCCTGCTGGGTGTCCATTCGATCGTGTACACGTACTTCATGGCGACCTCGAAGTGGGCCAAGGAGGTCGTCCGGGTCTATCAGCTCCCGGACGGTTTCGTCTCGCAAGCGATCAAGAACAAGCGGCGGGCGTTCCGGTTCGTCCTCTGGAGCATGACCACGATCGCCGTGGCGACCTGGCTGGGCGGCGCGGCCGATACCCGCGGCTCGTCGTATGCGCTCTGGCATCTGGGCGCCGTGGCGCTGGCCCTGGCGTTCAACCTCGGCTCGTTCGTCATCGAGTACGGCGCGATCGTCGGCCACGCCCGGCTGCTGGTGGAGTTGAAGTCCCAGGCCGACCGGATGCGCGAGGAGCGCTACGGGCCAGTAGCCAAGTCGCAGTAGTCAGTAGTCAGTGGTCAGTAGTCGGCGAATACCGATCCGGACCCGCCGACCGAGTCTTTGTCTTGACTGACTACGAACTACTGACTACTGACTACTGCTGGAGAAGCGAATGAGTCCGCTCGGGGTTGTCGTGCTGATCGTGCTAGTGGACCTGCTCGGGTTCTCGCTGGTGATGCCGTTGCTGGCGCCGTTCGCCAAGCACTACGGGTTTTCGCCGGGGCAGATCGGCATCCTGTTCTCGGCCTACCCGATGTGCCAGTTGGTGGCGGGCCCGATCCTGGGCCGGCTGAGCGACCGTTATGGGCGTCGGCCGCTGCTGATCTTCAGCCAGGCCGGGACCGCATTGTCGTTCCTGATCCTGGGCCTGTCTCGCGACTTCCGGGTGATGTTGCTGGCGCGGATGCTCGACGGCGCCTCGGGGGGTAATATCCTGGTGGCCCAGGCGTACGTGGCCGACGTGACACCGCCGGAGCATCGGGCTCGCGGCATGGGCCTGATCGGGATGGCGTTCGGGATGGGGTTCGTGCTCGGCCCGCTGATGGGCGGCCTGATACTCAGCCTGCCGTTGGGCGAGGACTTGCGGCTCCGCCTGCCGTTCCTGGTGGCGGCGGGCTTCTCCACGCTGGCCTGGGTGCTCGTGCTGACCCGTCTACCCGAGTCGCTCCCGCGCGAGGGTGCGGCGCGGAAGGAGGCGCGGGTCGTGAACTGGCGCGGGATTGTGGATACGGTCAGCCTGCCGCGGGTCGGCCTGCTGGTCCTCATCGGATTCCTCGGCGTCCTGGGATTCGCCTCGTTCGAGAGCACGTTCGCGCTCTACCTGAACGGGAACTTCGGCTGGGACGAGAGCTCGGCGTCCTTCGCGTTCGCCGGCCTGGGTTTCTTGTCGGCCCTCGTGCAGGGCGGACTGATCCGCCGCCTCGTCCCCCGGTTCGGCGAGGCGCGTTTGATCGTCGCCGGCCTCGTCCTGGCGGCCGGCGGATTCGCTGGCCTGGCGATGTCCGCCAACATCCCCGAGCTCGCCGGCTCGATGTTCTTGTTGGGGCTAGGACAGGGGCTGTTGAGCCCGTCGGTCTCGGGGCTCCTCTCGCGGATCACTCCGGAGAGCGAGCAGGGGGCCGTCTTCGGCACGCTCTCCTCCGTGCAGACGCTCGCGCGGATGGTCAGCTACGAGAGTGCCAATTTGCTGCTCGGCCGGGTCTCACTCGGATCGCCATACTGGTGCGCCTTCGGGGTCGACCTCCTGGCCCTGGCGGTCGCCGCGAGCCTCGCCGTGCAGTTCGGTCGGGCCAGCCGGACAGAGGTGCCTTCGAGGCGCGCCGCAGCAGCCCATGACGCGCCTGGATAGGATTCCTGATGGTTTTTGACTCTCATAATCGGCGATTCGGGCGTACACCTGGGGGTGCAGCTCGACCCGTCCAAACACGAGATCGTGGCGTCCCTAGGTCGATGCACCTACCGATTCTGAGAGTCAAAACTC
>JBKQHM010000349.1:0-8759 GCA_052148775.1 Isosphaeraceae bacterium | reverse complement strand
CCATGACCGACGCGAACATGCCCCTGCGCGACGTCTTCCCGAAACGTGTGAGAGGCTTCGGATAGGCCGATGAAGATGAGCGCGATCCCCTTCACCAAATTGGTGACGGGATTCTCGACGAACGAAGTGATAGCTCGTGCGATCTTGTCCCATTGGTCCTTCATCCTTCGCCTCGCGTCTACCCGAGTTAGCGCGCGAACTTCAACCCCGGGTCGTTCGACGGGCCGCCGACGAGGCGGAAGCTGAAATCGTCGGCGTCTTTCCACGCCACCTGGCCGACCAGGGCCCCGGTCTGGCCTCCCTGGGCGGCTAGGGTGAGGATGCCCCCTGCCAAGGTCGACTTTCCCGTGATGTTCATCGGCGGCTTGCCCGGGCCGGTGGCGGTCCAACTAAAGGTGCCGTCATCCTGGATCGTCAGGGCAATCTTCGCGTCCTGGGCCGGGGTGGCGGCCCATGTCCCGGCGAGCCTGCCTTCGACGGCCGGCACGGCACCCGGGGCCGATTCCGCGGGCGGCGGTGGACTGCCACCGGAAGGCTGGAACGCGGCGATGATCTGCGCCGAGACCGTGTCGCCGGGCTGGAGTCGCACGACGTCCTTGAGCTGGGCGATGGCTTCCGGATCATGCCCCTGGGTGAGGTAGTGGTAGGCCAGCAAGAAGTGGGCCTGGGCCGAATCCGGGCTTGCCTTGACAGAGGCTTCCAGCGCTCGGAGTTGGCGGGTGTAGGTGTCTACCTCGGCGTACATCCCGCTCAGGGTCGTCCAGTCCCAGCCGGGTTTCACGGACAGGACGGCGTACAGCGGGGCCGCGGCCTGCTGGTACTGGCCCTGGGCGAAATACACCAGGGCGAGGAACTCCTGCATCGTCGTGTCATTGGGCGTCTGGGCGAGTGCCTGCTGGTCGAGCTGGAGGGCCTGGGCGTAGTCGCCGGCTTTGAACGACTCACGGGCCTGGTCGTAGGCCGAGCCCGCCTGGGCGGCGACGGCCGGCTCGGGCGTCGGGGCTGTCGTGCTGATCGGCTGGGAGTAGTCGGAACCCGCCGTAGCGGTGGTTTGCTGCGAAGCGCCGGTCTGCGGGACACCGGCGTTCTGCGGGACGCCGCCCGAGCCCGAAAGGCCGCCCGAGTAGGGATTGCTATAGCCCGAATAGCCCCAGCCGTACATCGGCGAGCCCGTGCCCCAGGCACCGACCCCGCTCGCGTAACCGGTGCCCAATCCCGTGGCTCCCCAGCCCGCATAATTGTTGCCGTTCCACGTGCCGTTATGGTTGTTGGCATAGCCCGCGCCGGCGGCGGCGGCACCCGCGTTGGGGTAGGCCGAGCCCTGGTTGCGGTTGGCGTAGCCCGCGCCTGCGGCGGCGGCGCCGGCATTGTGGTTCGAGGAGTCCTGGTTGTTGGCGTAGCCCGCGCCTGCGGTGGCGGCGCCGGCATTGTGATTCGAGGAGCCCTGGCTGCCGTATTGCGAGCGGTTGCCGTAGGAACCCGATTGGCTCGACGGTCGGCGGGCCTGGCTGAATGAGGGTGAGTGGCCCATGGAGCCTCCGCCCATCTCTCCACCGCCGTGGTTGCCGCCGCCATAGCCGCCACCGCCGCCTCCACCACGGTAACCACCGCCCCGACCTGCGACGACGGCCGTCGGGAGCGAGAGGAGGACCATTAATGAGCCGAGGGCCAGCTTGGTGAGGGTGCGATTCATGATGAAGATCCTCGATGAAAGGAGATTGTGTGGGAAAGCACGACTGGCCTTACTTGCCGGCCTCGGGAGGCTTGCGCACGATCGTGAACTCGTCGAACCCGGGCACCGCGGCGCCCCCGATGGTCCGGTCGACCGACTTCCAGTGCGCCCGGTCCTTACCCAGACGGGTGATGATATTCGTGACGGAAGCGTGCTGGCCGTCCTGTCGTATGCCCTCGGCCTTGATCACCCATCGATCCCCCATCTGAGTCCAGTACCCGTCGCCAAAGCCGCCTGCGGTGTCGAAGATCCAGGTCTTGAACTGGTTGCGCGTCGGGTCCCAGCCGATCCGCTGCGTGCCCGAGAGCACCGGCTGGCCCTGCATCTTCACGGTGAATTCGCGGACCAGGAAGTTGCCGCCGTCGGCCCATTTGCAGGTGGTTAGGACCACCGAATCCTGGCTCTCGTTGATCCAGTCCCCGACCATCCACTCGAGCTCCAGGAGGCGCTCGTGGGGGGTGAGGTCCCGGGCCAGCTCGTCGTGGACGGCCGACTGGAGCCATCGGCCACCGCGCTTGACGTGGACGACGGTGTAGTGCGTAGTCTCCGGCGTCCCGCCCCCGGCGGGCGTGATCGTCGTCCGGCCCTCCTCGAGCGCCGTGTCGGGGCCAAGGAGGCGCAGGGCCTTAGTCTCGATGGCCATCCGGTTGCCGGGGTTGTGCGCGAACGCCGCCGCCAGACTCTCCTGGATGCGCTCGCGGCCTTCGGTCCTGTGGCCCATCTCGTCGACGATGAGGGCGTCCTCGGTGAAGGTCCCGGCCGCCGCCGCGGCGTCGCCGGAGTTGAAGGCTTTCGCGTACGCCGCGGCCAGCGCTGCGATGGATCTGGCGTCCTCGGCTGGGACTGTCGTTTGCGTGGCCACGTGGGCCGTGCTCGCCGTCGTCGCGGTCGCCTGAAGGCCCTTCCCCGCCCTGGCCAACTCCTGGGCTCCCGAGCCCTGGCAGATCGCGAGTGCCACCACACCGAACCAGAGGGAGACCGGTCTCATCTCTATCACTCCTTGGCAGATACCGAGGCGAATGCCTCGCTGTTCTCGGATCGTACGCGCTATCACAGGTCTGTGATCCCCTTCGAGGGTGTCGCGTCCATGCCTACTCCCGAACGCCCGGTGAGACGAACGAACCACCCCCAAGGACGGCCTCGACGGCCGGGATCAGGTCCGTGGCGGCGCTCCGCTTGAGAACGAATCCCGCGACGCCCGCGCCGCGAATCTGGTCGGCAACGGTAAGCTCGTCGTGAATGCTGAGGGCGATCAAGCGTAATGCAGGGAAATGGTCCATCAAGCGCCGCGCGATATTTGTCCCTTCCTGTACCGGCATCGAGAGGTCGACGATGACGAGGTCCGGGGCGATTCGCTCGATCGTCTCGAGCAATGAACCTTCGTCGGCCACCATCACGACCGCCGCGAACCGGGATTCGAGCAGGCTGTGGACGCCCTGCAACAAGGGAAGATGACGATCGGCCAGGAGGACGCAGCCTGTCCTCATGGTGCGACCGGTCCTGTCTCGTAACGACGTCCGGCTTCCGGGCACCGCCGGGCCCCCTGCCCTTCGTTGCATGAGGCAATCAACGCCCGAAGGTTTGCTCGCTGAATGCTCATCGACCATCCCGTTCTCGGAGAAAACGCCCGCGATGAAGAAGTGCAGTCGGTGTTGAAGAACCCACGCTCTGCACCGTCGCATGGAGATCAGATGTGCATTACAGCGGCACCTGGAACCACTCCGGATCCCCGGACACTCTCCGATCATCTTGCGAGGCTGCGGGATGGGACGCAACTCGCAATACTACCGGAACCGGATTGCGCTTCGCGCAGCGCGGACGGCCCGTCAGAGGGAGATGATGCCGTTCCGGATGGCGTACTGGACCAGCTCGGTTGCGGTCCGTATTCCGAGCACTTTCATGACGCGGGCCCTGTGAAATTCCGCGGTCCTCGAGGAGATGTGCAAGAGGCTCGCGACCTCCTTGGCCGACCGGCCCTCGGCGGAGAGCTGCAAGACTTCCCGCTGGCGCGGCGTCAATTGCCGGGCTGTCTCCGGGTGTTTAGGGCCATCGTCTCGATACGAGCGGAGAAGTTCCCCGGCGATCATCGGTGTCACGTAGGTCTGACCGCGGAGTGCTTCTCGGATCGCCTTGACCAGTTCGTCGTGGGCGGAATGTTTCAGGACGTAGCCGGATGCCCCGGCCTCCATCGCCCTCCGCGCGTAGGAGACATCGCGTTGCATCGTCAGGAAGACCACCCTGCTCGACACGCCCGCCTGGCGGATCCGGGCTACAGCGTCGATGCCGTTCAGCAAGGGCATACTGATGTCGGCGACGATCACGTCGGGCTGGAGTTTCCTCGCGGCCTCGACCAGCTCCCGGCCGTCGGAAACGATCCCTACCAGCTCGAATTCCGGCTCCAGCAGGCCCCTTACCCCCTCGGCCAGGATCCGATGGTCGTCGGCGAGCAAGACTCGTGGTCTCTTCATGACGGGATTCCGACTACTGGGACGCGGACCGTGACCGTCGTGCCTTGCCCCGTCCCGGAGACGACGGAGAGTTCCCCTCCAACCAGGCGGACTCGCTCCTCCATGCTGGACAGCCCAAGTCCCTCCCGCGAGCGCACCGCCGCCGAGTTGAAGCCGACGCCTCGGTCGGCGACGACCAGGATGAGTTCGCGGTCTGACCTCACGAGCGACACGCGGGCTTCCCGGGTCCCGGCGTGCTTGACGACGTTTCGCAGGGCTTCCTGGGCAACCCGGTACACGCAGAGTGCCGCATCATTCGGCAAGCCGCCGGTGTCGTCGCCCGACTCGTAGGCGACCGCGACGCCCTCCCGTCGTGCAACGCCGGCACACTCGGAGCGCAGGGCGTCGGCGAGTCCCAGGTCGTCGAGGATCGAGGGATGGAGCTGACGCGAGAGGGCGTGGACGTCCTCCGAGAGGCTCACCAGTTCCCCTCGCATCGTCTGAAGCTGGCGTCTGCTGTTCGATGACGGGTCGAGCTGCGTCTCCAGCCTCGCGGCGTCGATGGCCAGGACCGCCAGCCGCTGGGTCCAGTCGTCGTGCATCTCCCGGGCGATCCGGCGGCGCTCATCCTCTTGCGCCTGCAGGAGCCTCCCGGCCAGCAACCGGAGTTCGTCCTTGGTCGTTCGAAGTGACTCTTCTCGGGCGTGCAAGTCCTGATCCGCCCGCTTCCGGGCCAGGGCGTTGGCGAAGATCTCGCCGACGGTCCGCAGGCGTTGGACGAGCTCATCCGGCCAGGCCCGGAAATCGCGAAACGCCCCGAAACTGAGCGCGCCCAGGACTATGCCACCGGCCTTGAGGGGGATCGCCAGGTGGGATTTCAAACCCATCTTGATGGCGTGCGCTCGCTCGTTCACGGCTCCCGCGGGGACATCTTCCGGCAATCGATCGAAGCGCATCAGCTCTCCCCGCCGGACTTGTTCCGTAAACCAGGGGAGGTCTTTTTCGAGGATCAACGGGGGGAGCGGCGGATACCCCGCGGCGACGAAGGAGTGAGTGACCGCGATATCCTTGTTGTCCTGGGAGACTTGACCCAAGCTGCTCCGCTCGACTCCCAGGAAGTCGACGAGTCGCTCCAGGGCCTGCTCGATCTGAGCATCGACCGAGTCCGCCGCCACGTTGATGAAGGTCGCGGACAGATCCGTGAGCAATCGCTCGAACCGGAGGCGCTCCTCCAGTTGGCCCCGCAAGTCGAGTTCGACAGGGACCCGACCTCGGCATCCTTCGCGGCCGAGAGGTCGGGCCCTGGAATCGATAGGGGTAGGCATTGGTCTCATCGATCTCCGATTGGCGATGTCCTGGCCGCGGGACGCGGACCGCATGCGGCGGTGGCGAAATGCCGCCAGGAGGAGCGGCACTCCCATCTCATCCTACTGGCCGATCGCCTGCTTCATCTTCTCCATGGCCTGGTCGATCGTGAAACTCGCCGCCCGCTGGCGCGGCGGGAATTCCTTGAAGGTGGCGAGGAACTTCTCCGTGATCGCCTGAGCGCCGAAGAGCAGGTATGGCTGGGAGAGGAACCAGTCGTAATAGGTGTTGGAGGTGACGTCGGCACGCTCGAAGGGATCGGCCCGGAGGTCGAAGAGCTTGGGGACTCGCAACGCGGTGAAGGGCTCTGCCCAGACCCTCAAGGTCCCGACGGCCCGCTGCTCCATGAAGACGACCTTCCAGTTCTCATATCGCAGCGCGACGAGATCGCCGTCGTCATTGAAGTAGAAGAAACCTTGCCGCGGGCTCTTCTCGACTTCGCCGGTCAAGTATGGCAACTGGTTGTAGCCATCCAGGTGGACCTTGAACGTCCTCCCGGCGGCTTCGTGTCCCTTGAGGAGCTCCTCCTTGATCGCGGGGTCTCCGGCTGCGGCCAACAACGTCGGCAGCCAGTCATGACCGCTGACGATGTCGTTGGAGATCGACCCAGGCTTGATCTTGCCCGGCCATCGGATCATGCAGGGTACCCGGAAAGCCCCTTCCCAGTTCGTGTTCTTCTCGCTGCGGAACGGCGTCATGGCCCCGTCCGGCCAGGAGTTCATGTGCGGGCCATTATCGGTCGTGTAAATGACGATCGTGTCATCGGCGATATTCAGGTCGTCGAGGGTCTTGAGCAACTGGCCGACGTGCCCGTCGTGCTCGACCATGCCATCGGCATACTCGGTCCGCGCGGTGAGTCCCGGCGGGCTGCGACGCTCGGGGGCGACGTGGGTCCGGAGGTGCATCCGGGTGCTGTTGAACCAGCAGAAGAAGGGCTTGCCTGCCGCGTTTTGTCGCTTGATATAGTCGATGGCGGCCGAGGACGTCTCGTCGTCGATCGTCTCCATCCGCTTCTTGGTGAGCGGGCCGGTGTCCTCGATGGTCTGCTTGCCGACGCGGCCGAATCGAGGATCGACCGTCGGATCGTCGCGGGCCGTGGCCTTGCAGCGAAGCACCCCTCGGGGCCCAAAGATCCTCTTGAATTCCGGATTCCGTGGATAGGTCCGTTGCTCGGGCTCCTCCTCGGCGTTGAGGTGGTAAAGGTTGCCGAAGAACTCGTCGAATCCGTGGACGGTCGGCAGGAATTGATTCAGGTCGCCGAGGTGATTCTTGCCGAACTGTCCGGTCGCATAACCGAGCGGCTTGAGCAGCTCGGCGATGGTCGGGTCTTCCTTCCGCAATCCGACCGGAGACGCCGGGACGCCCACCTTGCTCAACCCCGTGCGGAAAGTGCACTGGCCGGTGATGAAGGAGGAACGGCCGGCGGTGCAGCTCTGCTCGGCGTAATAGTCGGTGAAGATCAGACCCTCCCGCGCGACCCGATCGATGTTCGGCGTGCGATAGCCCATCAGGCCCATGGAGTAGGCGCTGAGGTTCGTCTGGCCGATGTCGTCGCCGAAGATGACGAGGATGTTCGGCTTCTTGCCCGATGCCTGAACGCTCCCGCCGGCGCCTCCCGCTTTCGAGCCGGTCATGGCCAGGGGCGCGGCCTTACTCACGCCGTCCGAGCACGCGGCCGGGCCGGGTTGTACGGCGGCCTGCGGCGAATCCGAGGCGAGCACGGCCTCGCGTGGACCCTGGCCCGCGTGCAAGGCGGGGGAAAAACTCGTCTGGTTCGACCCGGCCAGGTACCCCGAAAGGGCACCCAGGCCCAGGACCGCCAACATCTGGAGTCGCGTACCTCGAAGCATTGGTCCTCCTCGTCAATGGCCTGCGGGGTGGGCTCGATCCGCCGAGACGAACCTCGGTCCATCGGCGGATTGCGTCCAGCCTACAAGGACTTTCTCGACCCGCCTCGTGACATCACGCAGCGGAATCCGACGTGCGACATGCCTGTATCCGGACTACCCCCGTGCCGGGCACTGGGGCGATACCGCGAACAGTAGCCGTCATTGCACAGGAACGAGCCCCCACGCTGGGCGCGCTGAAACAAGTAAGGAGCGGCCGGGTCGGAGGTGCGTTCGGACACGATCGGATTGACGACAGCCTCGTTGCCGTCCCGTCGAGGATAGAGTCCTCGGTCGTACCAGTCGGCGCACCACTCCCAGACATTCCCGGACATCGCATACAGGCCGTAACCATTCGTTGGGAATGACTTGACCGGAGAAGTCCTGATGAAGCCGTCCTCGGCGGTATTCCTGTATGGGAACTCGCCCTGCCAGATATTGGCGGGAGGACTTGCCTCGGAGGGAGACCGTTCGCCCCAGACATAGGGCTTGCCGTCGAGCCCACCGCGCGCGGCGAACTCCCACTCAGCCTCGGTCGGAAGCCGCTTGCCGGCCCAGTTTGCATAGGCATTCGCGTCGTCCCACGAGACCTGGACGACCGGATGATCGTCCCGGCCCTCGATGGTGCTCCCCGGTCCTTCCGGATGCTGCCAGTCAGCGCCGGGCGTCCAGGCCCACCATTGCGAGAAGTCGTGCAGGTCGACCGGCCCTGCCGTCGGAGTGAACACGAGGGAGCCGGGGACGAGCTTCTCCTTCGGCGGAGGCGGCGTTCCCGGCGGCGATTGGCTCAGGATCTCTTCGAGCGACGGGGGCTTCTCGGCCGTCGTCACATAGCCGGTCGCCTCGACGAACGCGCGAAACTGGGTGTTGGTCACCTCGGTCTGATCCATCCAGAAGCCATCGACCCTCACTCGGTGCGCCGGCTTCTCCTCGGGCCAGGCCTGCTCTGAGTCCGTGCCCATCGTGAACTCGCCGCCACGAATCCAAACCATGCCCGGAGGGCTCTGAAGCGAGGTTTTCCCATTCCAGAGCCGGGTGGCGGCGAACGTTGCCGTGAAGGCGGTCAGAGCGAGGCTGAGTAGGACGAGGTTGCGTTTCATGGAGATTGAATCGAACTGGCGATACGGACGGGGTTAGCCAGCACGATAAGCGTGCGCGACGCCCCCGGTCAAGGGTCTGTCGAACGGCCGGATCACCTCGATGCGACGCTTACGGAGGACCGGGGCGTGTCGGAGTCTGAGGAGTCAGTCATCCGGCCGTCCATTCAGGCTGGATCGTCGGCGGCCTGGATGTCGACCGGCGAGAGCGCCCGTATCCGACGGACCTGCT
>JBKQHM010000348.1:0-12957 GCA_052148775.1 Isosphaeraceae bacterium | reverse complement strand
GGCGGCGCTCGAGCGCGCGCCGACGACCCGCATCGGCCCTGGCCCGTCCCGCGGCCCGGCAGGCGACCCGGTGCAGCCAGGGGCCGAGCGAATCGCGGACCCAGAGCGAACGGCCCTTCCTGATCAGGACCAGGAACGTCGCCTGGAAGGCGTCCATCGCCTCGTGGTCGTCGCGGAGGATGCCGCGGCAAGCGCGGAGGACCATCGGGCCATGTCGCTCGACCAGGATCGCGAAGGCCAGCTCCGCGGCCTCGCCGCGGCAGGAAGCGAACCGCTCCAGGAGCTGCCCGTCGGTCAGCCCGGAGGGCACTCCCGACTCGAAGAGCGCCTTGAGGTACAGCCGCGAAGCCCCGCTAACATCTCGCCTCATGATCTCGCCCCCTCCGCGATTGGTTGCCTTCCACTTGTATAAAGCAACCAAGGGGACGTTTTTATCCAGGTTTCTCCCCGATCGCGGCCCGCGATTTTTCGACCGGGGCGCACTCGCCCTCCAGAATCGGCCCAGTTCAGCCTCGAGCCGGGCACCGAGGAGCGAGACGCGGACCAAGGGCGGGACCCTTCAGAAGTCGCGTCGAGACTACCAAGCGTCCTGGTGCATGATGTGAATGTGATGACCCTGGCCATCCATGAACACGGACCTTCGGGCTTCCGGATCCTGCGTACTGTGCTTGTATCGAAAGAAGACCATCCAGCCGTCGGCACCGCGGGGCGCCCCCTCGGCCTTTCTCGCGAGCGTATCATGTCTGGACTCGAGTTCCTCTTCGGGGCTCGAGGTCAACACGATGGGCTCGGGTGTCAGCTTCCCTATCTTGGGATCCGGGCGGAGGTCCGTGTAGCCATTGCGGACGATGAAGTCTTCCGCCAGCCGGGTTGCCTCGGATTCCGAGATCGGCATGGAACGATCATAGAGCCAGATCAGGAACACCGCCGAGAAGATCAGGGACGTCATTCTGAACCGGAGTCGACGCAGTCGCATGGCCATTCCTCCGATCCCGAGATCACGGAAACGTCAAGCCAGAAACGAGACCGGTCGTGCTCCGACCCCGTCTAGGTCGATCCACCCGGCGATCTCCGGACGGCCGTACTCGGCGCCGCCGGTGCGGACCCGGAGATTCGGCAGGATCCGGGCCTCGCCCGCGGAATGCGTATGCCCGCAGAGGACGAGCAGCTCCCGGTCCGGGTGGGCCGACATGACGTCCACCATCGCGTCGCCGACGGCTTTGCAGGCGAAATGCGGCAGCCAGTCGTCGCCCGAGATCCGCCCGCGGTGCCAGCACGCCTCGCGGAACGGCGGGACGTGCGTCACGGCGATCACGTTCCGGAACCGCGCGAGCGCCTCGGGTAGGACGCGCCGGAAATGCTCGGCCGCCGCGTCGCCCAGCGCGTGGAGCCGCTCCAATCGCGCGGCGGGATTGATGTGGGCCAGCTCCTCGATCAACAGGTAGTCGTTGAGAAACACGTCGGAGCCGGCGTAGTCTCCGAGTCGGCCGTCGGCCCAGCCGTCGTGGCCGATCAGGCCGGACTCGGCCGTCAGGCCGACCACGCCCGCCCCGTTCAGCCATCGGAGCCGCGGCGATCGCGCGCAGAGCGCGGCCACTCGGCTGCGGACCTGCTCGATGCCGCCGCGATAGAAGTCGTGGTTGCCGAGGACGAAGAAGATGGGCCGGTCGATCTGGCGATCGAGATACTCCAGGTACGGCTCGATGCCGGGGGCCTCGGCGATGTCGCCGGAGATCAGCACCGCGTCGGCCCCCTCGTCGCGAATCCGCCGGCAGAGCCCGTCGACGCAATCCGGCTCCACGAAGTTCAGGTGGAGATCCGTCAGCCAGGCGAGGCGCATCGTGGGTTCGGACATGGTCAGTCCAGGAGGCCGCGGATCTTCCGGATCGTGGTGTCGAAATCATAGGGGATGCGGCGGAAGGCGACTTTCGCCGCACGGGCCGGTGCCGGCCGGTCCAACGCTCCATGATCGGCATCCCCACCCGGGCCGTCATCGAGGATCAGGTAGCAGGCGCGGGGGTCACCGTCGCGGGGCTGGCCGACCGAGCCGACATTGATCATACGCTTTCCGTCGCCGAGCTTGTATTCCTCGCCGAGCTCGTCGGGAGCGAAGAACTGGAAATCGTCGGTGAAGATGCCGTGGACATGCGTGTGCCCCTGGAAACAGTACCGGTCCACGAGCTGGAACAAACGATCCATCTTGCGAGGGTTGTAGATATCTTCGGGGAAGACGTATTCGCTTAGCGGGTTTCGGGGCGAGCCGTGGACGAACAGATCGGGACCGACCCGGTGCGTCCGGGGCAATGCCGCGAGGAACGCCCGACGGCGCCCGTTGGGCCGATCGCCAGGATCCTCCAGTTGTTCCCTCGTCCAGGAGATGGCGTACTCGGCCTTGATCGAGTATCCTTCCGGCTCGGATCTGTCCCACTGGTCGCGGTTGCCCATCAGGGTGACTTTGCAGGTCTCCATCACCCGGTCGATACACTCGCGCGGATTGGGGCCATGGCCGATAATGTCGCCGAGGCAGAAGACCTCGTCGATCCCCTGGTTGCGGACGTCATCGAGGACCGCCTCCAGGGCCTCCAGGTTCCCGTGGATATCGCTGATCAGGGCGAGTCGCATCGTGAGGATCTCGTCACCGAGGCCGTGCTTACCCTTATCCGGCCTTCTTGGTCGCGGCCTCGCGGGGCTCGAGCAGGCCGGAGAGCCAGTGCATGATGTTGAGCGCCATCTGTTGATTATCGATGCCCGGGACGTTCATCCCGGATCGAAACAGTCGTTGCGGGCCGAGGAAGGTGTTCACAGTGGCCGTCAGCGCGGTGCTCTCGCCGAGGACGACGACCCGCCCCTCGCCGAATGTGAAGGCCAGGCCCTGGGCGCGTCCGGCAGCGGAGACGCGCGTGTTGGACGGATCCACACGATAGACGGCCGTCTCGGCCAGCCTGAGGAACGCGACGCTCCCTTCGGGACCCTTGAGCGACTGGCCGCCGAAGGTCTGTACGCGACCGAGGCGCTCGGAATCGTCGCGCCCCCGGGTAATCGGGTGGTCGCCGATCAGTCCTTTCTCGCGGCTGAAGACCAGCCGGGATTCGTTCCTCTCGAAATTCGCCGGGTCGGTGGTCAGTCGATTGCTCAGCTCCACTCCCAACCGCCTGGCCAGGTTTCCGGCGCTGCCGCTACCCGGCGGAGCATCGGTGATGAGCAAGAGGCCGCCGCCATGCTTCACCCAGTCGCAAACGGCGTCGCACTCGGCGTCGGTCAACTCAGCCTTGGGAACGGTGCCCCTGTAGCGGGAGGCCCTCTTCCAGTCGGCGATCATCAGGATATCGCACTTGCCGAGCCGATCTCCAGTCAATGGGTCGCGGCTCCGGATCACCTGGTAGCCATCCGTCGCGAGCAAGCGCGTGAAGGGTAGGTACTCGCCGGCCGTACTATACCAGTTGCGGTGGGCCTCGTCGCAAAGGACGCGAGGATGTCGGTCCGCATCCGCGTAGGCCGGGTGGGCCACCTTGATCTCGTAGGCAAAATCGAGGTCCAGGATATCGCCGAGGCCCAGGGCCGCGCTTACCTGGTCGCCTTCGGACCTCCGCTTGTCCTCCTGCCGGTTCAGGCTGGCCAGGTCGAAGGGCGTGCCGATCTTCTTCCGATACGTCGCGCGCTGGTCAGCGGTCAGCACCTCATCCTCGATGCGGCGGATCAAGCGGGCACGGGCGGCCTGGGCGGCCTGCCTGGCCGCCTGGCTGGCCGCCTGGAATTCCGGGCCCTCGAGTATTTTGGTGACAGACCTCGGGTTGGGCAAGGTGTCCTTTGGGTCTATAGGGATCGGGAATGTCGCCGCCGCCTCGATCAACGGTGCCCCCTCCTTGACGATCGTCCGCGCGCGCCGGACCTGGTCGTCGGACATCTTGAGCTGACCGGGAAGGTTCGGCTCGGTAAAGAGCGCCACGCCGCCTTCGATCGGTGCGAAGGCGATCGGGCCGGCTACCTGGAGCTGGATCTGGTCCACACGTTCGCGCTGCTCCGGATTCAGCTTCGCGAGGATCGCCGCCTCGGATTCCTTTACTATCGGCGCGAACGCGGCGAGGGCCCTCCTGAAATCATTGAAGTCATTGGAACGCTGTTGGAGCCTCTGGGAATGCCGCTCGATGATCGCCGCGTGGTCCTTCTTCTGGGCGTCGGTCAGCTTCAACTCTTGCTGGATGGGCTCCTCACGAATCAACGACCACCTGCCAACCTGGCGCCAGCGGAAATCGTTACCGCAGAGCACGAAGGTTGGCACATCCGGGCTGACCGCCGGTGGCTGGGCCAGTGCGAGCGCCGTCACACCCACACCGATCGCCCAGCCGAACCCCGACGCGATCGCTTTCGCCGTTCTCATCATCGAAACCTTTCCGATGGTACGCACCCTTGCTTCGCCGCACGCCCTACAATGCCATGATGAGAAGTCCCCCGCGTTTCGCAAGGGAACAGGCGCATTTCGTGGGTGGAGAGGAACGCGTGGCGGGAGAGTTCCCGATCGGCCTTGAGCCGCCACGCCGCACCGATCAGCCGGCCTTCTTGAGCGCGGACTCGCGAGGTTCGAGCAGCCCCGAGAGCCAGTGCAGGATGTTGAGGGCCATCTGGCGGTTATCGATGCCGGGGACGTTCATCCCCATCTGACGTCCCGCGCCGGCGATCTGCGCGGCCTCGCCGAGGACGACGACTCGACCCTTGCCGAACGCGAAGGCGAGCCCCTGCGCCCGGCCGGCGGCCGAGACCGGCCGGAGCCTCGACAGGAAGCCCAGGTCGCCCAGGCCCGCCAGCGCGCCGCCCGCCGCGGTCGTCTGCAAGAAACGACGCCGATCCGTTCGCATGCTCATGGCTGCTCCTGTTCTCGTCTGGAGAGGAATCCCGCGGCCGGGAGCGCATCCCGACCCGGAATCGGCACGACCCCGGGGACCTCGGGGAATGATGGTCCCCACGCGCCTCATTCTGACGCGCGCCGGTCGCCGCGGCAACCCAGCGCATCCGATCAATCAAGGTCATGGACAGTGGGCCGAAGTCCAGGTAGCGTACACCGCAGTCCGTATGCTGTCCCGAGATGACGAGCTCAGCCCTGCACAGGGCCGGGAGGGATCGATGCCGACGCCGATCATCGCGTTGATACTCTGGACCCTCCCCGGTCAGGCGGCTGGTCCCGCCGCGGTCGGATCGTCCCCGACCACCGTGCGGCTGGCCATCGAGCCGTTCGGCTACCGGGGCGTGAGCCTCGACGACGGCCCGCTCCGCCGGCAGGTCGACGCCGCGCGTGAGGATTACTTGCGGATCCCGAATGACGACCTTCTCAAGGGGTTTCGCCTCCGGGCGGGCAAGCCGGCGCCGGGGGCCGACCTGGGCGGCTGGTATTCCTCGGACGTCTTCCATGTCTTCGGCCAGGTGCTCTCGGGACTGGCCAGGCTGCACGCGGCGACCGAAGATCCCGACTGCCGCGCCAAGGCCGAGTCGCTGCTCGAAGGCTGGGCCGAGTGCATCGAGCCCGACGGCTATTTCTACTACTCGCGCAAGCCGAATGCGCCGCATTACATCTACGACAAGATGGTCGGCGGCCTGGCCGACATGGTCCTGTTCTGCAACAGCAAGATGGCCGCGGAGTCGCTCGCGAAGATCAACGGCTGGGCCGTCAAGAACCTGGACCGGTCGAACCCCTACGCCTTCGGCGGCACCGAGTGGTATACCCTGAGCGAGAACCTCTACCGTGCCCACCGGGCGACCGGCGACGCTCGGTATCGCGACTTCGCCCGGGTCTGGCATTACGACGAATACTGGGACATCTACGCGCGGAAAGGCGACCTCTTCGGCGACCGCGGCGACGGCCGCCGCACCGGCGTCTATCACGCGTATAGCCATGTCAACACCCTGGGCGGCGCGGCCCAGGCGTATCTGCACACCGGCGACCGCCGATTCCTCGATACGATCATCAACGCCCACGACGAACTGCTGGCCCACCAGTGCTTCGCCACCGGCGGCTTCGGGCCCGACGAACAGCTCCTGCCCCGCGACGCCTGGCGCAAGAAGACCGATTACACGCACAACTCGTTCGAGACGCAGTGCGGCTGCTTCGCCGTGTTCAAGCTCTGCAAGTACCTGATGACGATCACCGGCGATGCCCACTACGGCGATTGGGTCGAGCGCCTGGCGTATAACGGGATCGCGGCGACGATCCCGATGTCATCCGACGGCCTGGTCTTCTACTACTCGGATTATAGCGCCCTGGGCGGCGAGAAGCGGAACCACTCCGTCGGCTGGTCCTGCTGCACCGGTACCCGCCCGATGGCGCTGGCCGACCTCCACGACCTGGTATACTTCCACGGCCCCGACGATCTTCACGTCAACCTCTACGTACCCTCGACGGTGGTCTGGAATCGGCCGGCCGGCCCGATCGTCGTCCGCCAGCTCACACGATTCCCCGAGGTCGAGTCGACCAATCTGGCCGTCGCATTGCCGTCGCAACAATCGTCGACGTTCGGACTGAAGCTCCGGGTTCCGGCCTGGCTGGCCGGTCCGATGGGCGTCATGGTCAACGGCAAGCCCCTCGACGCGCCGACCGACTCCCACGGCTGGGCGATGGTCCGCCGCGCCTGGCGGGACGGCGACCGGGTCGAGGTCCGCCTGCCGTCGAAGTTCGCGATCCGGCCGCTCGACGATCCGGCACGATTCCCGGCGGTCCTCATACGCGGGCCGTTGGCGATGGCGGTCCGCTCCAACGGGGCCAACGCCGGCGGCCTGCTCGGCGAGTCCGACCTGGAACGGTCCCTCATCCCCTCCCCGGGCGAGCCGCTGACCTACCGCCCGCGCTCGGGCGCCGACCTGCTCGTCCGGCCGTTCTACGCGTTCAAGCAAGGCGAGCCGTATTCCCTCTATCTCGACCCCAACCGGCATTCGCATCGCGATGCGCGGTTCTCGGGCGAGGGCTGGCGGGCGTCGGAAGCCTTCCGCTTCGACGACCGGCCCGGCGACTCGGCCACCTTCGCATTCCACGGCACGGGCATCCGATGGATCGGCTTCCGCTTCGACGACGCCGGCATCGCCGAGGTCCGCATCGACGACCTGCCAGTCGTCCGGGTCGACCAGTATGCGCCTCGTCGCGGCGAGCCTTTTGAATGGCGCAAGGATGGCCTGACCGCGGGCGATCATCGGCTGACGATCACGATCGCGGAGGACCGGCCGGCGGAATCCCGGGGACGGTTCATCAACATCGCCGGCTTCGAGGTGATGCCTTGACCGGGTGATGGATGTCGTGTGTTGACGGCCTTCCCGCCACGGGCCACTCCCTGTGGCCTCATTCTCCGGCAAGATTCACGGCATGACGGATCAGATCTTCGGAGAGGCGCCTCGCACCGATTCCGGGATCGGTGGAGGGGCCTCGATCTGGATCCACGAGGTTGATCGAACGGCCATGGCCGTAGGGTCATTCGGCCCCGAGCCGCCGATTTCCGTGAGTACGACGTCCGGGACGAGAACAATGACGCCCGGCTCATCCAACTCGTCCATAAGGTTCACACGATTGCGGAAGATGATCGGCGAGGCGTTGACGACGCGCCTCAAGGGCATTCTCCACCTCCGACGCGAGCGCTTCGCCGCTGATCTGGATCGCATCGACTCCCGCACGTCCGAGTGCCAGGATGAATCCGGTTCGATCCAGGCCCGCGATCCGGGCCCCCTTGCCCTGCGAGATGAGGCCGCGGCTATACCAGTACACGGCTGCTGCCAGGCGGAGCTCGCGATCAAACTCCTCGGGCGTCGTCGCGTCCGCCACGACATCATCCGGCAGCTCGATTGTGATCGTCGACATCGGCGGTTCCTCCCTACTGATCAACTTAACCGATTGCTGATCGATACGGCCAGGACCGCTTCTGATCCGGGCTCAAGAGCCCGACGTGTGGATCGCGCCCCGCTTCGGCGAGACTCGTTGCGTGAAAGACCGCGTCCATCAGCTATCCAGCCTTCTTGAGTGCGGCCTCGCGGGGCTCGAGGAGTCCGGAGAGCCAGTGCATGATGTTGAGCGCCATCTGGTGATTATCGATGCCCGGGACATTCATACCCATCTTGGTCTCCCAGGCATGGATTTCTGCCGTGAACGCCCCGGCCCCGCCCAGGACGACGACCCGGCCCTGGCCGAACCTGAACGCCAGGCCCTGGGCGCGGCCCGAGGCCGGGACGCGATCGTTGGAGCGGCCCACACGATCGACGGCTGTAGCGCCCAGCTTGAGGAACGGGATGCTGCCTTCCGGACCCTTGAGCGACGTGCCGTCGAAGGTCTGGATGCGGTCGAGCCGCTCCGAGACATCGCGGCCCCGCGTGATCGGATGGTCGCGCAGAAGCTGGTTTTGGCGGCTGAGGATCAGCCAAGTGCTGTTCCGCTTTACCGAATTCACCGGGTCGGAGGTCAAGCGATTGCTCAAGTCCACTCCGAACCGCCTGGCGAGGTTCTCGGCGGCACCGCCGCTTCGAGGAGCGTCGATGATGAGCAGGAGAGCACCACCATTCTTGACCCAGTCGCGAATGGCGTCGCACTCGGCGTCGGTGTACTCCGGCTTCGGCTTGCTACCCCTGGGCCCGGAGGCCCTCGCCGCGTCGGCGATGATCAGGATATCACCCGTGCGGAGCACCTCTCGGGTGTACGTCTCCCGGTTGCGGATGACCCGGTAGCCGTCGTTGCTGAGCAAGTTCGCGAACGGCGAAAACGAGCCGACTGCGCTGTACCAGTTGCGATGTGCCTCGTCGAAGATGACGCGCGGGTGTGGGGCTGCGTCGGCGTAGGCCGGACGGGCCACCCTGGCATTGAAATCAGGGTCGATGCTCTGGCGACCGCCGATGCCCAAGGCCGCGGTCACCGCGTCGAAGTCGTCGGAACGCTCGTCTTGCCTCGGGGTCAGCCTTGCCAGGTCGATCGGCCCGCCGAGCCGCTTCCGGTACGCCGCGCGCTGGTCGCCGTTCAGGACCTCATCCTCGATGCGTCGGATCAGGCGCGCGCGGGCGATATAGGCGGCCTCACGGGCAGCCTGCTTGGCCGCCCGGAATTTCGGTCCGTCAATCAGTTTGGAGACTGATTCGATGGTCGGCAGGCGGTCGTCGGGGTCCAGGGGGATCGCGAAGGTCGCCGCCTCCTCGATCTGTGCCTTACCCTCCTTGACAATGGCCCGCACCTGCCGGACCTGGTCTTCGGACATCTTGAGCCGCTCGGGAAGGTTCGGCTCGCTGGCGTTTAGCTCGCCGCCACGAGGAGTGAAGGCATCGGGGCCATCGACTTGAAACTTGATCTGTTCCAGGCGCTCGCGCTGATCCGGTTTGAGGTTCGCCAGGGTCTTCGCCTCGGAATCCTTGATCATGTCGATGAAGGCCCTCGCGCCCTTGGAGTGCGCCTGCAACAGTCTCTGAGGGAGGCCCTCGAGGATCGCCGCCTGTTCCTTCTTCTGGGCGTCAGTCATCTTCAGCTCTTGCTGGACGAGCTCCATCTGGATCAATCCTAGCTGCGCGACATGCCCCAATATATCGGTGATCAAGATGTCGCGGAACGCGATCGTCGGCACGTCCGGGCTGCCCGGCGGTGCCTGGGCCAGTGCCAGCGCCGCCATGCCCACGCCGATCGCCCAGCCGCATCCTGACGCGATGCTTTTCGCCGACCTCGTCATGGAAGCCCTCCCGGATGCCACGAACCCTCGCTACGCCACGCGCCATACCATGCCAGGATGATCCGAAATCACTGCCTTCCGCAAGGGGACAGGTTCGCTTCGCGGGCCGAGAGAATCGAACGGCGAGGGTGACCGCGATCGACTGGCGGTTGGGAGATCG
Source organism: Isosphaeraceae bacterium (assembly GCA_052148775.1). Classification (GTDB taxonomy): domain Bacteria; phylum Planctomycetota; class Planctomycetia; order Isosphaerales; family Isosphaeraceae; genus CAVZRC01. The sequence goes on along the minus strand of JBKQHM010000348.1, from coordinate 3,126 downwards.
TGGCTCCACGATCTCAGCCGGGCGTGAACCAGAGATCGCGGCCGGCCTCGACGATCTGATCGACCCATAGAAACGCCTCCCCGAACCAGCCTGCTCGTGGGGGAAAGTGGACGATGCCGTCCCCACTCCTCCGTGGAAGGGGGTCGTGGAGGTGTCGCACTTTTCTCGACGCCTTCGGCCTACCGACCGATGACCAGGAGACGCAGGCTCTCGCAGACCAGCTTGTGCGACAGTCCGGCCCTGCCGATAAGTCATCTCCCCGGAGTCTCATGGCCGGAATCGTCGGACCGTGAGCGGCCCGGCGGTCAAACGATCCAGCGTCGCCCGCATCCGTTCGAGGAGGGTCCGATGGGCCGGATCTTCGGCGAGGTTGAGCAATTCGCGGGGATCGGCGGCGAGATCGAACAATTCCTCGAAGACGTTACCTCGATAATACGCTCGGACGTAGACCGAATTCCCTTCGGCCAGCGACCCCCAGACGGATCGGTCCTTGCTCAGACTCTCCGACGCCGGGCCCAGGGTGTCGGTCGGGACCACCTCGGAAAGCGCCGGCGACGGCCCTGAGGCTCCGGGCTCGGCGGGGTCGCCCGAATCGGGCTGGCCCCAGAGTCGGGCCAGCGATGCACCGAGGAACGGTGCATCGGCCTCGAGATCCACCAGGTCGACCACCGTCGCCGGCAAGTCGCGGAGGCTCACCGTCCCGGGGACGACCCGCGGCGCCGGGCTCCCGCCGTCACGTCCGCCCGCGGCCGGAGGAACGATGATCAGCGGGACATGGAGCTGGGGCTGATAGAGGCTCGTCCCATGTCCGAAGTCGCTGTGCGGTTCGCCGAAGCTCTCACCGTGGTCCGATGTGACGATCAGCCAGGTTCGCTCGAGGATGCCGCGCCGCTCCAATCGATCGATCAGACAGCCTAGCTGCTCGTCGAGGTCCGCGATGCAGTCGTCGTAAGCGGTGCGGGCGAACGCCACGTCGCCGGCGGAGAGTCGGGACTTGTCCAGGGACTGCCAGGTATCAATCAGGTCCTTCTCGTGTTCGCTGCGCGGCTTCCCGCCGAAACGAGAAACGCCGTCGTCCGGGAGCTTGTACGGATAGTGGGCATCGATGAAGTTCAGGAAGGCGAAGAACGGCCGCTCGGGCTGCCGGCGGCTCGACAGCCAGTCGAGAAACTCGCGATTGACGGCCGTCGCGGGCTTGCGATTCCCCGCATAGAAGAGCTGGAGCCACTCGGAGCCGATGTCCAGCCCCACGTACTGCCACAAGAGATGATGGATCGCCAGCAAGCCATCGACCGGCCGGCCGACCAGCGCCGCGGGCCTGAAGGCGCTGAGCCCCGGGAAGACGTAGTCCTGGTAGTGCGCGAAGCCGCGTTCCAACCCGGTGTCGGCGCCGCAATAGGGCAGGTTTGCGACGAACCCGGCCGTGGCATAGCCGCGGGACGCGAGATACCTCGCCAGCGTGGGATACGTCGCGTCGAGCGGAGTGAACCAGCCGGCGGAGAGCTCGTGGGGCCAACGTCCCGTGAAGAAGCTGGCGTGAGAGGGCAGTGTCCAGGAGGAGGTGGCCTGAGCGCGTTCGAAGCGAATACCGCGCCGCGCCAGCCCCTCGAGGGTAGGGCAGGTCGGGCGGTTGTATCCGTGGAGGCTCAAATGGTCGGCGGCCACGGTGTCCAGGACGATCAACAGTACGTTGGGAGAACCCGGTGCCGGCAGGGGCCGCGACGCCTCGCGCCATTCCTCGAGCCGATCTCCAGTCCAGACCGAAGCCGCCAGCAGCGGGATGAGCCCCGCCAGGACCGGGAAGCTCCGCCCGACGCACCGGCGGAATCCCGAGGCGTGCCGCTCGAGCACCGGGACCAGCCGTATGGCGATCCCCAGCACCAGGATGAACCCGGCCAGGCCGTAGATTCGCGGAAAGACCGTCCAGAAGAGGGGGAGCAGGGTCAGGGTACAGAGCAGCCGGGCGGAGAGCCCGCCGCCGCGACGGGGCCAGACCAGGGTCACTAGCGCCAGGATCGGGGCGAGCACGAGGAAGATGAGGAGGCTCGTCGAGGGGGTCAGCCAGACGAAATGGCGGCTCATCCAGTAGAACCCGATGGTGTCCACCGTGTGCTTGCGCAGGACGATGGCCCCGACTTCGAGCGGCCCGGCGACCAGGCCGCACCAGAGCGACAGGAACAGGACATGATGGGGGCGGAGCGCGCGGGGGCCCAGTGCCGGCGAGGCGGCCGTGCCGAACTCCTCGGAGAGCGCCATCGGACTGTTCGTCGGCATGAGCACGCCCATCTCGCAACCGGATCAGAAGTCTTCGGGCCGCCGCCGGAGCGGCGAGGCTTGTCGAGCCGCGAGTCGGGCCATCGGGATCGTCTCGGGCCAATCGCCCCTTACCAGGGGGCGGACCGTCGAGAAATCAGGACTCACGTCGAATGAAGTCGTCGTTCAACCGGGGTCATCAATAACAGGACGAGTCGATCCGGAGGCTCGGATTGCTCCCCGGATCGACTCGTTGGAACGCCGCGGTTCTCGCTGGCGTCTGCGCGATCAGGCGACCTGGAGGATCAATAGGAATCGCTACTGACGACCTCGCCGTTATCGATGGTCCCCAATTGCATCCAGGTCTGCATGTTGACCGATGACTTCACGAACCGCACGCTGCCATCGGCCATCGTGACGTTGCAACCGCCGGGGTGCCGGCTGGTGGCATTGACGATGTTCGAAGAGTCCGTTCCGCATCCGCCACAGCCCGTGCGGCAAGAGTTCCAGGGATACTGAGTCGAGCCCGGGGGCACGAGGGTGTTGAACAGGGTCATGCCGGGAGCACCCCAAGCCCAGTATTCTCCGGCGGAGTTATAGCACGACGAGGTATTGATGTTCGCCTGCCAGGCCGCGTTGCACGCGTTCAGCGAGACCTGAAAGGCAGGAAGATTGCTCTGGGCGTCTAACGCCCACCAAAGACCCGATCCGGCACTGACGTTGTCCATCCCATTGCCGGGGAAGTGGTCGGCCTGGGCAGGACTACCTACCAACCGCTCCGAGAACGCCACGGAGTTGGATGTCCCGTCGGTCACCGCGGCGATGCTCTTGGCAGTCTGCTGCGCGAAGAGGCCGGAGCTCTGGGTCTGAGTG
>JBKQHM010000347.1:0-19296 GCA_052148775.1 Isosphaeraceae bacterium | reverse complement strand
AAGGGCTAGGAAATCGTCGTAAACTCTTGCTGCGACACAATTTGAGGCGAAAGGGTCGCGGGTCGCCACAACCATTTACGTCCCAGGTAGTTACGCCATTTGACCCCGGACTTCCCGGACAGCCTCTCAGTATGCCCTCCGCGCCCCCCTTTTTCTTCAAGTCCGGACGGGGAGCCTGCGCGCAAAAACTCAAAAACTCGGATTTTCTCAAAAGCCGCCGCCACTGAGAGTTAGCTCGGCTTTCAGCCGAAATCCGCGTGGGATGCGTTCATGTTTTTTGAAAGTGGCGGCATTCTCTATATAGGGGAATGATGTGTGACCGTTTCCCGCCAAGCCGGTCCAGGACCGATCCGTGAGGTCGGCTCATCTCCGGAACGGGTCGGCAATCGGGGAAAATGCCGCGTGCGAACGGACCAACCACCCTGGGGGCTCGGTCTCAACTCGTTTCCCCCATTGACGATCGGAGATGAGGGACCTCGGAAGAAGGCGCCGAAGAGTGCAAACCAGCGCAACGGCCAGACCCGGTCCCGCTCGGGCCGATCGGATTGTACGCCGACCGGCCACGGGACATACGGTTGTCCGCAAAGCGTCCTGAGCGGATGAGATCCCGTCCCCGGAATGCCGGGGTGTCAGGATCGAGTGCGTCGCTGTTTCTTGTTTGTAAGATCAGAAGCGGATTACCCAGCTCTCCTGGACGAATCGCCCTTGGCCTCGTCCGCGGGCACCCAGTCATCCTTGAGTCCGGCATCATGTCGCAGCCATCCCATCCAGTGGTCCATGAGATCGCGTTCGGCCTGCTGACGCGCCATCATCTTGTACCGAAATTCGTCGCCATTGGGCGCGTAGAGCGCGGCGAAGGTGGCCGGGTCGCGCCGATCGAGTGCCATCACGTAAAAGACGGCCTCGGGCAGATTGGGAGCGACCGCGACCGAGCCGTTCTGAAGCGAGAAGTAAGCCTCGCGGAACGCAGGGCCGGCCTGTTCGACCTCGGGGATCGGCGAGTCGTCGACTTGCTCCATGTCGAACCGGCCCGGGAGCATGGACCCCTGGCGACGCGGGATCGGCGGGATGGTCAGGACCCGGTACCCGTCGACGGTCTTCTCCGCGATCGAGCCCCCCTTCTTTTTGAGCCGCTCGGCGAGGGCGTCGGCGGCCTTATGGGCGAGCGGGCGTGCCTTGCTCATCTTCCAGGCCAGCGAGACCTGATTGCGCACCTCATCAAGCGACGGGATTCGGGGCGCCACGTCCTTGATCTTTCGGGCGAGGTATCGAGTGCCCAGCAGGTCGGACAGCTCCTCCGGCTCGAAGAGGCTCGTCTTGGGGTCGAAGAATTCGTCGACGAACTTCCGGCCTCCGCTCAGCCTTGCCACCCCGACCTCGGCGCCCGAGATCTGCCCGTAACGCTCGGCTTCTTCGAGGGACAGCATCGGCGACAGGTCGTAGCCGAGACCCTCCTTCTTGGCAACCTCCTTGAGGTCCGATGGCTCGGGCAAGGGGACCCTCGTCTTGCTCCCCTGCTTGGCGGCCTCCTCGTTATCCATGAGCGCGGTCTGATACTGGTCGGCGAACGGGATCAGGATCTCGTCCTTGATCTTGCCAAACTTCTCGATGATCGTGTTCTGGGCCTTCTCCTCGGCGAGGGTGGCGGCCAGGATGGAGCGGACCTCATCGAAAGGACTAATCGGGGTCGGCGTCAGCTCGGGCTGTCCGGCAAAGAGGTCCGTGGGCAGGTCGCCTCGCTCGGGATTGCTGCGTTGCTCGAATTCGCTCTTGCGATTCTCGTACGCCGCTCGGAGTTCCTGCTCGCTCAGCTTGTCCTTGATGCCTCGGGCCAGGGCATTCCCGTCGATCGAGAGGATCTCGACCTGGATCTGTCGCGGGACCTTGAATCCGGGGGTCGCCTGATCGGGTGCGGGGAGGACATCCTTGTACTGATCGTAATACGCCTGGATCTCCTGCGCCGTGGGCTCGGGGACCTGGGCCAGGAACTTCTCGACCGGGACCTCGACGAGCTTGGCGGCGACCGTCTCTCTCTGATCGCGGTAGGCCCGGAAGACGTCGAACGGCGTGACCATGGGGCCGCCGATCAACCCGCGGACCTTCATCAGGCGGACCTGGTTGGCGAGATCGGAAAGCATCTGGTCGCCGCTGACCCGGGTATTGGAGCGGGCCAGCAACTCTTCGAAAAGGTCGCGGTTCATCTGGCCCTGGGTGACCTGCTTCAGCAAGTCGCGGCCGATCTCGGGCCCGGTCGGGATACCGAGGCGATCCGCCTCGTGCTGGAGGATCAGGGCATCGACCATGTCGCGCGTCTTCAGGCCGCCGAACGGGGCCGGGCGGTACGTCAACTGGGAGAAGAACTGATTGGCATTGCTCCGTTGCACCGCCATCGCGTCGAGGTCGCTCTGATAGACGACCCTATCATAAAGAGTGACGACCGGCCTGTCCCGCCCCGCGTTGCTGGAGCTCAGCAGTTTCGGGAGGCTGTCCGATAACACGAAGCCGAACATCGCCAGGATCGCGAAGACCGCGAGCAGCTTCTTCTGATGTCGGCGAAAGACCTCAAACGACATGGAGTTCCTCGAGTTTCGATCGATGCCAATCGGGGGGTCCGCCACCGGAACCGGGCCGGATGAGTTCGACCAACCGCGGGGTCGTTTCGGATGCCCCCCCTTGACAGGCCCCGGTACCCTAGCTTATGCCGCTAATGGATAGGAATGTGGGGTCTGAACCGCGGCGGCCTCGATTTCATCGTACCAGGAATGGGACGCGGGACAATCTCAATCGTACTTCGACCCCGTTTGCAGGCGTCGAAGGGGATCGACCTAAGCAGCCATCACGGAACATGATAGGTAGGATTGCATCGTGGCTAAGAAGTCCAAACCATCGACCACCGCGGATCTAGGATCGCAGTCCGAGGCATCAACCGGGAAGTCCAGGAAGAAGCCGGCCGCCTCCACCGACAAGCCTGCGAAGAAGCCATCGGCCTCGACAAAAGGCGGTGCAACGCGCCGTAAGACGGCCGACGCCGTCGAGCCGTCGGGCAACGGCACGGGGCCGGCCTTGGTAATCGTCGAGAGCCCGAAGAAGGCCAAGTCGATCAACAAGTTTCTCGGCTCCAACTATGTCGTCAAGGCCAGCATGGGCCACGTACGCGACCTGCCGAAGCGAAAGCTCGGACTGGACGTGAAGCAGGGTTACGCGCCTTCCTATGAAGTCGTGCCGGCCAAGAAGGATACGATCGGCGAGCTGAAGCGTGCCGCGTCGAGGGCAGAGATGGTCTATCTGGCGACCGACCCCGACCGCGAGGGGGAGGCCATCGCCTGGCATTTGCAGCAAGCACTCGAGCTCGACGACGAGCACGTGCGTCGGGTCACGTTCCACGAGATCACCGAGCGGGCCGTCAAGGATGCGTTCACGCACACGGCCCCGATCAATATGGACATGGTCAACGCACAACAGGCTCGTCGGTTCCTCGACCGGTTCGTGGGCTATCAGCTCAGCCCGCTCCTTTGGAAGAAGGTCGCACGAAACCTGAGTGCCGGACGCGTCCAGTCGGTCGCGGTCCGGCTGATCGTCGACCGTGAGCGGGATATCCGCGCGTTCGTCACCGAGGAATACTGGAAGCTCACGGCGACCGTGAGCCCGGCCGGATCGGCCGAGGAGTCCGCCCGGTTCCGTGCGCTCCTGGCCGAGTATAACGGCGCTAAGTTCGAGGCCAAAACGGAGGCCGAGGCCCACGCCGTCCATGCGGCCCTGGAGTCGGTCCCTTATGTCATCTCCAAGGTGGACGAGACGGAGAAGCTGGACAAGGCTGACCCTCCGTTCAAGACCAGCACGCTCCAGCAGCAAGGCGCGATCCGACTGCGGTTTGCAGGCAAGCGGACCATGAAGATCGCCCAGGAACTCTACGAGGGGATCGACGTCGACGGGACCGGTCCCGTGGGCCTGATCACCTACATGAGGACCGACAGCCTCCGCGTGTCCGATGAGGCGATGAAGGCCCTCCGGGAGAAAATTCAGGCCGATTACGGCGATCGCTACTTGCCTGCCAAGCCGATCCGTTACGCGGCCGGCCGCCTGGCCCAGGAGGCCCACGAGGCCATCCGCCCCACCGAGCTGAACTTCACCCCGGAACGCATCCGGGAACACCTGACGCACGATCAGTACCGACTCTACCAGCTCATCTACGCCCGGTTCGTCGCCAGCCAGATGGCCCCGGCCGTCTTCACGGTGACCGACGTGGCGATCGCCGCGGGTGCCGGCGTCTTCAAGGCGCAGGGGAAGATCCTCAAATTCGACGGCCATCGGCGCGTCTGGCCGCCGGGCGGCAAGATGGAGGACGAGTTGCTGCCGTCGCTGAGCGTCGACCAGGCCCTCGACCTGCACGCCCTCGACGCGACCCAGCACTTCACCCAGCCGCCCCCGCGTTACAGCGAGGCGACCCTGATCAAGGCCCTCGAGAAGGAGGCCATCGGCCGGCCCAGTACCTACGCGCCGATCATCCAGACGATCCAGGATCGCAAATACGTCGAACAGAAGGAGCGGCGGTTCCACGCCACGGACCTGGGCATGGTCGTGACCGATTTCCTGGTCGAGCGATTCCCCAAGATCCTCGACCTGAAATTCACCGCGCACATGGAGGACGAGCTCGACGGGATCGCCTCGGCCAAGGAAGACATGGTCAAGGTGCTCGACGAGTTCTATTACCCGTTCCAGGATTCGCTCAAGACGGCCGAGGAACAGGCGCAGCGGGTCGAGATCGCCACCGACGAGATCTGCCACGTCTGCGGCTCGCCGATGGTGATGAAGTTCGGCAGGACGGGGCAATTCCTGGGCTGCAAGAAATACCCCGAGTGCAAGGCGACCCGGCCGCTGGGCGGTGCCCCCCGCGCCGAGGCCGTCGAGAGCGCGCACGCCTGCCCCAAGTGCGGCAAGCCGCTGATGATCCGCGAGAACAAGCGGGGCGAGAAGTTCCTCTCGTGCTCGGGCTATCCCGATTGCAGGGAATCGTTCAATATCGATCCCGAAGGCAACCCCGTCCCCTCGGTGGTCGAGACCGAGTACACCTGCGAGAAGTGCGGAAAGCCCATGGCGATGCGCCAGGGCCCGCGGGGGCCGTTCCTGGGCTGCACGGGCTATCCCAAGTGCCGCAACCTCCTGCCAGTCGACGAGAACGGCAAGCCGATCCAGCCGTTGAAGGTCGACGTGACCTGCTCGAAGTGCGGCGCGGGGATGGTGGTGAAGCGCGGCCGCCGCGGCTCCTTCCTCGGCTGCAGCAACTACCCGAAGTGCCGGGGGACATCCCCCATGCCCGACGAACTCAAGGACCAAGTGGCCGAGCAGGCCGCTCCCGCCCCGGCGGAGGGGGGCGTCGACCTGAAGTCGATCCCGATCGAGGAGACCTGTGAGAAGTGCGGCGGTCCGATGCTCGTCCGCCGGAGTCGTCGCGGCTTCTTCCTCGGCTGCGGGAATTACCCCAAGTGCAAGGGGACCCGACAGCCCGATGAGGAGACCCTCGCGAAGATCACGGAGGTCGTGGGGGGGTGAGGCGGAATCACTCGCCTTTGCCGCCGTAGGCCTCTGAGACGCGTATCAGGCCGGTGGGATCGGTGCCGGGGGTTTTGCGGCGGGTTCCGGCCGGACGAGTGCCAGGGCGTAGGCGGTGGCATAGGTGCGGCAATGCGAGATCGATACCAGGATCTCGCCGATGCCTCGCTCTCGCGCGACCTCGCGGGCCGCGCCGCAGACCATGACTTGCGGCCGTCCGTCCTGGTCGTTGCGGACCTCGATGTGAGTCCAGGCGATGCCGTGGCTCCGTCCCGTCCCCATCGCCTTGAGGATCGCTTCCTTGGCGGCCCATCGGCCGGCGAAGTGCTCGATGGCATGCTTCCGTGCCTGGCAGTATCGAATCTCGCGCTCGGTGTAGACGCGGCGGAGGAATAACTCCCCGTGCTGCTCGATCATCTTGCCGATTCTCGGGCACTCGATGATGTCGGTGCCGATTCCCAGGATTTCCATCGCAAGCCCTTCTCCGCGCGACGGGCGGAATCGACACGACCCGGCGCCGCGTCGACGCGTCCTGACTTCGGTTCAGTCTAATCGCCGCCCGCCCCGGTTCCAAGACGCGCGTCGGGCTCGAGGGCGGACTCGCCACATTGACTGGTTCGGAAGTCGCATCGCGGTCGACCCATTGCGCGGCTATACTGTTGTGGACGGTTACACGCCAAAGCGACCCCGGTGCCGACATCCAGGGCCTCGGGCCGTGCTCGATGTCCCAGGGTAGATTTACTGATGGACTTGCTCGCAGATCTGACGGCCGCGCAATGCGAAGCCGTGACCCATGTCGACGGCCCGTTGCTGGTGCTCGCCGGTGCCGGTTCGGGCAAGACCAGGGTCATCACCCGACGGGTCGCCTCACTGATCCGGGGCGGCATCCCGTCCGAATCGGTCCTGGCCCTGACATTCACCAACAAGGCGGCCGGCGAGATGCGCGAGCGCATCGAAGCGCTCGTGCCCCGCTCTCGCGTCTGGGTCGGCACGTTCCACGGGTTCTGCGCCCGCCTGCTTCGCAAGTATGCCCCGCTGGTCGGCATCGACGCCGGATTTTCCATCTACGATCAGACCGACCGCCACAAGGCCGTCAAGGACGTCATGGACCAGGTCGGCTGGGATGTTCCCGGCTAGACGCCCGAGCGGATCGAATCGGCCATAAGCCGGGCCAAAAACGATCTGGTCAATCCCGACGCCTGGAAGCGCCGGGCTGTCGACCGCAAGGACGCCCTCATGGCCCAGGTCTACCAGGCTTACGAGACCCGGCTGAAGGAGGCCTCGGCCGTCGACTTCGACGACTTGCTCGTCCACATCGTGGCGATCCTCAAGGAGCATAAGGACGTCCGCGCCGAACTCGATCGCCGCTACAAGTATGTGCTCGTCGATGAGTACCAGGACACCAACCTGGCCCAGTACGCGATCGTCCGCGCCCTGTCGGTGGACTATCCCAACATCTGCGTCACGGGCGATCCCGACCAATCGATCTACGGGTGGCGCGGCGCGAATCTCTCGAATATCCTGGAATTCGAGCGCGATTATCCCGGCTGCCGGGTCGTGACCCTCGAGCGTAACTACCGCAGTACCAAGAACATCCTCAGCGTGGCCGACCACCTGATCCGCAATAACCTGAAGCGCAAGGCGAAATCGCTCCTCACCGAGAATCCGCAAGGCGCGCCGGTCGAGCTGACCATGTTCCCCCGCGAGAGCGATGAGGCCGAGGGCGTCGCCGGCTGCATCGCCGGCCTGGTCCGCGACGGGGAATACGGTTATTCCGATATCGCCGTGTTCTGCCGGATGACGGCCCTGACTCGCCCCTTCGAGCAGGCCTTCCGGGCGGCCCGCATCCCCTACCAGATCGTGGGTGGCGTCGCCTTCTACGAGCGTCTGGAAGTCAAGGACGTCCTGGCATACCTGAACCTCATCGTCAATCCCAAGGACGATCTGGCCTTCGCGCGGGTGGTCAACGTCCCTCCGCGAGGGCTGGGTAAGACATCGGTCGACAACCTGTCGGCCGCGGCCCGCGAGCGCGGTGTCCCGCTGCTGGCCCTGGCGCGTCGGGCCTCGTCGGTCTCGGGGATCAAGGAGAAGGCCGGCCGCGCCTTCGAGAACTTCGCGCAGATGATCGACGACCTCGCGGCTCTCCGCGACAAGTCCGCCGAAGAGGTCATCCGCCAGCTCCTGATCGAGACCCGTTATCGCGAACATCTGGCCGCCGAGGCGGGAAACAACGGGGACGACCGCCTGGCCAACCTCGACGAACTCATCACGGCGGCCCGCGAATTCGACCAGGACCACCCGGGCGCGTCCATCCAGGATTTCTTGGCCGAGATCACGCTCGCATCTCCCATCGATCGATGGGAACAGGATACAGGGGCGGTCACGCTGATGACCTTGCATGCGGCCAAAGGCCTGGAGTTTCCGGTGATCTTCATCGTGGCGCTCGAAGAGGGGCTATTGCCCCACTCCCGCGCCAACGAGAGCGTCAGCGAGCTGGAGGAGGAACGCCGGCTCCTGTTCGTCGGGATTACCCGGGCGCGCCGTGAACTCTACCTGAGCCGGTGCTGCGTCCGATCGTTCCGCGGCCAGCAGCAGGCGACGCTCCCCTCTCGCTTCCTGGCCGAGTTGCCGGAGGAACCGATGGTCTTCCGCGACCTGTCGGGGGTCGGCTACTTCGACACCCGTCCGCGTTCGGGCGGATCCTCCTGGCCGGCCAGCCGTCCGGAGCCGAGATCGGCTGCCCTGCCACCGCAGTTCCGCCTGACGACCGCCGCGGCGCTCGAGGCCGCTCGAGGTACGCTGGGTGCCGCCACCGGGTCCTCCGCGGTCGATCTGGATGCGCTCAGGCCCGGGGTCTCGGTCCTCCATCCGGAGTATGGCCTGGGGCGGATCGTGACCGTCGACGGCGCAGGCCCCAACCGCAAGGGGCGAGTAGCATTCGCCGTCGGTCCCGAGCGTACGTTCGTCCTGGCCAAATCGCCGCTCCGGCCGGTCAACCGGGCCGCGGCGGAGGGTCAACCGCCCCGGCGAGTCGGCGAGAAACTTTAGCGATCAATTCATCGAGAACAGCAGGTCGGAGAGCGGCCACCATGGCGCGACTGGGTGTCAACATCGATCATATAGCCACATTGAGGCAGGCCCGGGGCGGTGCCGAACCCGACCCCGTCTGGGGGGCCGTCCTCGCCGAACTCGGCGGTGCCGACGGGATCACCGTGCATCTTCGGGAGGACCGGAGGCATATCCAGGAACGCGACCTTCGCGTCCTGCGGGAGACCGTCCAGGTCCGTCTCAATTTCGAGCTGGCCGTCGATCCGGAGATGGTTGCGATCGCCCTGGCGATGCGGCCGGACCAGGTCACGTTCGTCCCCGAACGTCGCGAGGAGCTGACGACGGAAGGAGGCCTGGATGTGGCGGGCCATCGCGATCGGGTCGCCGAAGCGGTGAAGCAATTCCGCGACGCGGGCATCGAGACGGCCCTGTTCATCGATCCGGACCACCGCCAAGTCGAGGCGTCCGCCGCCCTCGCCGTGACGGCGGTCGAGCTCCATACCGGCCGCTATGCCGACGCCGCCGAGGGATTCGCCAGGGACCGGGAGCTCCTCGCGCTCGAGTCCGCCTCCGCCGCCACCGTGGACGCGGGCCTGGAGCTTCACGCCGGCCACGGGCTCAATTATCGTAATGTCGCCGCAATCTCACGTATCGACGGCATGGTCGAACTGAATATCGGACATAGTCTCGTGAGCCGCGCCGTCTTCGTGGGCCTCACGCAGGCGGTTCGGGAGATGAAAGAGTGCATCATCCGTGCCAAAATCGGCCCGCGCGGCGGGGGGTAAGGAATTATCCGATGGCCGGCGTCTTCGCGGCCAGGATTGCCAAATCCCATGTTCGCCAACGTGATTGCTCACATTGTGCGGGTCAAATAACTCCTCGGATCGACGCGCCTGCTCTCGCCGATTTCGCAGAAATTCGTCTGATGTGGAACAATTCGTCTTCCCTTTCCGCGAGAATCACCCTAAGATTTCTCTACATTCAAACCATAGTTCTATGAGTTTGCTGTCTTGACGACCCACCGGGCGTGTGAGTTAGACCCACCCATTGTTAAGCCTCCATAAGATCGCATCGATGAGCATTTCGATGGGAAGCCCGTCAGTGCTCGGATAAACCCCCGGGATTGCGCATGCCAACTAAAGGTCGAATCTTCGCCGGATGCACAGTGGCCCTGGTCACGCCGTTCGCGGATGGTTCGCTGGACGAAGCGGGCCTCCGTCGGCAGGTGGAGTGGCAGATCAACCAGGGGACGCCGGTGCTGAGCCCGGTGGGCACCACGGGGGAATCGCCGACCCTGTCACATGAGGAGCATGAGCGCGTAATCTCGATAGTCGTTGAGGCGGTCGCCGGGCGCGCGCGGGTCATGGCCGGTACCGGTTCGAATTCCACTTCCGAGGCGATCCGGCTGACGCGATTCGCATCCCGTGCCGGGGCGGACGGTGCCCTGGTCGTCGCCCCGTATTACAACCGCCCCAATCAAGAGGGGCTGTACCGCCACTTCGCCGCACTCGCCGAATGCACCGACCTGCCGATCGTGCTCTATAACATCCCGTCGCGGACGGGGCGGAATGTCGAGCCGGAGACGGTCGAGCGGCTGGCGGCCCTCGGCCCGATCGTGGCCGTCAAGGAGGCCTCCGGATCGCTCGACCAGGTCAGCGAGCTACTGGAGCGTACGAACCTCACGATCCTCTCGGGTGACGACTCGCTGACCCTCCCCATGCTCGCCGTGGGTGCCGAAGGGGTCGTCTCGGTCGCCGCGAATCTCGTGCCCCGCGACGTCATGTCCCTGATCGAAGCGTACCAGGCGGGACGGCTCGCCGAAGCCCAAGCAATCCACAAGCGGCTCTTCCCCCTCTGCCGGGACCTGCTGGGGTTGGCCCCGAACCCGATCCCCGTCAAGGCCGCCCTGGCCCTCGTCGGTCGCGGTGCCGGCGAGGTGAGGTTGCCCTTGTGTCCGCTCGACGACCGCTCTCTCGCCAACCTGCGCGCTAGCCTGATCCGTTATGGGCTCTTGACTTCGCCTGCATAATAGATATGAAACATTCCGGCCACACTTTATCTAGAGACATCTGTGCTTTTCTTTTCGTCCTCCGGGATCGCTTTGTGAATTTTCGAATAGGTCTTGTTGGATTTCATCGGGCTCCCGCCCCGGCGGGCGCCGGGGCCTATCCGCTCGGTTGTTCCACCGATGATCGCGACATGACTTCGGTCGATTCGAGGCCGGAAGAGACCCATTCACGTTCGTCCTGGTGGTACATCGAAGACGGCTCCATTCGCATTCTTGAGAGACTGTCCGAGAATGGAGCCAGATTCTTGTCAGGTGGGTGAATCCCACAGGTATCCAGCCGTTTTCCGATGGGCTTGACACCCTGCTTTGCTCTCGGACGGTCTCTCATCACGCACGCCTTCTTTCAGACGCCGATGGCACCCTCTTGCGTTTCAGGTTCGCCGGGACCGCCGAATTCGGTCGGCCCGGTCCCGTGTCATCCAGCGTCGCCCATTCGCGACTCGCGAATGGGTATGGTCGTTCCCGAGCCGGCATTGCCGTGCTCTTTTCCCAAGAAAGGGTTAAGGAATCTTCCCCATGGCACGCAAGCAAACCAAGCGCCCCTCCGAGACCAACGGCCAAGTCGCCACCCTCGGCCCGGAAGTCTCCGATCAATCAGTCCGTGAGCTTGCTCAAGTTTTCAAGCTCCTGAGCGATGAGACGCGACTGCGCATTTTGTTCTATCTGGCTCTGTCACCCCAGGGCGAACTCCACGTGACGGACCTCTGCCAGCGACTGGGCCAGAGCCAGCCCGCGGTCAGTCATCATCTGGCCTTGCTTAGGGTGTCGGGTCTGATCGAGTCGCGGCGCGAGGGCAAGCATAACTTCTATTGCGTCCGGACCGATCATTTCGGAGAGCTGCTCCTTAGCCTCTTCTCCGCGGCCGGCGAAGTCCCTCGCAACAAGAAGTACAAGTTCCATGATTTCACGCTGAGCTACTCGGGAGAATGACCGGAACGGTCGAGCCCGCGTCGAGAAAGAAACAGTCCGATTCCCCGGCGCGCCGCATCGTCGTCCAGGCACTCGCCCCGACGCGATGCGTGCCGCTTTCGGTGCCTCCAACTCGGCCTGGGTGACACCGCGCCATCAGTGGCATTCCTCCGTAGCAGTATGGTTGACCGCTGCAATGCCCCCAATGTCAGGCCGGGCCGTCGGTCCTTTCGACGCTTTCCCAGTAGGATGGGCAAAGCCCACCGGTGGTAATCCCGGTCGGCGTTGCCCACCTTATGTCAAGCATCTGGGATAGGCATCTAGCCGATGACTTCCAGCTTGGGCATCTTGGGGGTCTTGATATTTTGAATGCTGATCTGGGCCGCGAGTTGTTCGACGAGGCTCAGCAGGTAAGGCCGGGACGGCGAGCCCGGCTGGAGGGTCTGGGACATCTTGCCGTCGTCGCCGCTCTCTCGCAGGAAGACGTTCAGGGGTACCTCGCCGAGGAAGGGAACGCCGAGTTCTTCGGCCTTCCGCCGGGCGCCTCCCCGACCGAAGATATAGACTCGCTCATCGCCGGGAGTATCGAAGAAGCTCTTGGCATCGATGAGCTTATGCGCCTCCGGGCCGCCGCGATCGCGGAGGTAGGCGACGACGTCGAAGAACGCCATGTTCTCGATCATGCCCAGGACCGGGACCCGGAGCTGACGGAACATATGGATGGCGCGGGTGGCATCGAGCAAGGCGACCTCCTGCGGCGTGCAGACGACGACCGCACCCGTCAATGGGAGCGATTGCGCGAGCGTTAACGGTATGTCTCCCGTGCCCGGGGGGAGGTCGATCACCAGGTAGTCCAGCGGTCCCCAGTCTACCTGGCGGAGGAACTGTTGCATGATGCCGTGAAGCATCGGTCCACGCATGATGACCGCGCGTTCGGGCTCGAGCAGGAAGCCCATCGACATCAGCTTGAGGCCCTCGGTCTCGATCGGCTGGATGCGCTCGCCGCGGGCCATGGGCCGTCCGGAGGCACCGACCAGGTGGGGGATCGACGGGCCGTAGACGTCGGCATCCATCAGGCCGACGCTCGCGCCGTAAGAACGCAGGCCATAGGCGATGGCGGTGGCCATCGTCGATTTCCCGACACCCCCCTTCCCCGAGCCGACGGCGATGACGTTCTTGATGCCGGGGATATCGCCGGTCTCGGTGATGCCCTTGCCGCGGACATCGGCCGTCATCGTGATCTGGAAGTTCCAATCGCCGGGTAGCCGGCCCTGGAGAGCGCTCCGCACATCGCGCTCGATCTGGGCCTTCAGGGGGCAGGCAGGCGTCGTGAGATTGACGGACAACGCCACCGTGCCGTCGCTGATCCGGATGTCCTTGATCATGCCCAGGTCGACGAGGTCGCGGCCGAGGTCCGGATCCTTGACCCCTTTCAAGGCATCGAGTACGTCCCGCTCGGTGAGCGTCGAGTTGGTCTTGCCGAACATCAGTCCTCATCCTTCATTCATGGGAATGGGCACCGGGGCGGGTGGCCCCGTTGCCGCTCGCGATTCGACGGTGATTTCTCAAGGTTGTCCGATTTGACGGTTGGTCGCCGAGGTCCGTCGAGACCATAAGGGCAAGTTGGCTGGTTTCGGGTCGCGATTCCCCGGCTCGTCCAGGTAGTCCGAGAGCCAGCTCCAGGGATCCGTCTCCGTCTCCGGGAAGGTTGTTCGGGACCAGCCGGCGCGTTCGATTCCCTGCCGGGCGACCGCGATCCATCGGCAGATCAGCTCGGCGACGACCGGCGGTGGCACGAAGCCCGAGAATACGTGGGTGGCACCGAGCTCCCGTGCGACATCGGCCGTCTCCGCATGACCCCCGGGATTGATCGCGAGGATCAGCGCGTGCGGAACGCAGAGTGCTGCCAGGCCGATGTCCTTCAGGCCGGCGATGGGATCCCGACCCAGGTCGATCAGCAATATGGGGAAGGCCAGACCGTTCAGGAGCACCTCCAGTTCCCTCGTCGAGCGCGATTCGAACCAGCGGACCGGTTGTTCGTAGATCCTGGGGCGTAATTGCCGGATCCAGTTTCCCAATCGCTCGTGGAGGATGACCGGGACGCGCGTCAATATTCGGATACTCCCGGGAAACTCCGCCCTCCGGCTCCCGGACTGCCGTTTCGACGGACCAAGGTGAGTGGGAATGTCACTGACCTCAAGATTATATCCCCGGTCCTCGAGTCCATCGAGGGCGAATCATTTGGGAGGAGCGGTCGGCTCGAGATGACGAGAACATCTGCGTGACCGCGATCCGTCGTGTCCGGGATGCCTGTATGACCAATAATGGCGAACGGGCGGCGAAAAACTCCTGATCGCGCGGGGGGCTGCGAAGCTCCCGGGACTCCACACGACGCCAGCGTGACCTTCAATCAGGTCGATCGTTCGCAGCCCCCGGCGGGCGACGCGATCGACCCGGAGAATCCGACGATGATCGATCAGCAACCGCCTCAATGGGTCGTCCCCAATCCCCAGATCCCTCGCACTTTCGGCCTGCTGAACATCATCTTCGGCGTGATCCTGCTCCTGGTGGGGGTGGGCACGGCCGTCAGTTACGCGCTCGGCCCGACCTTCATGAGATTGTTCCAGGAACAGATGGCGAAGCAACAGGCCGACCTGAAGGCCAAGCGTGATGCCCAGATCGCCGACCTGAAGAATCAGGAGGACGCCGCGAAGACCAAGGAAGAGAAGGAGGCGCTGAAGGCCCGGCGCGACGTCGTGGAGGCGATGCCCCAGCCGAACATCCCGGATCTCACCGAAATGAGCGGCATGAATGTCATGTCCGACCGCCGGCTGGCCATCTACTATTTCTCGGAGATCGGCGCGGCGATCCTGCTCAACATCCTGATGATCATCGCTGGGGCGGGCCTGATAGCCCTGAAGGAGTGGGGCCGCCGCATGTCGCTCTGGGTCGCCTGGTTGAAGATTCTGCGGTGGGCCGCCATGGTCGTCATGGCCTTCGTCCTCGTCTTGCCCATCACCATGGAGAAGATGACCCGGACATTCGAGAAGCTGCTCGACCAGTCCCGCCCCGCCGGCGCGGCCCCTCCCATCAAGGCTTCGGAGCTCGCCCGGTACTCGGCGATCTCGGGCGGGATCCTCGTGGTGCTGGTCGCCATCGGGGGTTCGATCTATCCGGCGCTATCCCTGTGGTTCCTCACGCGCCCCCGCGCCCGAGCCGCCTGCTTGCCCGCCGCGACGAAGCCGGAAACCTCGGAGGAACCGACGCCATGGTCATGAACCTGCTCATGGCCGTCTTCGGCCCGCTCGCCGGGCCCGAGAGCCGTCGGGCCCTGGCCCGAGGATGGGTGATCGCCGTGCGGACCCTGGTCGCCGGGGTGCCGGCGATCGTCGTCGCGTTCCTCATCTGGTCCTGGTGGCTGAGCGTCCGGATGGGCCCGAACGAATTGCCCACCTCAGACGGCCTCGATATCTGCCTCTTGACCACGTCGCAATGGATGCTGACGATCGCGGTGGTGATGGCGCCGGCGGTCCTGGCCGGTTCGCTCTCGGGCGAGCGCGAGCGCGGGATCCTCCAGCACCTCCTGGTCACGGCGGCCACCCCGCGCGAGATCGTCCTCGGCCGCCTGGTCGGTAAATTGAGCCAGGTCGGCATGGTCATCCTGGCGGCGGTCCCCTTCGTGATCATCCTGGCCGGCTGGTATGGCCTCGATGCCTGGCGGCTGCTCGATGTCGCGCTGCTGATGGCCGCGGTGCTCGTCGGCGGGGGCGGCCTGGCCGTCGGCGCCTCGGTGATCGCCCGACGGGGCCGCGATGCCTTGATGGCCGCCTACCTCGTGATCATCGTCCTCCTCCTGGTCCCCCTGGCGACACGCTGGGCCTATCCGGGCGGCGAGCTCGACTGGCTGGACACGGCCAACCCCTACCTCAGCCTCGGCCGGCTGGTCTGGGATGGGGAACCGGTCCCCGCGCTGGCGACGTCGGGCATCTGGCTATCCCTGGGGTTGCTGGGCACGATCCTCGCGTCCTGGCGACTGTTGCCGAGTTGCCTCTCATCCGGGGACCACCCCAGGCGATCGGGTCGTCGACGATGGATCCCCCCGCTCGGCGATCGGCCGATGCTCTGGAAGGAGCTGTTCATCGAGCGAGCGGGGACGCTCGGCCGGCTGGGCCGTTGGCTCGGACTGCTAATCCTCATCCCGATCGGCGGCGGCAGCCTCGTCCTGGCGGCGATCGCGGCATGGTCCTTGTTCGGTCCGGGTGACGTCGGGCTGTCCGAATGGGCCATCAATGGATTGTCGGGGTTACTCCATCCGACCCAACTCTACGTGGGCTGGCTGATCGAGTGGGCCATCGGCCTGCGGGCCGCGGTCTCGATCGCCACCGAGCGGGAGCGGGGAACCTGGGAGGGGCTCCTGGCCAGCCGGCTCGAGCCGGGCGAGATCGTCTACGCCAAGCTCTACGGCACCCTCTTCGCCCTGCGATGGTTGCTGGGGGCCGTCATCCTGGCCTGGACGCTGGGCCTGGCCGTCGGCGCGATCAGCCCGGGGGAGTACGCGAACTGGATGGTCGGGACCCTGTTCACCGGCATCTTGATGGGCGCCATCGGCGTCCGATGTTCCCTGTCGCTGCCCACCGCGACCAAGGCCATGACCTGGACCATCGCCCTGTGGCTCGGTGCCCAGGTGGCCGTGGCCTCGCTGGCCCTGGCCATCATCTCCATCGTGATGATGGCTTGCGTAACCATCTGGGGTATCTGGCTCCAACTGGGCCTGATCCCACCGACGACTCCGCCGTTCTTCATCATGAGCTTCGGGTTGGGCTGGAGCTTGACCACGAATGCGGTGACTTTCCTGGGGGCGCTCCTGGTCGTCACGGACACGCGGCTCCGGTTCGACCGGCTTGCCGGCCGGATGGCCGAGGGACGCGTCTCGGTTGCCGTGGACAATTGGGTGCATGGGCAGCCGGCGCGTCCGGTGCTCCTCAATCCTCCATCGCGCGGGTCGGTCGCCTCGGCTGCGGTACCAACCGAATCCATTGCTTCGGGAGACCTCTTGGTCTGAATCCGCCACGTGCGCGATCATCGCCGCGTAGGGCCTGGCGTGACTCAAACCGGGCGGATATGCAGCTCCTTGAGCTGTCGGGGCTCGACGGTGCCGGGGGCGCCGGTCATGAGGTCGGTGCCCTTGGCGGTCTTGGGGAAGGCGATGCAGTCTCGGATATTGGTCAGACCCGAATACAGCATGGCCAGCCGGTCGAACCCCAGCGCGATGCCGCCGTGCGGGGGCGCGCCATTGCGCAACGCGCTGAGGAGGAATCCGAACTTCTCCTGGGCTTCCTCGGGGGTCAGCCCCAGGAGCGCGAAGATCTTGGACTGGATGACGGGGTCGTGGACCCGGATGGTCCCGCCGCCGGCCTCCTCGCCGTTGATGACGAGGTCATAAGCCTGGGCGCGGACCTTGGCCGGGTCGGTATCGAGCAACGGCAAGTCCTCGAAGAGCGGCATCGTGAACGGGTGATGCTCTGCGACGAACCGCCCATCCTCGGCATCCCAGGCGAGGAGCGGGAACCGGACGACCCACGAGTAGTGGAAAGACTTCGGATCGTAGAGCGAGAGTTCGGCTGCGAGCCTTGAGCGGAGGCTCGACAGCGCCAGGCTGCTCACGGCCTGGGTGTCGGCGACGATCAGGATCAAGTCACCGGGCTTGGCGTCGAACCGCTCACGGAGCTTCTGCTGGGCCTCGGGGGAGAAGAACTTGGCGGTCGGGCCGGTCAGGGACTCTGCCTCGACCTTGAGCCAGACCAGGCCCTTGGCCCCCATGCCGCCGATGAACTCGGTCAGGCCGTCGAGATCCTTGCGGCTGTAACGCGTGCCGCCGCCCGTCGCGCAAAGGCCACGAATCCGGTGCCCGAACTCTTTGGCCTGCTGGAACACCTTGAACTCGGTCTGCTCGGCGATGTCGGCGACATCCCTCAGCTCCATGCCGTAGCGGAGGTCGGGCCGATCGTTACCGAACCGTTCCATCACGTCGTGGTACTCCAGCCGGGGCAAGGGGAGCTTGATCTCCTCGCCGGTGAACTCCTTGGCCATGGCGGCCACGAGGATCTCCATCGTGGAGTTGACGTCGGTGTCGTCGACGAACGACATCTCGACGTCGAGCTGGGTGAACTCGGGCTGCCGGTTGGCGCGGAGGTCCTCGTCTCGGAAACATCGTGCGATCTGGAAATAGCGGTCAAAGCCCGCGACCATCAGGAGCTGCTTGTAGAGCTGGGGCGACTGCGGCAGCGCATAGAAGTGGCCCGCATGCACTCGGCTGGGGACCAGGAAATCCCGGGCGCCTTCCGGCGTGCTGCGGCCGAGGATCGGCGTCTCGACTTCGAGGAATCCGTGTTCCGTCATGACCCGACGCATGAGATGGGCGAGCCGGTGGCGGATGATGAAGACTTCCTGCATCTGGGGCCGGCGCAGGTCGAGGTATCGGTAAGTCAGCCGGAGCTCTTCGTTGGGCTCGGGGCCGTGCATCTCGAACGGCGGGGTCGGGGTGGCGTTATAGACGACCAGCTCCTGGACCCGGACCTCGATCGATCCGGTCTTGAGCTTGGGGTTCTCCTTCCCCTTGAGCCGGGGCGCGACCGTCCCCTTGACGCCGATCACGTACTCGTTGCGCAGCTCGCGGGCGCGGGCCTGGAGCTCCTGGCCGGCCTCAGGCTCGAAGACGACCTGGGTGAGCCCGTAACGGTCGCGCAGGTCGATGAAGACGAGCCCACCGAAATCGCGCCAGGCGTCTACCCAGCCGTTCAGGGTGACGGACTGCCCCACGTGGTCGCCCGTCAATTCGCCGCAGGTATGAGTTCGTTTCAGGAGCATGGAAAATCCGTTGGATCCGAGGAATCCGCTTTGGAGTGATCGCGTCGACACGCCGCGATGACCGCCTGCCAGACTGCGAGTACCAGGCCGATATTGTCGATGTAATAGCGTTTGCGTGCAAGGGCGACGATCGGGCCCTCGAGCCGGAGGAATTGCCAGGCCTCGCCCGTCGTCACGCAGCCGAAGACCTGTCGGACGGCATGGCCCTCGCGCTCGTTGAAGATCCGGGCCCCCACCATCTGGGCGATGCACTGACCGAGTCCCGACTCGATGTCGTTCTTCTTCGCCTCCACGATCGTGATCACGGGGCTGCGCAGGACCGGGACCGGCGGCGAGACGGTCAGGATGAAGTCGCACTCTCCAACCAGTCCTTGCTCGGGCTGGACATCCAGACGCTGTCCCGAATAGATGGCGATGGCATTATGACTCAGTTCCCGGCTGGCGAGGAGGATCGGACTGACGATGAACTCACTCCGCGCCTTCTCGCTGACCAGGGCGAGATCCATCCCTTTCGTCAACGATTCGCGCAGCCAGTCGGGTATCGCCAACGGTGCCAGGTCATCAAAGATCTCATCCGGCTGGACGGTGACGCCCAGGATTTTTTCGACTTTTTCCAGCGAGAAATCCGTATACGCCATGGGGTGGTCACGCTAGCTTCGTGGACTCGAACGATGGAGCGGGACCGTAACACACCATCCGCCGATGTCGCCGGGAGTTCAATGCATCGCCCGGCTCGTTACGATACTCCTCCGCTCCGAAAACCGTCAAGCCGTCGACAGTTCCGACACGAACTCGATGTCCTGGGTTCGTCGCGTAACGGGGCGATGATCAAGTATGATCGAGTCGAGTACGCG
>JBKQHM010000346.1:0-14569 GCA_052148775.1 Isosphaeraceae bacterium | reverse complement strand
GAGGGCCGGTTCCAGATCGCCCGGACTGCGGCGCCGATGCGGTAACTCCTAGAGCGGATCAAGAGCGCCGCGACTTCCGGTGAGAAGTCGGTGAAGCCATCATCACGCAAGACGAGGTCGAACTGGTCCAGAGACTTGCAAGAAGAGTCCATGGCTGGCGACAGCAGGGAAAAGGAGGGCATTCTTGGCGAAAGATCGCCGATAGGATAGATTTGTCCTCAGGAGGGTAGTCTGATGACGACGATGAATATATCGCTTCCCGATGAGATGAAGACTTTCGTCGAAGCCGAGATGGCGCTGGAAGGCTATGCATCGGCCGGCGAGTATCTTCGCGCCCTGATCCGCGACGCACAGAAGCGTCGTGCCAAACGCGATCTCGAAGCCAAATTGCGCGAGGCGCTGGATAGCGGCCCGGCGACCCCAATGACGAGGGAGGATTGGGTCGCCTTGCGGGCCGAGGCGATCGAAGGACTTGCCGGAGAGCCCATCCGCCCTTGAGTGAGATTATCCGCCGACCATCCGCAAATCGCGACCTGGTAGGGATCTTCCGCTATCTCGCACGCGAGGCTGGCCTGCGAGTGGCTGATCGGTTCTTCGCCCGGGCCGAGGCGACTCTCGTCCGCCTGGCGAGCATGCCCGGAATCGGCACCCCCTACGAGCCCGATGAAGCGCTCTACGCCGATCTGCGTTACCTTCCCGTCGACCGTTTCCGCAAGTATCTGGTCTTCTACCGGAGTGTCCCTGGCGGTATCGAGGTCCTGCGCGTGCTGCACGGGGCACGCGACATCTCTGGCATCTTGGCGGAGGAACTCCGTGTGGATGCGGATGACAACGAGCAACGGGAAGACGAACCTAACGAGTCCTGATTGCGAAGAATATGGTGACCGCCTCCAAGGTCTTGGTATCGACGGTCGGACTGACCATGGCCTTGTCAGTCACTGGCCACCCTCCTCATAGAATGATTGGCTGGATATCGGCCAGGATTTTCGCTCAGCCTGGGAGCTCGTCGATGCATCGCGCGACGAACATCGCCAACCGATCGGCGGCTTCCAGGGCGCGCTCGTGGAGCGTCCAGAAGTCTTTGAGGCTTGAGGGCCGGTTCCAGATCGCCCGGACTGCGGCGCCGATGCGGTAACTCCCGGAGCGGATCAAGAGCGACGCGACTTCCGGCGGCAGATCGGTCCGGGCGTCGTCGCTGATCACGCGCATCGAGAGGAACCGGATCCGCGTCTCGCCGCAGACCGCCGCGACCGCCGAGGATTCCATGTCGACCAGGTCGGCCCGGGCCGTGTCGTGGAGTTCGCCTTTCTCGGCCGAGCCGAGGATGAGCCGATCGACCGTGAGCAGCCGGCCCGTGAGGTGGCGGATGCTGGTTCCGAGCGATTCCGGCCGGTCGATCGGGAATCGACCGCCCTCCAGGTCGACGATCTCATCGGGCAGGGCCAGGTCGTTTCGGTTCAGCGAGGGATTGAGGGCCCCGGCGAAGCCGGCGGAAATGATCCAGGAGGGTCGGTGGCCGGCGATCAGGAGTTCGGTGGCGCGACGGGCGGCCGGCCGGCCGGGGCCGGCGACCGCGATCGCCACGATCTTGCCGTTGCATTCCCCTTCGATGATCGACAACGACGCGGCGTGATACTTCCGCACGCGCTTCAGGCCATCGATCAGGTTGCCGATCTCGAGGGACAAGGCCGCGACGATCCCGACATCGGCCGGCACCGGCGCCGGCGCGACGAGCCGCGGGCCGTGTCTCGTCGTATTGTCTCGTCCGGATGAACCTGAAGCCATCTTGCCGACCGGCCGATCAACCCAGTTGCCACTTGATCATCTTCAAGGTATCGCCCAGACGGCTGTTCACGCCCACGGCGGCGCCGGTCTCGTAGCCGACGTGCACCATGCAGTTCTCGCACCTGGGGTCCTTCCCGTAACCATAGTCGTCCCACTCGGTCTTGTTCAAGAGGTCCGAATAGGTGTCGTGGTGCGTGTCGGTGATCAGGTAGCAGGGACCCTTCCATCCCTTGATGTTCCGGGTCGGGCTGGCCCAAGCCGTGCACTTCAGCTCGCGCTTGCCCTGGAGGAACTCCTGGTAGATCGGCGAGGCGTGGAAGCGGTACTTCTTGAACATCGCCTCGGCCGCGAGGAACTTGGTCCGGATGTCCTCGCGGGTCATGAAGATGTCCTTCGAGTCGACCGCCGCGTAGCTGTAGGCCGGCGAGATGATGAATCCGTCGACGTCGAGAGAGGTCAGGTAGGCGAAGAGCGCGTCGATCTCCGCCATGTCGGTCTCCTTGTACACCGTGGTGTTGGTGCAGACGAGGAAACCCCGCTCCTTGGCCGCCTTGATGCCATCGATCGCCGCTTCGAAGACGCCCTCCCGCTCGACGGCCAGGTCGTGGTTCTTCTGCAATCCGTCCAGGTGGACGTTGAAGAAGAAGGTCCGGCTCGGCTTGAAGCCATCGATCTTCTTGCGGATGAACATCCCGTGCGTGCACAGGATGACGACCTTCTTCCGCTCCTGGATCTTCGCCACGAGCTCGCCGATTCCCGGATAGATCGTCGGTTCGCCCCCGCAGATCGAGACGACCGGCGCCCCGCACTCATCGACCGCGGCGAGGCACTCGTCGATGGTGAGCTTCTGCTTGATCGTCGATTCGTATTCGCGGATGCGCCCGCAGCCGGTGCAGGTCAAGTTGCAGGCGTGCAGCGGCTCGAGCATCAGGACCATCGGGAACTTCTCGGCGCGGGCCATTCGCTTGCGGGCGACGTAACCGGCGATTCGAGTCGTCATGGGCAATGGGAAAAGCATCGGGCTCGACCTCCTTGGCAGCTTCCTGTCTTCCTCGACGCCACGACTGGGAGCCTATGGCTCTAGGGTGGGCACGGCCCACCAATCGCCAGCCTGGTGGGCCGCGCCCACGCTATCGAAATCCTGATGGAACAGGCTCTTCGACCTGCTGTCACGGAAAGTCAAACGGCAAGGGCTGGGCCGGGATGCGGCTCGCCAGCGCCGGGGACGTCCGGCCGTGCTCGCGGCCGAGGGCGGCCTTGTAGCGCGCGATGGCCATCATCGGGAAATAGACGCGGTAATAATGGTAACGGAGATAGAACACGCGGGGGAATCCGGTGCCGGTGAACGGCGCCTCGTCCCAGGAACCATCGGAGAGCTGGGACTGAAGCAGGTAATCGATCCCTCGGCGTGCGGCCGTCCCTAGGGCCTGGCCGGCGGCGATGAGCCCGAGCGTGGCCCAGGCGGTCTGCGACGGGGTCGGCTCGCCGGTCCCCTTCAGTGACGGGTCGTCGTAGCTCTGGCACGTCTCGCCCCAGGCGCCCGAAGGCTGCTGGGTCGACTCGAGCCAGGCCACCGCACGCTGGATCCTCGGGTGATCCATCGGGAATTCCAGAGCGGCCAGCCCCTGCAAGACCTGCCAGGTGCCGTAGATGTAATTGACCCCCCACCGGCCATACCAGCAGCCTTCCGGCTCCTGGGTGCCCCACAGGTAGTCGAGGGCGCGGCGGACGGACGGGTGCTCGACGCCATGGCCCAGAGTACCGAGCAGCTCCAGGACGCGTGCCGTGATGTCGGCGCAGCTCGGGTCAAGCATCGCATTGTGGTCGGCGAAGGGAAGCTTCGTCAGGACCTGATTGTCGATATCGATGTCGTAAGCGGCCCAACCGCCATCGCGATTCTGCATCGCTAGCAGCCAATCGACGCCCCTCCGGGTTGCCGCCAGCACGGCCGGGTCATCCGCCATCGGCGATCTTTGAAGGGCGAGGATCACCATGGCGCTGTCGTCCAGGTCCGGGTAGAACTGGTTGCGGAACTGGAAGTGCCAGCCGGTGGGCTCGACGCGCGGGCCGTTGATCGACCAGTCGCCGCGGCCACGCACCTCCTTGCCCAGCAGCCATTGCACCGCCCGTTCCCAGGCCGGATGCTCGTCGGGAAGCGCCGCATCCGCCAGGGCGATCGTGGCGATCGCGGTGTCCCAAACCGGCGAGAGGCAGGGCTGCAACCGAATCCGATCCCCCTCCGCGATCTTCAGGCCGTCGAGCTGCTCCATCGCCCAGCGTATCTCGGGCGATTCTTGCTCGTAGTCCAGGCATCGCAGGGCGATGATCGAGTAGACCATCGGCGGGAAGATCGCGCCCAGTCCGTCGGTCTCCTCGCAATGCTCGGTCATCCAGCGATGCGCCGCGCGGATTCCCGGCCGTCTCCAGGCGGCGGGGATGCGCCGGTCGAGCCATTTCAGGACCACGTCGACCGCCAGGAAGAAGTGTGTCCAGGAGAACAGCCGGGCCGTCCGGCGCGACGGCCGCTCGCCGCCTTCGCGGAATAGCTCCGCGATGCCCTGCTCGGGGCCCAGGGCACGCACCGGCTTGAAGTACGACATGATCGACAGCGGCACGACGATCGTCCGCGTCCAGGCCGACATCGCGCTCAGGCTGAACTTCCATCGCGGCGGGATCGCGAGCAACTCCGTCGGCACGCAAGGGCATTCCTCGTAGCCGATCTGACCCAGCAGGGCCAGGTAGAATCGCGTGAAGCTGTTGCACTCGTGCGCCCCGCCGGCCTCGAGGATGGCCCGGCGCGCCTTGACCATGGCCGGCTCGTCCGGCGACCGGCCCGTCAGCTTGAGCGCGAAGTATGCCTTCACAGACGCGCTGACGTCCGTCGGGCCCCTGGGATAGATCGCCCATCCCCCGCCCGGGAGCTGATGGTCCTGGATATAGCGCGCACATCGAGTGCAGACATCATCGGATTCTCGACCCAGAAAGGTCATCAGCAAGATGTATTCGGATTCGAGGATCGTATCCCCTTCGAGTTCCGCAACCCAGTAACCGTCCTGCTCCTGGCGGGCCAGCAGCCAGTCCCGCGTCCTTTCGAGGGCCGATTCCAGGGTGTCCGAGGAGGATGGTAGCCAATGCGATGTGCGACGCGTGGCCGTCCGATTCCAGGACTGCGGGGAGACGCCTCCGTCCGTGTTGGCGATCATGGGTTCCCGGCCCTCTCCCACATTCGGGATTTCCTAAAATGACGCCCCGCGACGACAGAATCGGGGCATGGCACGTCGAATTCTCTCGCACAATCCCGCGAGCGGTGCACATCCTACGTGCGGGTTGCAGATTCGATCAAGATCAAACTTCCGCAAGATCTTGGGTCAAATTGCCGGCGTGGTGTCAAGGGGTGCCGTTAAATCCCGCCCATTTTGCGGGCAACGTGCGAAAGCGCGTCGTCGAAGCACGATTCCGGGCTTTCAGGGGCGGATGAGCTGCCCGGTCATGTGATGAAGACATGCGCGGAGCAAGGACATGAATCTTGGATTTGGGGGTATTCCGGGTCACGGGCGGTTTGGGTAGACCTCGCCGATCCGGCTGAAAGAGGGCTCTGCGGAGTCCGGGCGAGAACTCGGGATGGCCGAGGAACGAAAGATGTCCGGTCAAGTAGTGTGCTCTGCGAGCACCGGCCTCTTGGCACGACGAGGATCGGTGCTCGCGGAGCACCCTACAAGGATTGGATCAGCCCGCTCCGTAAGTAGGGTGATGCGGGCTCGTTTCAGTCCGTGGTGAGGGTCGGATCGAGCCGGAAACCATGGAGCACGGGGATCGACCGAAGGATGGCGAGGACACGTTCGCGATCGCCGGCGTTCTGGAGGGTGCCTCGGATCTCGATATGGTCCCCATGGGCCTTGACGCTGTCGATGTGGGCGAGGTCGCCGACATGTCGGGACATCTGGACGTTGAGGTAGGGCTCGAGATCTTCCGGTCGACCCTTCTGCACCAGCGGGTTCGGGTGGTTCTCATCCGGGACGTGGAATTCGAGGCGATCGACGATGTCCCGGACGCCCGGCGTCTGCTGGGCTGACCGATAAGCGATCATATCCTCATAGGCCGTGGGGACCTGTCCCGTGAGCATCACGGCGTCGCCAGTGGAGCGGACCATGATCGCCAGGTCGGTGATGGCGGGGCGTTTCCGCAGCGAGTCGACGACCCTTCGGGTCAGGCGCTGGCCGTCCAGGGCACTCGCGCCGCCCTGTGCCGGGGCGGCGTGGTTCGGGACGATGCCCGGGCGGGGAGGCTCCGGGGCCTTTTCCCTCGCGGGCGCCGGCTCGGGCTGGGGCATCAGCGGGGGTGCGTCCGGTTCGGGACCTTCGAGGCGCCTCGGCTTGACCTGGTTCGTGTCCCCTCCCGGTCCGGGCGCGGCCGGCTGGGGCAGGGGGGGAGGCTCGTCGTGCCCGGCCATGTCGGCGGCCTTCGGCCTGACCTGGAACTGCGTCACGACCCGGGTCACCCCCGGGACGCTCCGCGCGGTTTGCTCGATCTCCCGACCGATCTCCTCGCTGGCGACGACCCCACGTAGGAAGACCTGACCGGCCGAGTCGACCGTGATCTCGACGTCCCCCTTGGCCGGAGGCGGATTGAGCGGGTTCCATTCGTCCTCGGGGGCGTTCTGCGGCTGTCCGATGCCAGCGGGGGCGTTGACGTGATTCGTCGTCGATGGAGCAGGGCCGGGGAAGGAGCCCGGATTCGAAGCCGGTTGCCCGGCGCGATTGGGCGCCTGCATCGGATTCGGGGCCGGATGCCCGATGCCGTTCGGACCGGGCATGGGGCCTTCCATCGGTCGTCGCGTCCACGGGGCGAGACTGACCAGCGGCGGCACCATGCCGAAGAAGGGATCATCCAGCCGGCCGAAGAGGGGCTGGGGGTAGACGTAATAGGACGAGGACAGGTTGGGGCTCAGCGCCCCGTAGCCGGTCATCGACGGGGTCGAGTTCATCGCGACCCGGAATGTTTCGGCCGTGTCGATGACAAGGTCGTCGCGGAACGGGAATCCGAGCGCGATCGCGAGTTGCACCGCGGCGTCATGGACCGGCTTGGTCCCCACGCGTCCCGACAGGACAACGACGCCATTGCGCCAGGTCGCCGCGATCGGATAGGGTGCCGTCACGGGGTTGGCGCGAAGAGCATTCTGGACGGATACCTCGGGCCGTTCGAGGATCACCGCTTGTCGAGGCTGGGTCGATTGGCCGGCAGTCTCCTGAGCCGACCCGGATGACATGCCGCCGACCAGGATGGCCAGCGCGCCGAGTGACGACCGCAAAACCCATCGCTGCCCGCTCATTTTTGTCCCCTCCTGGCGACTGGGGCCGGGCGCCAGACAATAGCGATGACCCCTTATTACGCAGTCTACGGGGGGGCCGCCGGGCGGACAAGAGTGCTCCGCACCACTCATGCCCGAATTTCTTCAGGGTGGCGAGTCGACCGCACGCGCTGCCGCGATCCGGGACGGGGCGATCAGCGCAACTCGATCGGTTCGATACCCAGGCGGCCCATCACCCGGACCAGCGGCAGGAATGCCTCGAACGGGGAGACCCCATCCAGGCTCGATTCGGATATCTTGATGTGCACGGCGTCTACGTTGGTCTGGTCCCACGACGGGTCGAGCGCGACCCATCGGTGGTTGACGAAGACCTCATCCCACATGTGGAAGCCGAAGCCGTCGAGCTGGTCGACGTAGATCAGACCGACGACCACGCGAGATGGGATGCCGACGGCCCGGCACATGGCCGCGGCGAGCACGGCGTGCTCGGTGCAGTCGCCGGCGAGGGTCCGGGCGACGTCCCCCGCCGGCGCGAAGGCGACCTCGAAATTCTTGTCCCTGATGTTCTCGAAGACCCAGTGATTGATGCGCGTCGCCTTGTCCCAGGGGGCGACCACGCCCCGTGTCAGGCGGAGGGCCAGGCTGCGGACGCGGGTATCCTCGCTGGTCACGATGGCATTGGGCTTGAGGTATCTCGGGTCGGGATCCTCGGCCGACGGGGACCCGTCGAGAGGGCTGAGGCTCTTGATCTCCAGCGCGGCGGACGTCTTGCTCCCGTCGGGCACGACCGCCTGTCGGGAGTCGTTCGGGATCAGCTCGGCGGGGTCGGAGTCCTTGAGCGTGATCCGGTATTTGACGTGGCGGGTCTGCTCCGGATTGGGGATCTTGCGGGAAACCTTGACGACCGTCTCGCGGATCAGGTCGAACTGGACCGGTCCCGAAGGGGCCTTCGCGCCTTTCTCGGTCGTCCGGTACATCACGATCCCGCCGAGGACATCCTGCTCTGACTTCAGGGCCTGGCCACTGGCATCCACATAGAGCCGCGAGTCATATTCCGGCGCCCGTTTGCCGTCGACCACAGTGGTCTGGTCGACGCGGAGCAGGGGCCGCTGGGAACCGTCGCCGAGCAAGACCGGCTCGATCTCCCGCGCCAGGAGGTGGACCTCGCAGACCTTGTTCAGGCCCGGCATGAACATCTTCAGAGTTCGCTCCTCGTTCGGCTTCATCGGGCTGCGGGCCATGCTCTGCTCGGGGGCGTAAGGGCCACGAACGTCGGGCCCCCAGGGGATCGTCACGGATTGTTCCTCGCCGCCGCCATCCAGGATCAGCTTCATCTGGCCTTTGATCACATTGCCATGTGCCCGGATGTCCTGGTTGCCGCCGGCCTGGGTCCGCGTATCCAGCTTGAGCACCTGGCCATCGAGGGTCTCGATCGTCCCGTACATCAGTCTGGTGATGGCCACATCGTTGCGGCGCTTCAGGCGCTGCTCGATATCGATCCGGACCCTGAAGTAATCCTGGCCGCGATCCTTGACGGGCTCCACGAACACGTGGATGTATCCGATCTTGGCGCCGCCGAGGTAGATGGCGTCCCACGATTCCTGGGCGCGAGCGACCCCGCCCTGGAATCCCAGGAGTACCACGACCGCCAGCGAGGACAACGACCATGCGCGATTCGACCGGGGATGTCTCCGAGTCATGGGGAGGCCCTTTCCAGACCGGTTAGCTCGAACAAAGCCGGATGACCGCCGGATCGTTGCTTCACGATCATCGACGGACCATGTCGGCCGGTCCCGTGACGAGGCCGCGGTCCACGCGTTCCGGCCGAGCCTCCAGGCGGCCCGCCCCTCACGAAGAGCAGACGTCGGCCGACGGGGTCTCATTCACACTATGGTCGAAAGAGGCCGAGCCCTCAAGTTCAACATGAAATACACGGGCCGAGGGCGCGGATGAGTTCCGTGCGCGAGCTTCGGAAAACCGCGATCATCTTGGGATGGGCAATGAACGAAGTGAATCAACCGGATCCGAATCGCGGTCAGCCGATGGTGATCCGTTCGGAGAATCGGTCGCCCGATAAAAGCTCGAGGGCACCATGGAGGGCGAGTTGCTTCGCATGTCGCGATGGCGCTTGCCCGCTGACGATCACCTGTCCTTGGATCTCCTGAACCACGAGATTGCGGATCCGTCCGTGGGTGAGCTGGCGAACCTTGGCCTCGATCCGTTCGACCAGGCTCGGACCCATGTCATGCACATTTAAAGCCATGATGTCACTCGTGGGTAGTGCGTTATTAAACGTGGCAGGAGTCATCTTGGGCGATTCTAGGTTCTATGAGACGCTTTATCCTAACCTCTCCCCGAGAAGATTCAAGCAGTCCCTTGCCATAATCGCAAAAGATTGCCAGATCGGGCAGAGGTACGGGATCGGGCATGGGGCCACAATGGCAGGCAAGGATCATGTCCGTGAACTATAGGACAGGTTAGTAAAGCTGCAAAATCAATGCCAATCAATCGCAGCGCGGCTGGGAGAGGGCGATGAACAGTCGTTCCAGCACGACGCGGGGGTCCAGCGTGGTGCCCCCCTTGATGTCGAGATCGGCTTGCAGGAGGATCGCCGGCAGGCGATCGACGCGTCGGGGGCCGAGATGCGCGTGCTGCTTCCGGGTCTTCTCGAGTGCGAAAGGGGGGATTCCCGCGATCCGGCAGGCTTCGTCGAGGGGCAGGCGCGCGGCCCGCAGCCGGCCGGCGTGATAGATCTTGAGCAGCGAGGCACTCATCGCCGCGAGCAGCGGCGTCGGGATCTCGCCGGCGGCCAGCAGATTATCCAGGAGGACCAGCGCCTCTCCGGATTGCCCGGTCGTGGCCGCATCGAGCGCCTTCCAGATCGTCTCGACGCGCCCGGCCCCCACCATCTTGGCGACATCGCCGCGTTCGATCCGACGGCTCGTCCCCGCGTAAACGGCCAGCTTTTCCACCTCGGCCACGAGGATCCCCACCTCGATGCCGGCCAGTTCCACCAGCAGGTTCGCCGCCCCGGTATCGAGACGGGTGTCGAAATGGGTCCGGGCGTACTGGATCAGCCAGGTTACGATCTTGGCCGTGTCCTTGTCGCGCAAGGCGGCACAATCAATGGGCAGGCCCGCCTTATCCATGAGCTTCGCCAGCTTCGTCGTGGACGTCCATTGCTTCACCTGGAGCAGCAGGATTCCCGATGCACTCGGCTTCTCGACGTATGCCTCCAGCTCCTTGCGATGCTTGGTGACGAAAGTGTCGGCGTCCTCGACGATGACCAATCGTCGCTTGCTGAAGAAGGGGAGCGTGAACAATTCGTCCAGCACATCGGCCAGGTCGGTCTGCGGCCCCGGGAATCGGGTCACGGCCTCCTCGCCGTCAGGCTCGGGGAAGACCGCCCGCACCACCCCCTGGATCGACTCGCGGATTAAATACACGTCGCCGCCAAAGACCGCGTAAGCCGGCCGGATCGGCAGACTGCTCGACTCCTTCATCCAGTCCAATGCGTGCATGGGTCGTCCTCGGATCCCGTTTCGATCCTTCGGGGAATGAATCGTCCTGTCCAGTATAAATCCTCAACTCTTGCTTGACGCGGGGCCGAAGATGCGTAAAGTTGATTGAAACATCTGTTTGAAACAGGTGTTTGGGGCAGGAGAGGCGATGGAAGTTCAAGATCCGACGAGAGTTCGATTACTGGAAGCGGCGGGCGAGGAGTTCGCGGCCAAGGGCTTCGACGCCGCCAGGGTCCGTACGATCTGCGAGCGCGCCGGGGCGAACATCGCCGCGGTGAACTATCACTTCGGCGACAAGGAAGAGCTTTACGTCCAGACGGTTCTCGCCGCGCATCGATGTGGGTGCGAGCCCGAGGATGTGTCGGGGAGCGAGCCGGGGAGTCCGTCCGAGCAGCTCCGCGAATTCATCCATCACTTCTTGTGCCGGATCCTGGCGATCAATGATCCGGACGACTGGCGGCATCAGCTCTTGCTGAGGGAGATGCTCCATCCGACCTCGGCCTCGGACGTGGTGATCCGCGAGATGATCCGGCCGAGGTTCGATAAATTGACGGGGATCCTCCAGGGTTTTTGCCCCGACGCGGAACCGAAGAAGTTGCATGCCCTGGCGTTCAGCGTGATCGGCCAATGCCTGCATTACAAGATGGCCCGCTCGATCAATGAGCGGCTGATCGGCATCGAGGCGTTCCGAACGCTCGACCTGGACTATCTGACCGAGCATATCACGTCGTTTTGCCTCGCGGCCCTGGGTTGCCTGCCCCCGCTGAATGAGGAGGGGGAGACACGATCGGACAGCGCGACGACCACGCCCTCAATGAGGGGGGGACACAATGGGGTGGATTGCTCTGAAAATGCTGGTCGGTGACAAGGCCAAGTTCTTCGGCATCGTCCTGGGGCTCACCTTCTCGGCCCTGCTGATCACCCAGCAGGGGTCGATCTTCTGCGGGCTGATGCTGCGGACCTGCGGGCAGATCACCGACATCACCGGGGCCGATCTCTGGGTCATGGACCCGTCCGTCCGTTATATCGACGACGTGAAACCCATGCTCGAGAACAGCCTGTATCGCGTCCGGGGCGTCGAGGGCGTTCGCTGGGCCGTGCCGCTCTACAAAGGCAATGCGCGGGTCAAGGTGAATCCGCCCAGTTCACGGGGGAATCAGCCGACCGTGATTGAACAGGTCATCCTGCTGGGCCTCGACGACTCCTCGCTAGTGGGGGCGCCACCGCTCTACAAGATGATGGCCGGCAACCTGCGGGACCTCCGCATCCCCGACGCGATCATCGTCGACGGCGATCGCCTGCCCAAGCTCTATCCGGACGAGAACTGGGACGACCTCAAGCGGCTCGGCAAGGATTTCTATCGACGATTCATCCGCCGGCAGTTGGAGATGAACGATCACCGGGCGATCATCGTCGGCGTCTGCGAGGCCACGAAGACCTTCCAGACCAACCCCGTCGTCTACACGACCTACACGAGGGCCAAGAACTTCGCCCCCCAGGAGCGGAAGATCCTGTCCTATATCCTGGCGAAGACCGAACCCGGGCTGACCGCGGCGAGCGTCGCCAGCCGGATTTCCTCGGCGACGGGGTTGAAGGCCAAGACCAGCGGCGAATTCGCCTGGATGACGATTGACTATTACCTACGCTATACGGGCATCCCGTTCAATTTCGGGATCACCGCGATGCTCGGCTTCCTGGTGGGTACCGCGATCGCCGGCCAGACGTTCTACAACTTCACCCTCGAGAACATCAAGCAGTTCGGCGCCCTGAAGGCGATGGGGGCGACGAACTTCCGGATCGTCGGCATGATCTTGCTGCAAGCCCTGGTCGTCGGCCTGCTCGGGTACGGGCTGGGAGTCGGCCTGGCGGCCCTGTTCGGCCGGGCCGTCGGCGGGAGCGAGCTGGCATTCTTCACGCCCTGGCAGTTATTGCCGATCACCGGCGGCGCGATCGTCATGATCTGCGTCCTTTCCAGCCTGCTCAGCGTGCAGCGGGTCATCCGGCTGGAGCCCGCGATCGTGTTCCGTTGAGCCGACCGGATCATCGGCGGCAAGAAAGCAGGTCAAGCTATCCGGCCTGACATCAGGCCCCGTCAGGCGGGAGAGCCTGACCCACCTGGGATTTTGACTCTCTGGGTTCATTGGAGTGGTGTGCCGGTTAACTGAAGGGTTCCCGTCCTGGTCCGAGGGGTATCGCGATGATGGCCGCTTCTTCGTTGGCGACCGTTGATTCCGCGGAGAAGGAGGGACTTACCACTCCCGCTCCGTCGGTCGCGGTGCGGATCCGCGGGCTGAGCAAGCATTTCGGCAGCGGCGAACAGCGCGTCCAGGCGTTGCGGGGCATCGACTGGGATGTCTACACCGGCCAGTTGACCCTGATCGTCGGGCCGTCGGGCTGCGGGAAGACGACGCTCCTCTCGGTCATCGCCGGCATCCTCAACGGCGACGAGGGTGAGGTGGACATCTTCGGCCAATCGCTGACTGCGATGACCGACCGGGCACGCACCAGCTTCCGGGCCCGGACGATCGGGTTCGTGTTCCAGCAATATAACCTGCTGCCGGCCCTGACCGCCGCCGAGAACGCGGCGATCCCCCTGGTGATCGCCGGCTGGTCGCGGCAGAAAGCGGTCCGACGCGCCGGGGAGGTGCTGGCGTCGATCGGCATGGGCAAGAAGCTCGGCAGCCTCCCCGGTCAGCTCTCAGGCGGGCAGATGCAGCGGGTCGCCATCGCGCGGGCCCTGGTCCACGAGCCGAGGCTCTTGGTCTGCGACGAGCCCACGGCCGCCCTCGACCACGAGACCGGCATCACCGTGATGGAGTTGCTCCGCGAGGCGGCCGTCCGGCCCGACCGGGCCGTCGTCGTGGTGACCCACGACAACCGCGTCTTCGAGTTCGGCGAGCGGATCGCCCGCATGGACGACGGCCGGATCGTCGCCATCGAAGAGCGGGCCGTCGCCGCCGGCTAGACAGACTACCTTCTTCGACCCCGATCCCCGTTCCATCCTCATTCATAGGCCGGAGCTCGATCAGTCATGGTCACGAAGTACGTCCTGCCGATCCTGGCGGTGGCCGGGTTGGTCTTCTCGATTTACACGGTGATCCAGGCGCAGCAGGTGCCGCCGCCGGCCCGGCCGATCGTCGAACCGCCGACGCGGCCAGACCGCATCACGATGATCGCCGGATCCGGGCTAGTCGAGGCGCGCCGGGAAAATATCCCGATCGGCGTCCATATCCCAGGTGTCGTCACGGAGATTTTCGTGAAGAAGGGGGAGAAGGTGAAAGCCGGCGCCCCGCTCTTCCGGACCGACGACCGCGAGTACAAGGCCCAACTGGAAGTGCGCCTGGCCGAGCTGGCCTCGGCCGAGGCCCAGCTCCACAAACTCCTCAACGCGCCCCGTCCCGAGGACATCCCCCCCGCCCGCGCCGCCGCCGAGGAGGCGAGGGCCAAGATGGATGACGCCGAGGCTGCCATGGCGCGCACCGAACGGCTCTTCCAGCGGAGCATGGTCTCCGCCAGCGATTACGACAAGGATCGCTATGCCTTCCTCGCCGCCAAGGCGTCCTACGCCCGATCGAAGGCCGACTTCGAGCGTGTCCTGGCCGGGACCTGGAAGGAAGACATCGAGGTCGCCCGGGCCGCCGTCCGGCTCGCCCGCAGCCAGGTCGACTCGATCAAGACCAACCTTGAGCGGCTGATCATCCGCGCCCCGATGGATGGGGAGATCCTCCAGCTCAACATCCGGCTCGGGCAGTTCGCGGCCCTGACCTGGAAGGAGCCGATGATCGTGCTGGGCGACATCCACCGGCTGCACGTCCGGGTCGACATCGATGAGAACGACCTCCCCTATTTCTCCAGGGGGGCCGAGGCCATCGCCACGCTCAAGGGACGTCCCCAGGTCCGCTTCGCGCTGAAGTTCGTCTACGTCGAGCCCTACGTCATCCCCAAGCAGAGCCTC
>JBKQHM010000345.1:0-12170 GCA_052148775.1 Isosphaeraceae bacterium | reverse complement strand
CCATCATCTCGCCACCAAGAAGTTACTCGACCAGGCCAAGGGGATCCGCCCACCCAGGGCGAAATGAAACGTAACCCCCAAAGCATCAAGAGTTTAATTGTAACGATTCCGCATGTTGGAAGGGGTGGGTGCTCTGCGAGCACCACTTCCGGCAAGCAACCCCGGATCGGTGCTCGCAGAGCACCCTGCAAGAGGTTCCGAGACAGCCTCCTTCAGCTCGACGAACCACCCGGATCGCCAACGATGACCAGGACCTTGCCGGCGGCGGCGAGCCCCAGCGCGATGTTGCGCCCTCCCAACTGGCAGACGACGGCGCCGGACTCCGGGCGGTTCTCCAGGAGGACGCCGGCGGCGCGGAGCTCCAGGCCGCATTCGCTCAGGTATCGCAGGAAGGCCGGGTCCTGATCCATCACCCGGGCGACGCGGAACGGCTGGCCGGACTGGCATCGGGCCAGCGGGATGCCCTCGATCTCGGCCAGCGACCCGTCGGCGCGCGGGATCGGGTCGCCGTGCGGGTCCACCGCCGGGTGGCCGAGGTAGTCGTCGATCCGATCGATCAGCCGCTCCGACGCGGCGTGCTCCATGTGCTCGGCTTCCTCGTGGACCTCGTCCCAGGACATCTTGAGCGTCTCGACCAGGAACAGCTCCAGCAGGCGGTGCCGGCGGATGATCTTCAAGGCCAGCCGATGGCCCGACTCGGTCAGCCGCGCCCCCTCGTAGGGGGTATACGTGGCCAGGCTCGCCTCCGAGAGGGTCTTGAGCATCCCCGTGACCGTGCCCGGCGACACGTTCAGCGCCTGCGCCAGCTCGCCGGTGCTCACGGCGCTGCCGGGATCGCTCCGCGCGGCGATCAGCGCGATGCTCTTGACGTAATTCTCGACGGTTAGACTGGCCACAATTTCATCCGGGCTCGCGACCCGGCTCGATGATCGCGGGATAATCTGGGACGCCCCGACCCCACGTCCCGGACGGGCCCTTCATCCTACGCCAGACACCCACCACAGGCAAAGAGGAACGCCGCCCCGGGCCGGTTTCGGATTCCCGCTTTCCGCACCCGCGACAACCCGGTCATCGGGGCACCGGAGCGGTACGGAATGTCAACCTTTGGAAATCGCGCGGGTTCCCTGGTATGTTCGGAGAATCCCGCCCGGCGCTTCACGTCGAGCCCGGCCGGCGTTGCTCCCCATTTCGATCGAGTCGCCGCGAGAGGAGGACACCGTGAACGGACCCGCATCACGAGCCAGGACCGCCGGGTGGTCGATCTTCTGGGGGCTATTCCTGTCCCCGATCCTCGCCGTCCCGGCCTCGGCACAGCAGCCCGAGGCCGAACCACTCGCGCGTTACTTCCCCGCGGAAGGGCTGGCCATCCTATTCGAGCACCAGGGGCTCGATGCCCATCCGGATGCCTGGAAAGGGACGGCCGCCTACAAGATGCTCAACGAGACCTCGCTCGGCGCCATGCTCGAAGAC
Organism: Isosphaeraceae bacterium; assembly: GCA_052148775.1. GTDB lineage: Bacteria > Planctomycetota > Planctomycetia > Isosphaerales > Isosphaeraceae > CAVZRC01. The sequence goes on along the minus strand of JBKQHM010000345.1, from coordinate 10,700 downwards.
ATCGCCACCCAGGTCGCCGATCGCGCGCTCCGAGCCGTGCCCGGCGCCCCGATCACCGGCAAGGAGGCGGTCGGGTTGCTCATCCACCTGGCGCGGAAGGGGTTCGCCGTCGGCCTGGTGGTCAATACCGAACCACCCCAGCCCAGGGCCGTGGTGGTGGTGATCCGCGACGCGGCCAGAAATGAGGTCTTCAAGCAATTGATCGGTCGGATTCCGCCGCTCAACGCGCCCGCGGCGCGTCGCGTGCAACGGCCCGGCGGGCGGACGGTCTGGGTATCCCAGACGCCCCCGGTCCGCTGGTGGTATGAGAAGGATGATTTCATCGTCTCGCTCACCCCGAACATGGTCGCCGACCCGGTCGCCGACGTGCTCGACGGCAAGACCCCCAGCGCCTTGAAGCACGAGGTGTACGTCCGATTGTCGAAGCCCGTACCCGGCCAGGTGCCGGTCGGCGTGTTTTTCCTCGACCTGGCGATGATGGTCAACCGGTCGGTGATGCCGCCCCTGGGCCCTCGGGCCGCCGAGCTCGGACTCGACGGCATCAATCGGGTCGAATCCCGATGGGGCATCCAGGACAAGGGGCTGGTGATCGCGGTCGCCGTCCAGGCTCCCCGGCCCCGCCGAGGCGTCCTCGCCCTCTTCGACCAGCCGACGATGGGTCCCGGGACGTCGGTGGCCGCTCCCCCGGGTGTAACCGGGTTCGCCCTCCTCTCGGTCGATCCGATCCGGTTCGGCGACGACGTCATGGCGATGATGCAGCACAACGACCCGGACACGGCGGCCTCGCTCGCACGATTGGTTGCCCGGTTCCGGGATCGGACCGGCCTGAGCCTGCGCGACGACCTCCTGGGCCAGCTCGGCCCGAGGATGGCCGTGCTGGCGCCGGGGGGTGGGGGCGGGAGCTTGTTCGGGATGTGGTTCCACCCGCCCGAGGTCGGGGTGGTCGCGGAGATCAAGGACGCCCGGAGATTCGCGGCCACGCTCGATCGCCTCATGACGGCGGCCAACCGCGAGCTGAAGTCAGCCGGAGCGCTGGTCCCGCCCCAGCGCGGCCTGCCGAGCCGGCCGGGCACGGAATACGCCGAGTTCCGCCGGCTGAAGCCCCCGGAGGTCGGGTATATCCTCACCATACCCCCCTCGGTGCTCCCCACGCCCGCCGGCTTGCGGCCGACGATCCTGGTCGACCTCGAACGCGGCAAGATCGCCCTGGCCACCACGCTCCCGACGGCCCGGCGGATCCTGCCCGCGCTGGTAAAAGACAGGGCCGTGGTCAAGCCGAGCGAGCGCGGCGACACCGTGCTCTTCGTCCAGTCGGACCCGAGCGGCTCGCTGCCGGAGCTCCTGGCGAACCTCCCGTCGATGGTCCAGTTCATCGGCCTCGCGGCCACCCAACCCCAACCCGGCGCTCGTGGTCCGGTCGGGCCACCGTTCCGGCTCCAGATCGACCCGGACGCCATCCCCGACGTCGAGGCGCTGCGTCCCCACCTGTTCCCCTCGCGGCTCACGGTCGCGGTCGACAACGACACGATCCGGCTGTCGTCCTACCAGGCCTTCCCGCTGCCGGCACCCCAGCTCAACGTCGGGGCGGAGGCACCCGTCCTGATCGCGTTGCTCTTGCCGGCCGTGCAGGCGGCCCGCGAGGCGGCTCGGCGGGCCCAGTGCACGAACAACCTGAAGCAGATCGGCCTGGCGATGCTCAACTATGAGAGCGCGAACGGCGGCCTCCCCGCCGCGGCCATCGTCGACAAACAGCGGAAACCGCTGCTGAGCTGGCGCGTGACGATCCTGCCCTACCTCGAGCAGAAGTCGCTCTACGACAAGTTCAAGCTCGACGAGCCATGGGACAGCCCCCACAACAGGGCACTGCTCAAGGAGATGCCGGCCGTCTACGGATGCCCCTCGCGGAACCTCGCCGGGGAGCCGGGGTTGACGGCCTATCGCGTCTTCTCCGGCCCGGGAGCGATCCTCGACCCAACACGCAAGACCCCGCTCGCCCAGGTGACCGACGGGACGACCAACACCCTCATGGTCGTCGAGTCCACCGAGGCCATCCCCTGGACCAAGCCCGACGACTTGCCGTTCGGAAACGGCCGTTTTCTCCCGCAGAATCCCCTGCGTGGCGCCGGCTCCCGACACCCGGGCGGATTCAACGCCCTCTTCGGCGACGCATCAGTCCGCTTCATCAAGCTGTCGATCAATCCCCAGACGTTCCAGGCCCTGATCACGAAGTCCGGCGGCGAGATCATCGCCCCGGGCGGGCCGTAGACGGCCTACGCACGTGATTTGGCTTTTCGGCAAAGACCGATGAGCGACCGCACCGCTCCGGCTGCATCGGCTTTTCCTCACGGAAGTACCCAACCTGAACGGTATGTCAAGTGAGGTATTTTTGTCAGGACAACGGCCAGCTCATTCATCGCACCGTATGCTCACGGCGCAACCAGCCGTCGCCGATGCCTTCGAAGTGGCCGAAGATCCAGTCGCCATTCTCGGAGAGGACCGTGAACTCGGCGCCATCCTTGAGGGGCTGGTCGAAGGCCGGCTCGTAGTCCTTGCCGATCCCCTTGCGGGCGATGGTCTCGTGCGTGACCACGCCGTGCCGGGAACCGGCGACGTCGGCATAGGTCAGGCCGGCGTCGAGGCTCAAGACGGTCGCGATGATGACGAGCACCGCGGCGATCCAGTAGGCGCGCGGACGACGGAGGAGCAGGCCCGCGCAGACGGTCAGGGCCGCCAGCAGGGAGCCCGTGAAGGCCCCGTAGACCTTCTCCGGAAACGACAACCAGCCGCTCCAGAACAACACGTGACTCCACCAGGGCGGGGGCGGCTCGGGCAACCGGCCGGGGGCGACCGAGAGCGCCTGTCGCAGGTTCGCCTCGAGATACGGATCGCGCGGGCGGTAGGTCTTGGCCTTGCGGTATGCCGCGATCGAACGGCCATACTCTCCCGCCCGGAAGTACGCATTCCCCAGGTTGTAGTATACGGCCCCGTTGCGGAACCCGTCGGCGAGCAAGGATTCCAGCAGGGCCGCCGAGTCCCGGTACTCGGCCGGGGTCTTCGCGGCGTCGAACACTTCGAGCGCGCGGACGAATGTCCGCTCGCGCGTCCCCGGTTCCGCGGCGAGGGCCTGGGCCGGCAAGGCGAGCATCGTGGCGAACAAGGCCGGGACAATCCTGTACATCGCTTACGCACCCCGTTCCAGGTGGCGAGCCAGGCTCGGGACGAGCCGTTCCGCCGTCTCGATCATCGCCGGGGCCTCGGATGCGATTCCCGACCCGTATTCCGCCGACTCGATGGCTTCGAGCAATCGCATGACCTCCGCTCGATCGACGTCGGGGACGGCCGTCCGGGCGAGCGTCGCGTCGGCCTCCGAAGCCGTCAGGCCCTCGGCGAGAATGTTGCGCATGTCGGCGATCAAGCCGACCAATGCCGATCGGATGGCCCGCATCGCGTCCATCGATCGCCCCTCGGCGAGCACCTTGCGGGCCTCGGCCACCTTGCGTTCGGCCGTGCGCCGGGCGTGTCGTTGCCGCTGCCAGGCCACGTCTCCCAACTTGCGGCGATGGACCGAGACGAACGCGATCAGGCATCCTGCGCCGCACCATAGAACGGCCGTCACCCCGGCCAGCGCGACGACGTCGACGCGCTCGTCCTTCAGCTCGGAAGGATCGGTGACGTTCTGAAAGATCCCCTGCTCTCGCGATTTGATCTCCTGGGTGCCGGAACCGGCGACCGAGCCGACGAGGTCCGCCGCATCCAGGCGGCTGGCCGCCGACACGGTCAGCGCAATCGGCTGAGTGGCGAGCTCCGAGAACGTCTCCTTGTCGGGATTGAAGACCGCGACGGCCAGCGCGGGAATCCCGACCCCGGCCCGCTTCGGTCGCAGGGCATACTCGAATCGCTTCGCCTCCCCCTGCTTGCGCCCGGTGGGGCTCTTGTCGAGGACCTCGAAATCGGCGGCGACCTGCGTATTCGCCGAGAGGTCCGGCGCCGAGACCAGGTCGAGCGATCCGCTGGATGGCCCGCGTTCGAAGTCGAGGGTGAGCGTGAGCGGGTCGCCCACGCGCAGCGACGTCGGGCTGGCGGACGCCGCGAGCCGGTAATCGCCGATCCCGCCGCAGAAGGTCGCGGGCCGGGGCGATGGGACTTCGCGCACCGCGAGGGACACCGCGGGAGCGACCGCGACCAGCCGTCGGGCCGTGTAATTGCTCCCCTTCAACGCGTCCACGAATGAGCCTTTCACGATCGCAGGGCCGAGAGAGTAGGTCCCCGCCTTCTCGGCGATGAGCTTGCGCTTCAGCTCGTAGACGAAGTAATGGATCGTCTTGCCATCGAGCCCCTTCCGGCTCTCGCGTCCCTGGTAGAGGTTGAAGACCGCCGCCTTCGGCCCGTCGAAGAACGAGAACGCCCCGCCGCGCGTCGTCACGTCGTTGAGCGTGAACCCGCTCCCGTCTTCGGCGAGGAGCTTCTCGAGCCATCGGGCCTTGTCCTCGCCGGTCAACCCGGCCGGCAGGTCGACCCAGTTGACCTCGATGTGGGGAGGACGTCGGCGGAGCGGCATCACGGGGTCGCGATCGGGGTCATCCGGCAAGGGGCGCACCAGCACCCGCAGCGTGACCTCGAACGGCTGCGTGGGATAGACCTTTTCGCGGCTGGTCTTGATCTCGAGAATGACTACGTCCTGTGCTTCGGGGGCGATGACGGTCAGATCGAGCGGGCGGCCGGACACGGTCTTGCCGTCGATCGTCGCCGACGGCGCCGGGATCACCAGCTTGCCCGTCCGCTTCGGCGTCAAGCGGAACCGATAGGCGTGGCCGAAGCTGTTCTGCTGGGTGACCCGGCCGTTGATGATGAACGTGGACGACTGGTTGCGCGACTCGTTGCCGGTGGCGACGACGTCGAAATCCTGTCGGTGTGCCGACAGATCAGGCGTCGGCGGATTCTTCACGTTGCGGATCTCGACGATGTAATCGACGCTCTCGCCGATGAAGATCTCGCTGGCGTCCGCCTCGACCGCGACCTCCGGCTCGTCGTCGGCGCTCGCCCGCCCGGCGAGGACGAGCAGCGTCACGACCGCCAGGCCGATCATCACAGGGTGGGAATGTCGCATTACCAATCCTTCTCCACGGGGGCCCTGCCGAACAGGCGGGCCTTCATCATCCGGTCGCGTTCGCGCTTTTCTTGCTGCCGTTCGCGGACCCGGCGCAGGGCTTCTTCGATCCGATCGCGGGAGACCTGCGGCTGGGATGGCTTCGGCTCCTCGGACTTCTTGGGCGTTTCCTGGTTTTTCGGCTCGTCTTTCTTCTCCTGGTCCTTCTTCTCCTGATCCTTCTTCGGCTCGTCTTTCTTCTGTTGATCCTTCTGATCCGGCTTCTTCTGGTCCTGGTCCTTCTTGTCCTGATCCGGCTTCTTCTGGTCCGGTTGCTCCTGGCGGGGCTGGGCCTTCTGGATTTCTTCGAGAATCTTACGCGCCGATTCGGCCGGTGGATAGGCCGAACGAGGATCCTTCTGCTTGAGGGATTTCACGGTCCGATCCATTTGCTCGACGGCCCGCGGCGACAGCTCGATCGCCTTCTGATAACCGGCCTTGATCAGCTTGGGATCGATCGGTTTGGGTTGGGCGGCCGCGGCATCTTCGGGATCGCCTTTGACGGTGGGCGTAGCCTCCCCTTTCTTCGTCGCCTCGGGCGGCGGCGACTTCTCCATCCGTTCCAGTTCGGCCTCGGCCTTGAGCTTGAGTAATTGCGTCCGTTTGAGCGTCCGCTGCTGCATCTCGGCGAGCGGCGTCAGGTCTTCGCCCTCGGACCCGATCGACGCCGGACCGTTGCCTGGCGATCTGCCTTGCGATGCCGATTGCGTCTCGTCTCGATGCGGATCATTCTTGGCGACGGCCCTGTCATCCGGATCGGCAGGCTTGCCGTCCGCGGGCTTCGCATCGGCGGAGGCATCCGGCGGTGCGAGTGATTGGGCGATCAGCGTCTGGTCGGCCAGGTCGCGAGCGAGCAGGGCCTGGAACGGGATCACGGCATCCCAGATCGTCTCCAGCTCGTCGATCGCGGCTTGCTGATCCGCGGCCGCCGGCGCGGCCTGGCGACCGTCGAGGCGTCCCGAGGCCGACGACATCTTATCGCCGGACGCCGTCGCCCAGTCTTGCAGCAGCTTGATCCCTTTTTCCAGCTCGCTCGCATCCCCTTGCGGAGCCGCGGCGCCCCCGGTCGGCTGGGGCGTGAGCTCGGCCTGGATCTTCGCCTTCAGCGGGGGAATCTCTTGCAACAGCTCATCCTGGAGGCGCTTCGGCTCGGCGAAGGCGTCGGCCGGCGAGGTCGACGTAAGGGACTTGACCGACTCTCGCAAGGCCCTCTGCGTCTCGATCAGGAATTCGAGGAATGCGACGAGGTTCGTCTCCTGGCGACGCTTCTCGCGGTCGCGTGCCTGCCATCGGTCGCTGTAATACTTGATCCACTGCCTCACAAGTTCGATGTCGCGGCGGGCGTGCGCGTTGTCCGGCTGCAATTCCAGGCAGTGGCGGAAGGACGCGACCGCCCCCTTCAACTGGTCGAGGATCTCCGCGCGCTTGTCGGGGGCCACGTCTTCCGGCTTGTCGCCCGCCAGCCGTCGCGCTTCTTCGGCCGAGAGCGTCCCCAGGTTGAAGTGGGCCGCTGCCGCGAGCACCTTGTCATGGGACAGGCCGGCCTTCAGATACCATTCGCGGGCCTGCGCCACGTCCCCCTTGCGATGCGCGGCGCAGGCCTGGTCGAACGCGGCGACCGCGGCCTTGCCGGCGTCCCCCTTGTCGAATTGCTCGCGGGCCGCGGCGAACCGGTCGCGGGCCTTGTCGAAGTCGCCCTTGCCGTACCAGCTCAGTCCCTCGCGGACCGCTTCCGCCGGAGTGTCGGCGCGACTGATCCCGACCATCGACATCAACAAGGCCATGGCCGTCGCAACCGGGACGGCCCGGGCGCCGCGTTTCTTCTTCACGGTCGCATCCGTCTCCGATCCAGGCTCGGTCGCTTTGACCACCTTTGGGTAGGGACGTGTGAATGCATCGGCCAGCAGGGTCAGCAGCGCGATGGCGAGGAAGATCTGGAACTGGTCCGACCGACGGATCCGCTTGCGTGCCTGTTCTTCGCTGCCGCGTCGCCCCTGGAGGTACTTCGCGTACAGCTCTCCCAGGTCGTAGGCGCGGGTCCCCACGGGGACATAGACGCCGGACGTCTTGAGCGCGATGTCCTTGAGGAGCGAGCCGTCCAGCTTGCTCCAGACCTGGTGCCCCTGGTACTCGACGTACGACTTCGATTCCGCGCCTTGCGGGATGCGCGCGCCGTGATCGGCGTCCCCCAGGCCGACGGTAAAGATCGTGACGTGATACTCGGCGGCGACCGCGGCCGCCTCCAGCGGATACGACTGCTGGTCGTCGCCGTCGGTGATCAACAGGATTGCCTGATCGCGGTCGGCCTTGGCCTGGAAGACCTCGAGGGCCTTGCGGATCGCGTCGCCGATCGCCGTGCCGCCGCGCGGGGCGCTGGCCGGGTCGAGCTCGTCGAGCGACCGGCGGAAGGCGTCGTAATCGACCGTGAGCGGACACTTCACCACCGCCTGACCCGCGAAGGCGATCAGGCCCACGCGTTCCCCTTCGAGCCGGTTGACCAGCGCCGACACGTCGGCCTTGGCCCGGCCAAGCCGGCTAGGTGGCACGTCTTCGGCGAGCATCGATCGCGAGACGTCGATCAGCACGTAGAGGTCGCTGCCTCGGGGGATGACCTCTTCCAGTTGCGTCCCGAATCGCGGGCCGGCGAGGGCGACCAGTCCCGCCACGAGGGCCGTCTCGCGCAGGAGCAGTTTCCACCAGAATCGGCCCCGCGAGTCCGTCGGCAGGATCCGGGACCACATCGCCCGGGCCACGAACGCCTCGGCCGCCCGACGACGCCGACTGCGCGAATAGAGCGACAGCGCCAGCCAGGCCGCGGCCAGCGGCAGGATCAGATAGAGCCATTCCGGATGCTGCCATTCCATCTCCGACCAAGCTCCCTACCAGGCACTGACGAGAAAGGGGACTGGCTCCGAGTCTTCGAGGTGCCTGTCCCCTTTCTCGCCCGTGCTTCTACGGCAACGAACGAAAACGGGTTTCCGTCAAGACGCCGACCAGGAGGATCAGGGCCAACCCCGGCGCGGCGAACCAGCCGAACAGTTCCGTATATTCCGAGTACTTCGTCTCCTCGAACTCCGACTTTTCCAGCTTGTCGATCTCGGCGTAGACCCGGGCCAGTCCCTCGGAGTCCGACGCGTGAAAATACTGGCCCTTCCCGGTCTGGGCCATCTCGCGCAACAGGTCTTCGTCGATGCGAAACTGCGCCGGCACGAGCACCCGGTTGCCGAACTCGTCTTCCTGGGGAATGGGGACGGTGCCGCTCCGGCCGATGCCGATCGTGTACAAGCGGATCCCCGATTCCGCGGCGATCTGGGCCGCTTCGCGCGGATCGATGACACCGGCGTTGCTATCGCCGTCGGTGAGCAGGATCAGCACCTTGCTCCTGGCCTTCGCCCCGCGCAGTCGGTCGACGGCCACCGCGACGCCGTCGCCGATGGCGGTCGCCAGTTCCTCCTGCAACGCCTTGGCATTGATCACCCGCCCCTGACTGTCCCGGATCGGCTTGGGGATCTGGAGCCCCTGGACGATGTCGACCAGGGCGCCGTGATCGAGGGTCAGCGGACACTTGCTGTCGGCGAACCCACCGAAGGCGACGAGCCCGACGAGATCATCGGGGCGCCCCGACAGTCCGCTCGCACGGGAGCCGAGCAGGAATTCCTCGATGACGTGCTTGACCGCGTCCAGCCGACTGACGTCCCGGCCGTTGAGCTGGAAGTCGATGGCCTCCATCGAGCCGGAGACGTCGAGCACCATCTCGATAGCGATCCCCTGCCCGGCGATCCGCGATTCCGCCTTCCCCGCCTGCGGCCGGGCCAACCCCGTAATCACCAGGCACAGGCCCAGCCCGTAAAGATACGGCAGGCCGCGCCTTAACCGTTGCGCCAGGGTGACGGGCAGACCCTTGAGATCGGCCACGCTGGAAAAGACCGCCGCGGGCCGCCGCTGCGGGCGGAATCGCCACCAGAGCGCACCCAACGCGATCGGCGCGAGGATCAGCCAGAACCAAGAATAGAATCGGAGTGCGTTCACGGAAACAACCTTCGGTGGCGGCTATCGGTTAGAGAATACGGGTGCGTTTCTTTTCACTAAATGGCCCTGCGTATAACCGAGAGGGCGAGGCTCCGTCCGAGCCGGGTGGCGACATGGCTCGCCGGGAGGCTCGCCCTCCCTGGATCGTGCAAGGGGATTTAGACCCTTGCCACTTCCAACTTGCTGGCAGGCTTCAAATTCACAAACTCATACGCCCGCGCGGTGGCCTGTTCGATCTGCCCCTCCCCGGGCTCTTGCCCGGCGTACTTGATCAGGTCGGCGGCTTCCAGGAATTCCGCGAGCTGGACCGACCGCTCGGGCGGGAACACGGCCCGCGACCGCATGTCGCGGAGGAACTCTTCGGTCGTCTGCTCGGGGGCCCGGATGCCGGTCGTGTCTTCGACATACTGGCGGACGATACCCGTGAGTCGCAGATAGAATTCCTTGATCAGTCCGCGCCGTGGGAGATCCTCGGCCAGCAGGCGCTCCAGGGCCGCATGGGCGATCTCCTCGGGCGTCCGTCGGCGTTCCTCGACCGGCCGGCGCTTCCGCCGTCGCAGCGCCAGCACGGCGAGCACCGCCAGCAAGACGGCCAGACCCGACGCGACCACCCAGCCGATCGGGGTCGTCTGCGGCACCGGCTCCGGCGGCAACATCGGTTCGAGATTGGCCAGGCTCGGTGCCTGGTCACCCCAATCCGACGTGACATTCACCTCCAGCGGATCCGTTTCGACCAGCGACGCTTCACCCTTGCGCTCCGAATCCGGGCGTTTGTCCACGAATTCGATCGACACCGACCGGATCAGGTGCTTTCCGGCATGCGCCGGCTCCAACTGGTAGTGGAATCGTCGCAGGTTTTTCTCGCCCGTCGCGGGGGGCCGCTCGGTGTAGTCGCGGACGAGGAAATCGCCCACGGCCTGCCCGAAGGCCGGCGGCTTGATTTCGACGCCGGGCCGGGACTCGACGACGACGTCCATCTCCACCAGGTCGGACAACCTCGGCTCGCGCGGCGTGACGCGCACGGACAGTTTCACCGGCCCTTTCTCGGCGGTGCGCTCGATCGCGTCGCCCGGCCGCGAGGGGGTCTTTCCGTCCCTCGACGCGCAGCCGGCGAGCAGGACCAGGCCGCCCATCGCGCAGACGAATGCCGCGACGTGTCGCGTGCGCATCTTTGGCGCGCGTCCGATCTCTTCTCCCCCCATTACGACGGGGGGGCCAGGGGGGGTCTCAGCCAATCGCCTCGGCGATCGCGCATCGCTTCGACGCGCCCACACAGATACCCCCCCGCCTCCCCCCTTCGTAAGGGGGGGACAAGGACGGACCCTCGCTACAAGTTGTCGCTCCGCGGCTTGAGGAACTCTGATCATCATCGCTGTCGCTCGCGCATGTGGAAGAACTTCTGGAGGCTGAGGGCGTAAGGCTGATCGGTGCGGATCTCGAGGCGATCGACGTTCGCCCGGCGGAGCCAGCCCGCCAGCCGTTGTTCGCGCTCGCGCGCGGCCTTGGCGAACAGGGCCCGCACCCG
>JBKQHM010000344.1:0-3558 GCA_052148775.1 Isosphaeraceae bacterium | reverse complement strand
GAATGGGGAAGTTGCCGTTCGCGGAAAGATGAACTATCGCGAAGGCCGCCTCGATCGCCGCCGTGTCGGAGGGCAAGCGGTCGCGGTATTCTTGGGGCTCCGGCCGCTCGCCGCGCCGGCGGCGGGCATCGAGCTCGGCGGCCAGCAGGTCGCCGAGCAGGGCCAGGCGATGCTCCTCGATGGCTTCTCCGAGGTGGTCCTCGATCCGCGGCCGGCCCCCCGCGTTCCATGCCGCCTCGAATCGATCGCAGGTCCGGTCGATCCGGCCGAGCGCGTCCAGGGGAAGCACCATGCGATCCGTCCGCGCCGGCTGATTCATGGCGTCGTCTCCTCCTCGCCGATCCAGGTCCGGCGGATGATCTCGAGCTTGCGTGCGACGGACCGAAGGCTGCACCCGAGCCGGTCGGCGACCTCCTCGTTGGTATATCCCTCCATCCGCAGCCGAGCGACCTGCCGCAGCGACTCGTCGCCGAGCCGGCCCATCAGGCTGCGACATTCGTCGGCCACCAAGGCCACGAACTCGGGCGTCGGCCCCCCCTCGGCGAGGCCAGCCAGGTCCGCATCGGAATCGGCCTCACGAACGGACCCGGACAGGCTCTCCACGCGGCCGCCGCCTCGCTTCTGCCGACACTCGCGCTGGGCTTGGTCCAGCGCCTTGCGTTCGGTGATGACCACCAGGAGCCGCCAGAGGTCGTCGCGGTCGTCGAGCCGCGGATAGCGCCCGCCTGCCGCGCCCCGGACGAAGCTGTCGAAGGCGCTGAGGGCCGCGTCTTCCTCGTCGGCCACGGCCCGCGGCGCGCCGCGGAGCCGGTTGCGTGCCAGGTGGACCAGGGCCTCGAAGTAGCGGCGCCAGAGCGGCTCGGCGGCGGCGACGTCGCCCGCCTTCAGTGACTCGATCCAGACGGTGACCGATTTGCTATTCTCGCTCGACACGGAGCATCCCCCCGATTCCGCTCCCGTGCAAATCGCCACGAAGCTCACCCAAGCCTATCTTACCGCGCGGTGGATGCGCGATCCATCGATCGCCGGATCGGCGGACAGGGGCTCGAGGCTGCGGTCCTCGGCCGGTTCATTCTCCGTCGAGATCGGAACGGCCGGGGTATCGAGCGATCCGATCGAACAAGGCGGTTCGGAGTGGAAGGTTCAGGGGGGAAGGGGGCTAATCTCCGATCCAATGGCGAGACGCATCGACCCGGGCGGACTGGTCGATCCGGCCGGTCCGGAAACCCAGCAGCCGGAACGGCACCGAGGCCCGGACGCTCGCCGCTCACGCCGGCGCCGAGCCCGCACCGTCTGCTCGATCGCCATCTTGGGCCGCCGGTTCGCCGAATGCCGCGTCGACCGTCTCGAGATGATCCGAGAACCGCTCGCGGTAGTCGCGGGGATCCGGATGTTCGCCGCGACGGCGGCGGGCCGAGAGCTCCGCCGCCAGCAGGTCGCGCAGCAGGGCGAGACGAAGGGCCTCGGCGATGTCGCCGCGGCAGCCCTCGCTCCGGGGACGCTCCCCGCGCTCCCAGGCCGCCTCGAACCCATCACAGATCCGGTCGATTCGCTCGAGTACGTCCAGCGGCACCTCGGCGCCGTCGGGGATCGTCTCGTCGCTCATGATGTGGTCCCATCCCAGGATCTCGGCGGTTCGCTCCGGCGCGCACGCGCACGAAGCAACTACTTTCCTTATCCGCATCCGGCCGGTCGTTCGTGCCAACGAGCGGATCGCGCTGCCACTGGGTCGCCGCCGGTCGGGCGATCCGAACGCGCCGGCGAAGCCCTGCCAGGGGACCTCGGTCTGGCGGGAACCCCGCCCACGAGTCGGCGGCGGATTCGTTTCGAGCCCTGGCATTCTCCGGCGACGGTTGTGGATGAGTTAGATAGAGACCGCTCGGACCCCACTCGACCCGATTGGCATATCGATCCGCCCGCTTGCGGCCCCCGGTCGGGCCGCGCGTCGAATGGCTGGCGTCCGGCCAGGAGAGCACAATCATGTTGCGCGCACAGCATCAGAGTTCGGACAAGTGTCGGTCTCGGGCTAGCCGGTCGAGGTCTCTTCGAGAGCGATCTCACTTTGCCTTCCGGCACAAGCTCGGGTTCGAAGTGCTGGAGGACCGCCTACTGCTGACCACGGACACCTGGATCAACCCCGCTGGCGGTGATTGGAGCACGCCCAGCGACTGGAGTTCCCAGGCGCTGCCCGGGCCCAACGATGACGTCGTGATCGACGACCTGAATCCTGGAGCCAGCGTCACCCATTCCCAGAACGTCACGGACACGATCCACAGCCTGACCGCCGCCGCCCCGATCACGCTCTCCGAAGGGGAGCTCAACCTCTCGGGCGGCACCAGCACCCCGGGTGCCCTGAGCGATACCAGTCCCTTCTCGCTTGCCGGCGGGATTCTCAGCCTGGCCGACGTGCAAGCCGGGACCGTCTTGACGGCTTCCTCCTCAGCAGGAGGGACCCTGAACCAGGTCACCCTGGGCGGTTCTCTCTCGGTGTTCGACGCGGGGATCAGCGTGACCGGCGGCATGACTCTGGCTAACGGTGCGCAGGTCACAGTTGGCGATGCAAATTCTAGCGGCGAGGTCGACTTCCAGGGGAATCAGACGATCGGCGGGACCGGCGACTTCACCTTTGCCGGCGTGGGCGGGACTCTGAGCGTCATCGGTGACGTGATCGTGGGCCCGGGGGTCACCGTGGACGGGACCTCGGGGACCCTCAACATCCAGTCCGGCGGCCTGGTCAACCAGGGGACGATCGACTCCGGCAGCGGTGGCACCATCAGCCTCCAATATGACTCGGGTACCTCGTGGACCAACGCTTCCGGCGGCATCCTCGAGGCCGCCGGCGGTAGCACCCTCAGTATCGGCGGCACGGGCGGCACGGGCGGCACCGGCGCCACCGGGATCAACGCGGCCGGCGGGATCCTTCAGGCCGCCGGCGGTAGCACGCTCACCCTCGGCACGGCCTGGTCCAATGCCGGCACGATCGTGGTGACGGACTCCACCCTCAACCTGTGGGGTAGCTTCACCACCGCCGGGTTGGGGAGCTATACCCCCACCGGCAGTACGATCAACCTGACGGGCACGCTGGACAATATCGGGGCCACGCTCATCCTCGACACGGCCACCGGGTCATGGAATCTGGTCGGTGGCACGCTCGATGGGGGCGCCCTGGCCACCCTCGACGGTACCTCGCTGGCGTCGAGCGACTACGGAGGGACGCTGGAGGGCCTGACCCTGGGCGCGACGGTCTCCGGCCAGGGGCAGCCGGGCACGGTGACCGTGGCCACCGGGGACGCGACGGTCACCGGCGGCCTGACGCTGACCAACGGAAGCGTCGTCGAGATCGACGCTGTGAGTTTCCCGCCCCTGCTCGTCTTCCAGGGCGATGAGACGATCGGTGGCAGCGGGCAGATCGAGTTCGCGGGGCCCGGCGGTGAGCTGGAGGTCATCGGTGACGTGATCGTGGGCCCGGGGGTCACCGTGGACGGGACCTCGGGGACCCTCAACATCCAGTCCGGCGGCCTGGTCAACCAGGGGACGATCGACTCCGGCAGCGGTGGC
>JBKQHM010000343.1:0-5062 GCA_052148775.1 Isosphaeraceae bacterium | reverse complement strand
GATGGGGCCAGCCCGACGAGCTGATCGGGCCGGCGCTGCTCCTCGCCAGCGACGCCGGCAGCTACATCACGGGTACCTGCCTCATTGTCGATGGGGGATGCCTCGCGCAGATCTTCTGAGCCGGCGTGGCCCGAAATCCCCAGAGGTTTCCCCACGGGACCGATCGCTCTCAGGCGATCGAGCCGCCGTCGACGTTCAGGATGGCCCCGGTGATGTACTGCGACCGGGGCGAGGCCAGGAACGCCACGGCCTCGGCGACCTCCTCGGGCTTGCCGTAGCGCCGGAGCGAGGTCATCGCGCGCTGGTGCTCGGCGAACTGGCCGTCGGCCGGGTTCATGTCGGTGTCGATCGGGCCCGGCTGGATGGCATTGACCGTGATCCCCTTCGGCCCGAGGTCGCGCGCCCAGGCCCGGGTGAATCCGTTGATGGCGAACTTGGTGGCGCTGTAGATGCCGACGCGGGGCAATGGCACTCGCTCGCCCAGGATGCTGCCGATGTTGATGATCCGCCCGCCGGAGGGGAGCACGCGCGCCGCGGCCCGAGCCGCCAGGAATGCCGCGCGCACGTTGACGGCGAAGGCCCGCTCGAATTGCTCGTCCGTGGCCTCCAGCAGCGATGCGGTCTCGTAGACCCCGGCATTGTTGACCAGGACGTCGAGTCGTCCGAACCGCTCGATCGCATGGCCGACGACCTCGCCCGGCTGTTTCGGATCGGCGGCATCGATCCGCACCGCATGGGCCTCCATGCCGAGGGCGCGGACTCGTTCGGCCACCGCGCCGGCGGCCTCCTCCGACTTCTGATCGGTCTGGAGAATGTCCAGGCCGTGGGGGGCGCGGCGGACCGCGATGGCCGCGCCGATCCCTCGGCCCGCTCCCGTGACGATGGCAACACGACGCTCCGGATCGTTCGACATGGACGCCTCGGTGATTTCCTGGATGCCCGGGAATTCGACTCGATGCAAGTGGTGATGATTCCGCAGTGTGATCGCGAAGTCAAGTCGATCGGCGCGACCAGCCCCGCCCACAAGGCCCCCGCGATCCCGCCGGTGGCGGGGGATGATCGTCCTGTGTTACCGTTGTCATAGGAACGAGCCGGTCGGAACCGGCCGCCGGCGGGACGGCGTCCCGATCGTCCTGGAGCGGAGGCGGATGGGGTCATGGGAGAGCACCCGAGGCGTCTGACGTTAGGGCGGATGATGGCCGTCGTCGGGGTCGTCGCCCTGATCCTGGCGATGAGGCGCGTGGACTCGGCCCCCGCGGTCAGCGTGTGCGTCTTCGCCGCGTGTACCTGGTACCTGGCGTCTCGGCGTTTCGCCGAGGCCCTGGCGCGTCGGACGGCCCGAGGATTGGAGACGACCCGGGCACAGCGAGTGCGCATCCTCGCGGGAGCCGGATGCCTGTCGGTGGTGGCCATCGGGCTCCCGGACGGCGCGTTCCTGGCCGGCTATTATGGGTACATGGAGGCTGTTCGCGCCACGACCATCCCCGTCGTGAGGAACTGGAGCCCCGATTACGAACCCTGGCACATGGCGATGGGAGCGGTCATCGGCATCATCTCCGCGCTGTATGTCGCGTCGATCGTCAGGCGATGGATCGGTCCCATCATTGGGGCCAAGTCGCCCGTCAAGGCGGCAGCTCGACGGGAGCCGATCCGGTCCCTCTCCCAACATGAGCATGTCTCGACTCGTGGTTGATCCGGCCCGATTCTCGACCGGCCTTCAGATCCGCTGGGGCTGGCTGACGGTGCGATCGTTTTGCAGGTTGCCGGTATTCAGCGTGGAAGCCGGCTCAAACAGCAGGACATGGACCTCCTCCTCGGCGACGGGCCGGTGCTCGACCCCGCGGGGGACGATGAGGAACTCGCCTTCCTCGAGCCAGATCTGCCGGTCGCGGAAATCCATCCGGAATCGCCCCTTCACCACCAGGAAGAGCTCGTCCTCGTGCTCGTGATGGTGCCAGACGAACTCGCCGGCGAACTTGACGAGCTTGACGTGCTGCCCGTTCAGCTCGCCGACGATCCGAGGGCTCCAGTGCTCGGGGAACCGGGCGAGCTTCTCCGCGATGTTCACTTTCTCGGCGATGGCGATGTCCATGGGGATGCCTCCGCAGTCGTTGATCGTGGAGCCGCGAGCTTACTGGCCTCGGTTTCCTTTTGCTGCCCTGGCGGCCAGCTTAGCGACGAATTCGGCGTGCTCGGGGGAGGCCAGGCCCTGGTCGAGGGCCGCGATCACCCCGTCGAGGTCTCCTCTCAGGAGCGCCGACGGATCGAGCCATAAGCCGGGGAAGACCTTGGAACGGTAGAGCCCATCGCGATCGCGGCGCATCGGCACGAGCTTCCTGGCGCGGCGGTGATACCAGTGGACCTCGTCAGGGTCGATCGTCACCACGATATATTCCCGGACGCCTGCGCGTTCGTAGTCGGCCCGCTTAGGGCCGGTGTCGATCGGCCGGGTGGACTGGGCGACTTCGGCCACCAGCTCGGGAGCCCCGCCGACGTACTTGCCCTCATTGCGCGATTGGCCTCCCCACTCGGGCAAGATGCGCAACTGAGCGTCGGGCTGGGGGACGCCGAGGTCGTCCATCAAGGTGGTCGTGTCCGCGAGGGCCTCGGTCCCGGGAGTCCGGGCTCGATAATGCACGAGCCAAGCGATCATGTCGGCCGATGAGAAACCGTGTTCGCGTCCGACTGGGCTGGCCACGTAGACAACTCCTCCGATCAGTTCGGCCTTGAAGCCAGGCGGTGTGAGCTCGTATCGGCGCATGAACTCCGCCTGGCCGAGCCGCTGGCCGTCGACCAGTGGTGCGGCGGTGGGCGGCGGAGGGGGGCGTCGCTCGACGGTGCTCATGGGCGTTGCCTCCGAGGCGGCGGTTCAGATCAGGCCCCGCCCGACGCGACGCGACCTCTCCCGAGGACGTCTCCGGCCTTCATCGACGGGGGACGGGGGAGCCGCATTCGCGGCAGGTGGTGGCGCTCAAGTGGACGGGCTTCCCGCAGGCGGGGCAGACCCGCAGGCCGGCCTCGAACTTGACCTTCGACGTCTGGGACGCCTCGCCGAACGTCGGGTCGGCTCCGAATCCGGCGACGGGCAGCACACCCGCGGGCGTGGCCTCGCGATCGAGGCCGGGGCCGCCCGAGCGGCCCAGATGGCTGGCGGTCCACTCCTGGATCCGGGCCAGGTCCTCGGCGTCCATCTCTTCGGTCCGCGATCCCGAATCGTCGGCCGAGATGGCCATGGGAGGCGGGCCCCCCCAGGAAGAGTCCGGCACCGGTACGACCCGCCCGCAGTCCGGACACTTGCCCGCTTCCGGCCGGCCCGACGCCTTGACCTTCAGCCGGCGGCCGCACGGGCAGAAGAATCGGACGAAACCGTCCTTGGTATCACCAACCCCTTCGAGCGATCCCGCCGATCGGCCGCGGCGGCGCAGTCGGATCCGCGCGGCGCACTTCGGGCAGTCGATCCGATCCGGGCCGCCCGGCTCGACCTCAATCACTTCACCGCAACGGCACGTCACCTGGGCCATGGTCAACACCGCGATTCGAGTAAGGTGCCCTGCGAGCACCGAGGTAGAATAAGGTGCGCTGCGAGCACCGATCGATCGGTGATGACCGCGACTTGCCGGATTCCTTTGAGAAGACCGATGCTCTCAAGGCACCCGACGCGGGCTTACTTCTTGACCCCGACGCCCCGGAGCAGGCTCTCCACGGGGATGACGTTGTTGAAGCTGCCGGAGCGGAAGCCTTCGAGGTCGAGGGTGACGAACTTGAAGCCCAGGGCGCGGAAGGCCGCGATCAGCTCGCCGCGGACATCCAGATCGACGAGGCGGGGCAGGTCGTCGAGGGGGACCTCGATGCGGGCCAGGTCGCCCTTGTGGTAGCGGACTCGCAGGACGCGCAGGCCCCTCTGGCGGAGCCACTGCTCGGCCTGGTCGATCATGCGAACGCGCTCGGGAGAGACTTCTTCGCCGTAAGCGATCCGGCTGGAGAGGCAAGGTGTCGCCGGCTTGTCCCAGATGGGCAGGCCCCAGGCCTGGGCCAGGGCCCGGACGTCCGCCTTGGTGAGCCCGCATTCCTGGAGCGGGTGCCGCACGCCACGCTCGGCCGCGGCCACATGCCCGGCCGGTGGTCCCCCATGTCGTCCATGTTGGCACCGGAGGCGATCGCGTCGACCTCCAGCGTCTCCAGCATCCCCGAGAGCCGTCCGTACAACTCGCTCTTGCAGAAATAGCAGCGGTCGGTCTGGTTGCGGACGTAATTCGGGTCCGCGAATTCGTCGGTGCGGATCACCCGGTGGCGGATGCCGATCTGCCGCGCGAGCGCCTCGGCCTCCTCGAGTTCGCCTGAAGCCAGGCTGTCGGAGACCGCCGTGACGGCGATCGTGCGATCGCCCAGCGCGTCATACGCCGCCTGTGCCACCACCGTGCTATCGACGCCCCCGGAGAAGGCGACCGCCACCCGACCGTAGCCGCGCAGGGTCTCCAGCAACCGATCGCGATGGGCGTTCAGCGTCGGGTCGGTCTCGGTCCATTCGCCGCGGCTCAAGAGTCACCTCCCTACCCTCGGTCGTCTCGTTCTCGTCTCGTAAGGCTGTGCCAATGATTGTACATGGCGGCGGGAACCTCACTCAAGGTGGGGGTCGGCCCGACGTCGATCGTATGCGGGCGTGATACATGCAAGTCGTTTCCTGTGAATGATTTCGATTAAAACCGGGCGAGGGCGGCGCGTGGATCGGAAAACGTTGGCCGGCCAACCGACCACGAAGACCGGGGGCCCGCATCCGGAAACCCGTCCGGCAACTGGATACCAGGGATGAGTACACGCTCCCACCCCGAAACGAAGTGATGGCCTACGAATGGAAGATCAAGGGACGGGTGACGATCAGGGGTGCCGGCATTTTCTGACCGGGTGGCCCGCAGAATCGATTCATTCCGCATCATCGTGGCTGGTATCTGGCAAAGTAAGAGAAAGAAAGAGAAAGAAACTCTTCAGCTTGGACCAGTGGGGTTCCCATGCTGGGTGTTGAGGTATCCTCAGCCCCACTTCGGAGAATCCTCCCATGCGTGCA
>JBKQHM010000342.1:0-11092 GCA_052148775.1 Isosphaeraceae bacterium | reverse complement strand
TGCTGTTCGCCTCGGGCATGGTCCAGGACGACATCGAGGAGCAGACCCTGACCTACTTCCTGATCCGGCCGATCCCGCGATGGGCGATCTACCTGGCCAAGCTCCTGGGCACGTTCGCGGTGACGGCGATGCGCTCAGTGGTCTTCACGATCGCCACGCTCGTCGCGATCTACTGGGGCGAGGACGGGCTATTCAGGCCGGTGCTGACCGAACGCGCCCCGATCCTCGTCGGGCTGGTGGTGCTGAGCCTGTCTGCCTACGTGACGATCTTCGGCGCCCTGAGCCTCTCGGTCCGCCGGACCCTCGTCTTCGGCGCGGTCTACATCGTGGTCTTCGAGGGGGTCTTCTCCAATATCGACTTCGTCATCCGGGAGGCGACCGTGATGTACCACATCCGGGTCCTGGCCGTGCGATGGCTCGCCATGCCCGGCGCCGACTGGTCGATCGACCTGAAGACGGCCCCCGCGGCCTCGACGTCCCTGATCGTGCTCTTGACCGCCAGCGCCGTGTTCGCGGCCTACGGTGCGTTGACATTCGGCATGCGCGAGTTCCGCGTCAAGACGCCAGAGGGGAACTGAAAGGGTGTACGAGAAGTCGAGTAGGGTGGCGTCGAATGCCGCGTAGCGGCGTGAGGCCCACCGAGAGTCTCGGCGGTCGCAGTGGGCCTCTCCTCGATCCATCGAGGCTCGACCTACCCTACACCAGTACGACGACCTGCTCGTTCACGCTCTGAGAAGGGACAGGAACGATCACTCGAAGAACCGGCGCACCGCGACGGCGAAGCCCGGGAGGATCTCGGGGATCGTCAGCTCGTCGTCGCTCTTGAGGTTGAGCGAGGGTCGATCGGAGAAATAGAGCAAGGCTGTCCGCGATTCGTCGTCCAGCACGATCACGACCGAGACGCCGGCATCCAGATACTCCGCGACCTTGGCGATGATCTTCGGCCATCGATCGCTGGGCGAACGGACCTCCACGACGAGCTCGGGCACTTCCGGGCCATCATTCCCCGGCAGCGGCCCTTTTGGGATGCGGGTATAGCTGTAGAATGCGACATCCGCGCCTCGGACCGTGTCGGGATTACGCTCGGTGATCACGCCCGCGTTGTTGCTCACGACGTGACCGAGGTCATGGACTTCGAGGAATCGCCCAAGTAGACAGATCGCATGAGTGCAGATCTGGCCGTGCCGACGATCGGGAAAGGACATGGGCACAATCCTTCCCCGAACGAGCTCCTCGGGATGACCCGGATCGGGTCGCCGGGCGTACTCGTCGGCGGTCATGAGAATCGGAGCGGCAACCAATGCGGTGGACATGGCATGCTCCTCGTGGGATCGTCGATGATAGGATTGTCGCAAATACCGCGCATTGAGCCAAGCCGGGGAAGGCGACATTCGGCATGCTATCGCTCCGCATCTGGGAAGAACTCTAGCCAGCTTGTAGAATAATATCGAAGGAGAGTCCCGATCATGCCCAAAGACTTGATCCTCAAATCGTTGGAGATCCAGCGGTTCCGGTGCTTCCGCGAACTACGGATCGGGCATTTGGGGCGTGTGAATCTAATCGTCGGCAAGAATAACGTCGGCAAGTCGACCGTCTTGGAAGCCCTCAGGCTATTCGCAAGTCCTTCCTCGCTCGAGATTCTTCTCGAGATCCTCGCCTCCCGGGACGAAATCTCTCGCTCTGAAGTCGACGCGTGGAATCGAAATCCGAGGAGTCCTATACCCCTTGATAGTCTCTTCTTCGGACGCCCGGCATCTATGGAAGAAGTAGAATCCATATTCATAGGTCCGGCCGATGCAACCGAAAAAACACTCGAGATATCAATCAGACAAGAGAACCAAGTCGTTAAAATTTATTTTACAGATACTGCTAATGCATCAGACGGGACGTCACAGAGTCCGGTTTTCAATATGCATCATCGCATCAGGTTGCTCGTATTTCGGATTGGACCGGCAACCAAGGTTTTCCCCGTTGGGATGCAGATGTTTCAGGGGCTTCCCGCGAATCTGGGCGTGGAGAAGATCTCGTCCTCACGTGGCGAATCTTCGCCGATCCGTGATGTTCCGCACTTTTCAGTTGGACCGAATGGCCTGGATCTGAGGCTGATTGGCCAGCTTTGGGACAGGATCTCCTTATCTCCTCTTGAGAAGTCCGTTATCTCAGCACTCTCCATCATCTCACCGAAGGTTGAGCGAGTGGCGATGAAGGCGCCTCGAGGCGATCTCGAAGGTCTTACTCCCGCGGGTTTGGCTGCGAGCCGAATCCCCTTCGTCAAGCTTGAAAGTTTCGAGGAACCGCTCCCTCTCCGCGCTCTCGGCGATGGCGCCAACCGACTCTTCGGTCTCGCTCTGGCTCTTGCGAGCGCCAGGGACGGCCTGCTCCTCGTCGATGAGATCGAAAACGGCCTTCATTATTCCGTCCAGCCTGATGTCTGGCGACTGGTGTTCGAGATGGCGACTCGACTGAACGTCCAGGTCTTCGCGACGACCCATAGCTACGACTGC
Organism: Isosphaeraceae bacterium; assembly: GCA_052148775.1. GTDB lineage: Bacteria > Planctomycetota > Planctomycetia > Isosphaerales > Isosphaeraceae > CAVZRC01. The sequence goes on along the minus strand of JBKQHM010000342.1, from coordinate 8,588 downwards.
ATCAAGGCGTTCGAGGAGGCCGCCCGCGAGAGCGAGGAGGAGGGTGTACTCGTTCGGCTTGCCCGCAAGGGAGACCGGACGTTGGTCGGCGAGTTCGATGAGCGTGAGCTGGAGATCGCGGTTGAAGGCGAGATCGAGGTTCGCTGATGGCCGATCGATTTCTACTCGTCGTCGAGGGCCCGGATGACTTGCATGTCATTTCGAATCTCATGATGCGTCATCAGTTTCAGCCGAAGTTCAAAGTCTCGAACGAGGAGGGATACGAAAAACTGATCTCGCGCATCTCTCCCCGCCTGAAACCCGGCACCGATCTGGAGAGGTTTGGAGTGATTGTTGATGCAGACGCCGATATCCAGGCCCGCTGGAGACAGATCAAGGGAACCTTGGAGCGTGCCGGATACAACGATGTTCCCGATGCACCTGACCCCGCCGGGGCGATCATTCATCATGAGGATTTGCCGCGGGTCGGCGTCTGGATCATGCCGGATAATACGGTGCCCGGCATGCTGGAAGATTACCTCTGCTTCCTCGTGCCGGAGGGAGACATCCTCATGGAACGGGCGCGACGTTGTGTGGAGGAGATTCCCGTGGAAGAACGGCGTTTCATCGCGGCCCACTTCACCAAGGCGTGGGTCCATACATGGCTCGCCTGGCAGGATGATCCGGGAACTCCCCTCGGCCAGGCGATCACGAAACGATACTTCGAGTCAGATGGCCCCCAAGTGCAAGCCCTGCTGGACTGGTTGACCCGTCTGTTCGCCTGAGATTGACTTCACCGTGCCAACTCGCACCATCGCCCTGTTCAAGCCCTACGACGTCCTCTGCCAGTTCGGCGACGCCGAGGGCCGGGTCACGCTCAAGGCATTCGTGCCGATCCCGGACATCTACCCCGTCGGCCGGCTCGACCGCGACAGCGAGGGCCTGCTGCTCCTGTCCGACGACGGCCCGCTCGCCCATCGCCTCACCGACCCGCGTTTCGAGCATTCCAAGACCTATCTCGTCCAGGTCGAGCGGGTCCCCGATGACGAGGCGCTTCAGGCCCTGCGCCGGGGCGTCGTGCTGAACGACGGTCCGACTCGACCGGCCGAGGTCGAGCTCCTGGCCGAGCCGCCGGCGCTGCCCGAGCGAGCCGTGCCGATCCGGTTCCGCAAGAATGTGCCGACGGCCTGGCTCCGGTTGACCATCCGCGAGGGCCGCAACCGGCAGGTCCGGCGGATGACCGCCGCCGTCGGCTATCCCACCTTGCGACTGGTCCGCGTCGCTGTCGGGCCGATCGCGATCGGCGACCTCGCCCCTGGCCAGTGGCGGGAGCTAACCGAGGAGGAACTTCTGGCCCTGTCGCAGATCCGGACTGAGACGCCAATGACACCCAAACGCCCTCATTCTCGGCGTAATCCGCAAAATCAGAACCCCCGGCGATCGTGACGGCCGCTCATCGTCATGGGAGCCTGCGCGCAAGTTTTCAAAATTCCGAAAAATTTTATCCCGTGACGTAGTAGAGAATTATGCCGTACTTCGGCCTGATTCTGCGCTGGAGGCGTTAATGAAAACGCAATCTGGCGCCATCCTATTATTAGAGTCCGCGCGCACCACCCCATGTCACAAGAGCCGGTATCCATATGACTCTCCTTTGCAGCACGGACCGACCCGTCCGTGGGCCCCATGCCAAATCCCTTCGGGGCCTGGAGATCGGAGATGGCGACCCGATGAAATGGTATCGTCGAGTGCAAACCAGCGCAATGAACCGCGGAGGCCGATCTGCCCGGCGAGCCGAATGAGCCCCCGTCCTCCGACTGATGACAGGGGCGTCCGCATCGGGTAACGGTCCCCAACCCGCGCGGAGTGATGAGCGTCGCGGAGGCTCCCAATTCGCCTCACCTTTTCGGATAGACCGAGGTACACTAGAAGGAAGTCAATCGGCAAATCCCGGCTCCCGAATTTCGTTCAAGACGGCTTCGTTCCCGATCGTTGGGGATGATCGACGGGACATTCCTGGCGGTGGCGTACACTCGATCCGTTGGCGATCGAGGAAAGGTCCGGCGATGGCCAGTCCGGCTCGGGTCGACAAGATGGTCACCCTCGAAGAATTCCTCCGCATGCCGGAGATCGACGAGCATCCGTACCTGGAGTACATCGACGGGAGGATCGAGGCCAAGGTGTCTCCACAAAAGAAACATGGCCTGCTCGAGAAAGGTCTCATGACGCATCTCGACGCCTATTCCAAGCCTCGCGGACTGGGCGAGACATTCCCTGAGTTGCGTTGCACGTTTGCCGGCCGATCGATGATCCCCGATGTCGTCTTCCTGCTCCTGGAGCACATCGACACGGACGAGGATGACGTGGTTCTCGATCCGACGCTGCGACCGCCGGATATCCACATCGAGATCGTCTCCCCGGACCAGTCGGTCCAGAAGTGCCGAGAGAAGTTAGTGTTCTCCAGAGCCCACGGCTGCCCGCTGGGCTGGCTGATCGACCCCAAACGTATGACAGTCCAGGTTTTCCGTCCCGGTCGCCGCCCCAGCCAAGTGGCCGCCGATGGCGTCCTCGACGGCGATCCCGTGCTGCCCGGTTATCGCCTGCCGATCGCCGAGCTGTTCGAGTGGCTGAAGGTTCGGAAGCCGAAATCTCCTCCGTCCCAAGAATCCGAATCCCCGATCCCGGGAGAGCCGAGCTGATGACCACCCTCGGCGAGTCGCCCAACGGCCAGAGCGTCCAGCCCCTGCGGCTGGGCTTCGACGCGGGTACGCTCGTGGTCGAGGGCCTGCGCGAGGACGAGGAGCACGGCCTGCCGGGCGTGAAGTACGACTTCCGCACCCGGCAGTTCCGCGCCGAGGCGATCTGGTACCGGACGATCGTCGAGCAGTTGCGATTCCGCAAGCGGGAGTACCAGGACGCCGCGCGCGCGTATGAGCCGTCGGCCTGGCGGCTCAAGGTCGCCAAGGAGGCGTTCCCCCACCAGGTCGAGGGCCTGAAAGCCTGGTGGGAGAAGGGCGGACGGGGCACGGTCGTCCTGCCCACGGGGACCGGCAAGACCCACCTGGCCAACCTGTGCATCGAGCGCGCCGGCCGCCCCACCCTGGTCATCACGCCGACCATCGACCTGATGAACCAGTGGTACGACGAGCTGGTGCTGAGCTTCGGCGTCGAGGTCGGCCTGCTCGGCGGCGGTTATTACGATATCCGGCCGCTGACCGTGACCACCTACGACTCGGCCTACCTGAACATGGACCGGCTCGGCAACAAGTTCGGCTTCATCGTCTTCGACGAGTGCCACCACCTCCCCGGCCCGACCTACGGCCAGGCCGCGATCTGCGCCATCGCCCCGTTCCGCCTGGGCCTGACCGCGACCCCCGAGCGCGCCGACAACGCCCACACGCACCTCGATCAGTTGATCGGACCGATTGTCTACCGGCGCGAGATCACCCAGCTCCGCGGCCTCTACCTGGCCGATTACCGCGTGATGACCTTGTACGTGCAATTGAGCGACGAGGAACGGGCCCGGTACGAGCGGGCGCGCGAGATCTATCGCGGGTTCGTCCGGGATGCGGGCATCGACATGAGGGGCCCCAAGGGCTGGAGCCAGTTCATCTACGTCGCGCACCAGTCGGCCGAGGGCCGCGAAGCGTTCCGCGCCTATCGCGAGCAGCGCCGGCTCGCCCTCGGCGCGCCGGCCAAGCTCAACCTCCTGGGCCGGCTGCTCGAGCGGCACAACGGCGACCGCGTGCTGATCTTCACCGACGACAACGCGACGGTCTACACCATCGCCCGGCAATTCCTGGTCCCCGTCATCACCCATCAGACCAAGACCAAGGAGCGCCGGGAGGTTCTCTTGCGATTCAACTCCGGCGTCTATCCGATCGTCGCCACGTCGCGCGTGCTCAACGAGGGGGTCAACGTCCCCGAGGCGAACGTCGCGGTCGTGCTCTCCGGCTCGGGCTCGGTCCGCGAGCATGTCCAGCGCCTGGGTCGCGTGCTCCGCAAGGCCGGCGACAAGGAGGCCGTCCTCTACGAGGTCATCACCCGAGACACCGTCGAGGAGTTCACCTCCAACCGCAGGCGCCAGCACGACGCGTATGGAGGGAGTTGAGTCTCTTCGGAGCCGAGTGTACAATTCCTTGGGGACGGCACGATAATTCCTAGGTGACACGATCATGTCGAACAAAGAACTCGTAATCGAGACACTCCGTCAACTCCCCGAACAAGTGACTCTCGAGGAGATTGCCGAGGAGATTGCCACCCTCGCCGCGATTCGGAGGGGCGAGGAAGACGTGGAAGCCGGCCGCACGATCCCCCACGATGAGGTGAAAAAGAGGTTCCAAACGTGGATTTCAAAGTGATCTGGTCGGATGGGGCCTTGACTGATCTTGAAACGATCGTCACCCACATCGCTCAGACCGATCTGCGCGCGGCCGAAAAACTGGGTAACGCGATCCTTGATCACATCGAAGTTCTGCGGACGTTTCCTCGGATAGGACCTCGTTACGCGAAAGCCCGGCGCGGCCAGATCCGGCAGATCCTCTCCGGCAAGTATCGGATCATGTATCGTGTGGACGAGCAGCTCAAGTCCGTCGAGATCCTGACGATCTTGCACGGCGCTCGAGAGGAACCCGAGTTCAACTGAACCATGGGCTTGATCCGTGATGGGACCGTCGAGGAGGTGTCCTTGAACAAGAAGACACCGGCACAGCTTCGCTACAGGACGATCCAATCCGATGCTTACGGGTGACCTGGTCGGAGTGCGGATCTCGAAGCAGCGGGTGATCCCGCTGTACATCAAGCGCGAGGACCCGCGCTGGCTCGAGGTCGCGGAGAGCCTGCTGCTGCTCTACCGCGAAGGGATCGGGATGACCCGCGGCGAGATCGAGAACGAGGTCGACGAGCTGTTCGGCGGCGGTGGCAAGGCGACGCAGGTCCAGCGCGGGCTGGCCAAGGTGCTCGAGGACCGCGCCGAGTTCGAAGTGGTGGCGGACATACCGCCCGAGGATGTCCGGGAGAAGGTGTTCACGGCCGCCGCCGAATACCGCCGCCGGTTGCTCACCGGTGCGTCCGTGCCCGGACAGCGGCCGCAGTTCCATCGCGACGAGGTCGTGCGCGCGGTCGCCGACGAGCTGAAGCTCGAGCCCGACGCCGTGCTGAACGCGCTCTTCGCCGACCTGCGCGACGAGAACCGGCTCCTGAGCTTCGAGGACATCACGGCCCAGCGGTTGATCGATCGCTATAACGTGGCGCTGGCGCAGGCCGTATTGCTCCGCTCGGTCCAGGTCCGAGTCGAGGTGCGCAACGAGAAGCCCGCGCGGTATCGGCAGCTCTTCCGACGCTTGAAGTTCCACCGGCTGCTCTACCGGGTCGAGGGGAGCATGCGCGACGGCTACGTCTTGCAGATCGACGGCCCCTTGAGCCTCTTCAGCGCCACGACCAAGTACGGACTCCAGGTCGCGTGGTTCCTGCCGTCGCTGCTGCATTGCTCGGATTTCCGCCTCGATGCCGAGCTGCGCTGGGGCCCGAGGCGCGAGCCCCGGAGCTTCCACCTGGAGGCGAGCGACGGCCTGATCTCGCACCAGGCGGACACCGGCACGTTCGTGCCGGCCGAGCTCGCCGCGTTCGTCGAGCGGTTCCGCCAGGTCGCGCCGGCCTGGGAGATTACCGAGAGCACCGAAGTCATCGAGCTGGGCCGCGAAGGCATCTGGGTCCCCGACTACCGGCTGGTCCACAAACCCACCGGCACCGACGTCCTCTTCGAAGTCGTCGGCTTCTGGAAGCGGGCCAGCCTGGAGCGGCTCCTCCGGCTCCTGCCCCAGCACGGCCCGCCGCGGTTCCTCCTGGCGATCTCCGACCGCCTCAAGGTTGACGAGGAGGCCATGCAGGAACTCCAGGGACCGATCCTCCGCTTCAAGGAGATCCCCAACGCCACCGAGCTGGCCTCACTCCTCGACACGTTCCTCGAACGGCCCGGCGGCGATCGAGGGTTGTTCGGCTGATCGCCGGGAGGGAGGGGCAAGGCTCGGTCGACACCGGCGATGGTGATCCCGCCGGCTCATGAAAGCACTCGACCCTCGCGAACCGACATCCGGCGAAGATCGAGGTCATCTGCGGCCTCGACCTTTCGTCGATGCCTTCGTTGGCTCCGGGGGTGCCTGCCCCTGGGATACACGGCCTCACGCATCGAACGCGAACCGTGCGGGTGCGGGCGAGTGGCCGCCGCCCGCACCTACGAGCATCTCCGAGAGAATGGCGAGCGGGAGGGATCAAGAGCTTCGATGGATGAAAGACGACTTGTTCATCGATCCCGGAGTGCGGTGGTCCTCCCGCGCGATGCGATCAGAACAGCACGGGCTTCCCGAGCAGGCGGCGGATGACCGTGAACTGGCCGGCGTGCATCAGCGTGTGGTCCGAGACCAGCAGGAACAGGTGGCCGAGGGTCGGGGCGTACTTCGCGAAATCACCGGTGACCGGGCGGTCGAGGTCCGCGTCGGAGAGCGCGCCCACTGCGTCGATGGTCGCCGACCGGACCTTGTCGAAGAGCGATAGATACTCCGCCTTGGTCAGGAACCCGTCGGGGCCGTCCTTCTTCGCCCCCTCCGGGCCGTGGGTCTCAACGAAGCCGGCGGGCAACTCGGGGTAGGCCGCGTCGGGCAATTGCGACTGGATCAGCATCGCGTCGCCGACGATCACGTTGCCGATCTGCCAGGCCGCGTGGTTGGCCGTCGGAACCGGGCGGACGAACAGGTCCGCGTCGGTGAAGTCGCTCAGGAACATGCTCATCGCGGACTGAGTGCCCTTCAGAGCCGTCTGGATCGCTTGAACGCCTGTCATCGCATGGGTCCTTTTTCAGAGAGGATGGTAGGGGATTCGCCCGTCAATGTACCGAGGTATATCACGAGTCTTTTGGCCAGTCCAGCCCCTTCCGCGTCATCGGCGTGTTTTCGGATCGCGACGGGCCGGGCTACGGGATATTGCCGGTCGCCGGGGGTCATCGGGCGTTGGCCGCACGGACGTGCGCGGCGATCTCGTCGGCGTCGAGGGCTCGATCGTAGAGCGCGACCTCGTCGATCTTCCCTTCGAAGCGGGTGTTGCCGCTGCCGTCGCCCCGGCCGCCGATGAACAGGGCGGGGTCGGGAGCCCCGCGCCCGACGCGAGGTCCCTTGGCCGGGGCGAGCCCGTCGATCCCGGAGATCTCGGGTTCGGACTTGCCATCGAGGTAGAGGGAGACACGTCGGCCGCTGCGCACCATCGCGAGATGGTGCCAGGTCCGGGGCGCGATCTCGGTCTCTCCGGTCCAGTAACTGGCGTTGTTCACGTTCACCTTGTCGGTCAGGTTGGTCGTGAGGAAGAGGAGTCCCGGTTTGCTGAGCATTCCGTCGACACCGATGTCGTCGCCGGTCGACGTGCGGCCCCTCTCCAGCACGAGAGAAACCAGGACGCCGGCGGTCGTGCGGGCGCGGTCCCCGGCGGCCGTGCGGGCTTGGTTCGGCAGACCCTTCCAGAACCAGAGCTCGACGGTGTAGTTCTCGGGAAGGCCGTCGAGCTTGGCCTCGAGACGGCCTCCGGCGAGATGGGCGGCCCGATTGGTCGACTTGTCGGCGGAGAGGCCGGGGGCGTCCGCGCCCGGCAGGTAGAAGGCGACTCCGTTCTCATATCGGGCGTGGCGGCCATTGCCGGACGAATCGAACGCGATCGGACCCCTGATGTCGTCGAGCCGCCAGTAGGCCATCGGCTTCGAAGCCAGGACGGCTTTCGCATACGCGCCGTGGGCCAGGGCGAGGATCCGACGCGGCTTGCCCGCGACCTGTTCGAGCAACTTCAGCACGGCCGCGGCGATCTTCGGCTCGGCCGGGACTTCCAGCCCGGCCGTGCGCGCCGGCCATGTCGTGTAGCCGCCCAGCGCGTGCTGCTCGGGGGGCGGGATGTAGCCCTCGGAGCCGTTGGCCAGCTCGACATTCATCGTCGTATCGAAAGGGCTTTGCGCCTTGAGCTTCAGCCCGGTGATGGCGTAGACCTCGTTGGGGATCGCGGTGATCCCCATGTCCCCGATCCGGATCGCCTGGAGCTTCAGCTCGCGGCTTGGCTCGTCGTGCAGGTAGATGGCCTCCTTGGCGTAGACCTCGGGGAGGGAGCCCGGTTGCTCGCGGTCCTTCATCTTGGCGACGACGGAGCGAGCCCAGGCCAGCCGCTTCTCGTCCGGCAGGCGGCGGCCGAGGACGAGCGTCGACTCGGCCATGGCCAGCGGGACCCAGTCGCGGTAGGCGATCGCGCGATACGCCTTCTCGGCGTACCCGGCGACGCCGTCGGCATAGGCGTCCAGGCCCGGGTCTTTCTTGGGCTGGCCGTAGTCCATCCACATCTGGTCGCCGCTGGTGCCCTGCGACATGATCCCGACGAACTGCGGCTCCGCCGTCTTGTCCGCAGCCCCGATCCGCCGGGCCAGCGCGGCGGCGAACCGACCGTAATAGTCGGCCGAGACGGGTGTCGCGCCATAGTAGTGCATCGAGTAATTGGCCAGGACGGCGATCGGCCGTCCGGCTCGCGACTGGGCCGAGAGCACGGTGAGGCCCGGGTCGACCGGACCGGCCGGGGCGATCGCGTCGGGG
>JBKQHM010000341.1:0-28509 GCA_052148775.1 Isosphaeraceae bacterium | reverse complement strand
TTGCCCACCAGGTGCGTTCCGGGCTGGTGACGCAACTCATTATATGAAGAGCACTTCGGCGATCATGAGTCGGTTGCCGTCCAGTGGTTATGCGGTGGATCTTTGGATTGTTTCACAGCCTCTCAGATCATCGCCGGGATGTCGCCGGCTCGCCGCTCAACTGGTGGGTGTCAGGATCGCAACCACTGGAGGATCGCCGCCGTGGCCACGAAGTTGATTAGCGCCAGGGGGATCAGCGACTTCCAGGCCAGGTCCATCAACTGGTCATAACGGAACCGCGGCAAGGTCCACCGGATCCACATCATGAACAGGATCATCATGGACACCTTGACCAGTATGACCACGAGCTTGGCGATCGCGACGAGGAATCCTGACTGTTCCGCGTTCAGGAACGGGAAGTCCCAGCCGCCGAAGAACAGGATGACGACCAAGAAGCTGACCGTGATCACGTGCAGGTATTCGCCGAGGAAGAACATACCGAACTTCATCGCCGAATACTCGGTGTGGAAGCCGCCGACCAACTCCTGCTCCGACTCGGGCAGGTCGAATGGCAGGCGGTTGGTCTCGGCAAAGGCGCTGACGAGGAAGATCAGGAAGCCGAGCGGCGAGGCGATGATCCCCCACACGTGCCGGTCCTGCCAAAGGATGATCCGATTCAGGTCGAGCGAGCCGGCGCACAGGACCAGCCCGAGGATCGAGAGCCCCAATGGGATCTCGTAACTGATCAACTGGGCACTCGATCGAAGGGCACCGATGAACGAATACTTGTTATTTGACGACCAGCCCGCCAGGATGACGCCGTAGACCGCCAGGCTGCCGACCGCGAAGACATAGAGGATCCCGATGTCGATGTACGGGGCGATCTGGAAATCGATCCGATAGCCCCCGAGCATTTCCGGCAGGGTCGGGGCCGAGATGCCGACTGGACCGAACGGCACAACGGCGAACCCGATCATCGCCGCGACGATCGCGATCATGGGGGCCAGGAGGTAGATCGGCTTGCTCACGTAGGCGGGGACGACATCCTCTTTCAGCAGCATCTTCGCCCCGTCGGCCAGGGGCTGGAGCAGGCCGAACGGGATGCCGAACTCGCGACCCGCGCGATTGGGCCCGATCCGATCCTGGGCATAGGCCGCGACCTTCCGCTCGACCCAGATCAGGTACGCGACGGCCCCCTGAGAAATGCCGACCACCAGCAGGATCTTAATCAGGATGCCGATCAACACCAACATGGGCCAACCTTTTCCTTAGTCGTCATTAGTCATGAGTGCAGGAGGTCCGGAGTTTACACCATTCTTCCGGAGTTTTCACCAGATCCGTGCCGGATCGTATTTCAGTCAACGGACGACGCCAGCTTTTCTGTTGATCGATCCGTGTTCCCTCACCGCCATCGCGCCTCGCCCTGCGCGACGAACCAGCTATCGACGAAGCTCGGCGGGGAGGTTGCCCCGTCGCCTGAGGGCGGCTGGCCGATGACGGCGCCGAAGGGTGGCAGCTTCCCCCCCTTGGCGACGGCGAAGGCCGGCAAGGTCTCGGCTAGCTCGGCCAGGATCTCGCCGGATTTGACGGGCCCGCCGGGGCGATTCAACAAGATCGCGAACAGGTCGAGGTCCGGGAGCGAGCCGTCGCGCGGGGGCAACGCGGCCCCGGAGTACTGGAGGCGTCCGTCGCCGTTCACGTAGCAGCCGGCTTTTTCGGCGAAGGTCGCGCCGGCGAGGACGACGTCGGCCGTGTGGGCCAGGGGCGTGACGTTCGTGTCCTGCACGACCAGGAACTTCACCGCCGAACGCAGGGCCTGGCTCGCCGGCTCGTCGATCCAGGGGTCGATCGCATCCGACACGGCATACAGTCCCTGGAATTCGCCGGCGGTCGCGCGTCGAGTCAATTCTTCGTGATGGATCACCTTCCCCTCGAAATGATCCAGGACCGCCTCCACGCCGCGGCGGTTGGGGCATTTCTCGGCATGGATGGTGAAGGGTCGAGGGACGACGAAGCTGGTATCGCCGGTCCGGCCCTTTGACTGGTCGGGCTTGAAGGTCTGATCGGTCCCGTGGGTGGGTATCGGGCCCATCGCCAGCACGTTGGCGGGGCTCAGACCCTTGATGTATCGGGCCAGCAGGTAGGCTTCCTCGACGGTCAAGAACGGCGAGAACAATCCTGCCACGATCCCGCCCCTCTGGGCGATCTCCTGGAAACCGCGCCCCACGGCCTTGAGGGCCTCATCGGCCGGCACGGCATGATGATCGTGATCGCGCAAGACGTACATCGATGTCAGGAGGTTGGGATCGTTTGCGGCCTTGTAGCTATATCGACCCTCGTCGCAGATCCAGTAGTCGTTGACGTGCGGGTTCTGTCGCGGCTTGAACCGGAAGAGGGCGCCCCGATTCTCCTCGGCGGTGATGTTGCAACCGGTCGAGCATCGGGTGCAGACTGAGTCGTGCTTGGAGAGGAACCAGACCCGCTGCTTGTGGAGGAAATCCTTGTCGAGGAGTGCACCGACTGGGCAGAGGTCGACCACGTTGCCGGCCAAGGGGTTGTTGACCGGCTGGCCCGGGAAGACGGCGATCTCGGCGTGGTTGCCGCGATTCATGACCTGGAGTTCTCCGGTCTGCGAGATCTCCCGGGTGAACCGGACGCATCGGGTGCACATGATGCAACGGTCCTGATTGAGCTGGATCAGGTCCGAGACGTCCTTGCGAGGGTTGACGATGCGCTCCTCGACGAAGCGGTGGGTCGCCTGGCCGTAATTGTAGCTGTAGTCCTGCAATCCGCACTCGCCGGCCTGGTCGCAGACCGGGCAGTCGAGGGGGTGGTTCAGGAGCAGGTACTCCATCACCATGCGCTGGTGTTCCTTGACCTTGGGGCTGTCGGTCACCAGCACGGTGAGGTCCTTGGCCGGGGTCTGGCAGGCGGGGACCAGCTTGGGCAGCAGCTTGATCTCGCCGGTCTTGGCGTCCTTGGTGCCGACCTCGATCTCGCACATCCGGCAGTTGGCCACCACCGAGAGTGCGGGGTGCCAGCAATAGTAGGGGATCTCGATCCCGACGCGCTTGGCCATCTGGATGGCGTTCAGCTTCTCGCCTTCGGGGATCGTATATTCGGTGCGATTGATGATGATGGTCGCCATCAGCTTGCCATTTCGCCGTCAGTGTCAAGGGAGTGGCCAGGTTTGGTACACGCGCGGACGCCGGTCTCTTTCGGTCTCAAGCGGGGTCCGGCCTCGGCGATCGGAGTGTGACCAGTTGCACGGGGGCGGAAGCCGACGGCCCGCCCACAGGCGGCATGCTCGTGTCTCCGCCCGCAGGAAGACCGTGGGCAATCTTTTCCTGGAGCGGGGTGACCTTGTGGGCATCCGACTGGTGAGTCCGGATATACTCCTCGAGTTCGCCGCGATACTTGGTGATCCCGTTCTTGATCGGCCAGGCCGCACCGTCGGAGAGGCCGCAGATGGTCGTCCCCGGGATGATGCCCATGTTGTTGGCCAACTGGAGCATGATGTCGAGGTCTTCGATGCGTCCGCCGCCGGCCTTGATCCGTTTGATTGTCTTGTAGAACCAGCCAGTCCCCTCGCGACAGGGGGTGCACTGGCCGCAGCTCTCGTGGGCGAAGAAGCGGCAGGTGTTGTAGAGGTAATCAACGATGCTGGTCTTGTCGTCGAGGACCGTCACCGCGGCCGTCCCCAGGCCGAGGCAGCCGGGCTTGCGCAGGCTCTCGAAATCGAGCGGGGTGTCGAGCTCATCCGCCGAGAGGAGCCCCATGCTGATGCCGCCGGGCACGGCGGCCTTGGCCTTCCGGCCCTTCCAGACGCCGCCGGCGTGCTCGTCGATCAGGGCGCGGCAGGTGATCCCCAGCGGCAGCTCGACGCAGACCTGCTTGTTGACGTGCCCCGAGACGCAATAGAGTTTCGGTCCGTAGCTCTTGGGCACGCCGATCGACTTGAACCATGAGGCCCCGCGCTCGAGGATGTGGGGCACGCAGCAAAGCGTCTCGACGTTGTTGACGACGGTCGGCTTGCGGAAGGCCCCCTCGATCGCCGGGAACGGCGGCTTGATCCGCGGCCAGCCCCGCTTCCCTTCCAGGCTCTCGATCAAGCCGGTCTCCTCGCCGCAGATATAGGCCCCGGCCCCGCGATGGACCCAGATGTCCAGGTTGAAGCCGGTCCCGTAGATGTCCTTCCCCAGGTGCCCCGCGGCGCGGGCTTCGTCGATCGCGGCCTCGACTACGTTGTAGGCGTGGATGTACTCGAACCGCAGATAGATATAAGCCGTCGTCGCCTTGGTCGCGAAGCAGGCGATCAGGATCCCCTCGAGGAGCTGGTGGGGATCCTTCTCCAGTAACAGGCGGTTGTTGAATGTCGCAGGCTCGCTCTCGTCGGCGTTGATGCACATGAGCGTTTCCTTCCGATCCTTGGGAAGGAAACTCCACTTCAGCCCGCACGGGAAGCCGGCGCCGCCGCGGCCGCGCAGCTCCGAGTCCTTGACGATGTTGACCACCGAGTCAGGGTCGGTCGCCAGCGCCTTGCGCGCCGCCTGGTAGCCGCCCCGGGACTCATACACCTTGAGTGTATGGCTGTCCGGCACGTTCCAGTTGCGGCTCAAGACGGGTTCGAAGGTGGCCACGGCTGTCTCTTCTCCTGGTCGTAATCGTTGGAGAGGGTTTCCAGATTGCAGATTCCCAATCCCAGATTCCAGATCTCTTCAGAACGTTCTGTTCGATCCCCGCGACGGCTCTACACTGAAATCCAGCAGATGGAATCACGTTTCGCTCTCACGCCGAGGTCGCCGCGACCTCGTCCCGTCGGCCGAGTTTCAATTCGTCCAGCATCGAATCGACCGATTCCTCGGAGAGGGGGCCGTAGACGCGCCCGTCGTCGGCCAGCGCGGCGGGCGCGAAGTCGCAGACGCCCAGGCATTCGGCGAATTCGACGGTCAGCTTGCCGTCCGGAGTCGTCTGGCCCGGCTCGATTGCCAGGCGGCCGCAGGCATGCTCCAGGAGCTCGTCGCCGCCTCGCAGCATGCAAGATAGCGACCGGCAGATCCAGACTCGCACGTCGCCGAGTGGCGCCTGCGGGAAGAATCCGTAGAAGCTCATGGTGTCGTGCACCTCGGCGGGCGTGATCTCCAGGAGTTCGGCGATCTCCGCCATCGCCTGGTACGGGGCGCACCGCAGGTACGCCTGCACGAGATGCAACGCCGGCAGGGCGACCGCTCGCTTGCTCGGATAGCGCGGGAAAAGCGAGCGGATCTTCTCCTTCATGCCTTCGGTGAGGACTTTCGGGTCATTTGTCATTGGTTATTTGTCATTGGTTATTTGTCATTGGTTATTTGTCATTAGTCATAAAGCCCCGGTCGAGTCGCGAGGGCGTGAGGTCGTGGCCTTCCGAACGGTCCCATGTTTCCCCACCCTCCCCCTCGATTTCCGGGCAGAGCCACTCATGACCAATGACGGATGACTCATGACCATCCTAGCGATCCAACTCGGCAGCGATGATGTTCAGGCTCCCCAGCACGGCGACGACATCGGCCAGCAGATGATCCTTGATCATCAGCGGGAACACCGAAAAATGGATGAACGACGGCGGTCTCGTGCGGACGCGCCAGGCGGACTGGCTGCCATCGGCGACGAGGTAATAGCCGAGTTCCCCGTTCGGCGACTCGATGGCGGCGTAGACCTCGTCCTTGGGCGTCTCGAAGCCCCGGTTGGGCATGATCAGCTCGAAGTGCTGGATCAACCCTTCCATGCTGTTGTAAGCCGTCAGCTTGTCGGGCAGGGGGAACTTCTCGGCGATCGGCACATTCACCGGGCCCGAGGGCAGACGTTTGAGGGCCTGCTCGAGGAGTGAGTGGCTCTGACGCATCTCCTCCATCCGGACGATGAATCGCGCCCAGCAGTCCCCCTCCACGGTGTAGGGGACTTCGAAGTCGAGCTCGGGGTAGACGAGGTACGGCTCGTCCTTGCGGATGTCGTAGGTGACGCCGCTGGCCCTGGCGATCGGCCCGGAGCACGAGTAGGCGATCGCGTCCGCCTTGCTGAGGACGCCCACGCCCCGCACCCGGTCGAGGAAGATCCGGTTGCGGAACAGGAGCTTCTCCATATCCGCATAGACCTTGGGGAAGCTCTTGAGCACGGATCGGATCCGGTCGAGCACGCGGTCGTTGAAGTCGTAGAGGACGCCGCCGACGCGGGTATATCCGGGATGAAACCGGTAGCCCGACATCTCTTCATAGACGTCGTAGATCTGCTCCCGCAGGTTGAAGGCGTACAGGAACGCGGTGAACGCCCCGAGGTCGAGCGCGGCGGCGCCGGTGCAGAGCAGGTGGTCGCTCATTCGCGCCAGCTCGGAGATGATGACGCGGATATACTGGCAGCGCGGCGTCAGCTCGATGCCCAGCACTTTCTCGACCGCGTGATGCCAGGCCACCTCGTTCATCGGCGGGCTGATGTAGTTCTTGCGGTCGACGATCGTCACGTACTGATTGTACGTTAGGTGTTCGCCGAGCTTCTCGAAGCCCGAGTGCAGGTAGCCGATGTCCGGAGTCGCCTTGATGATCCGCTCGCCGTCGAGCTCCAGGATCAGCCGCAACGTCGTGTGGGTCGCGGGATGCTGGGGACCGAAGTTGAGGGTCCAGGTCGTTTGCTTCGTGTCGGCCTGAAGCTCGGGCTCGTCGAGTAGTTGGGAGGCCATCGCGTGATCCTGTGTCGTACGTTGGTCTGTCTGCCGGGATCGGGATGCGCGCGGGTCAGGATTCGCCGCGCGTGAGCCTCGGGAAGTTATGACGCTCGCCGCGCCCGCGGAGCGGATAGTCCTTGCGGAGCGGGTACGCCGTGAACTCCTCGGGCATGAGGATGCGACGCAGATCGGGATGGCCGCTGAACCGGATCCCGTACATGTCGAAGACTTCGCGCTCCATCCAGTCGGCACCCGGCCAGAGCGGATACGCCGAGGGGAGCACCGGGTCGGGGTCGTCGACGCCCGCCTTGACCACCAGTTTCTCGGACGTCTCGAGGTTCCTCAGGACGTAATGGACCTCGAATCGCGACCGCGTTCGGCCGGGATAGCCGAGATAATCAGTCCCGCCCAGTTCGGCGAGCATGTTGAAGCCGCACTGGTCCTTCAGCACGGTCAACAATTCGCGCAGCCGGGCCGACGGCACGTGGAGCCGGAGATTGTCGCGAAACCGCGACTGGCTGAAGACGCCGTCTCCCAGCACCTTGGCGAGCGTGGCGAGAGTCGTCGCGTGCGGGTCGGCCGGGGGTGCTGCTGTATTGCTCATCTTTAATGGTAGGTGGCTGGTGGGTGGTACATGCTCACTCACATTGAGGGAATGGCCGGGGTCAAGGTGGTCACCAGTCCCCCTTCCGGCCTTCGGCGACCTTCCCCCACCAGGGGGGAAGGGAAACGCGGAGAGACCTAGCGCGTCTCCTCGGCCCCGAGCGGTGCGGGACCGCCGGGGATTCGGTAGCCGAATCGGTCTTCGTCGCCGCGCTCGACAGACGTGGCGAAGCCGAGGGGTGCCTCACGCTTCTCCACCAGGTATTTCTCGCGCTCGAGCAACTCGGGCAGGCCGTTGTTGCCGCTCAGGGTGCCGCCCTTCTGGATCTTGGTCTGGATGTCCATGAGTGCCCGGAGGATTTGCTCGGGGCGGGGCGGGCAACCGGGAATATACACATCGACCGGAATGAACCGATCCACACCCTGCACCACGGCATAGGTGTCGAAGATCCCTCCCGTGCTGGCGCAAGCACCCATGCTGATGCACCACTTAGGCTCGGGCATCTGTAGCCAGATCCGTTGCAAGACCGGCATCATCTTCATGGCCACTCGCCCGGCAACGATCATCAGATCGCACTGGCGAGGGCTGAACCGCATGACCTCGGCGCCGAATCGCGCGATGTCGAACCGGCTCGCTCCGACGGCCATCAACTCGATCCCGCAGCACGCCGTGGCGAACGGCATCGGCCAGAGGCTGTACTTGCGGCACCAGTTGACCACCGAATCCAGGGTCGTGATCTGGACATTCTCGGGCATCTCGATCGCGTCGACCGGCTTAACCGTCAGAGTCGAACCGGCGAGCGGCTCATGTCGGGCCGGGACCGTCGATGGATCCTTGCCTACCGCCATTCAAAGACCCCTTTCCGCCAGGCGTACACGAATGCCGCGGCCAGGATGATGACGAACACGACGATTTCCAGGAAGACCCAACCGCGGAATTCCGCGGGAATTCCGGCGACCGGCACCACGGGTCCCGGCGGTGCCAGGCTCGGGTCCGCGCTCCACTGCGCCACGGCCCAGGGATAGAGGAAGAGCAACTCGACGTCGAACAATAAGAAGACGATGGCGACGAGGTAATACCGCACATCGAAACGCTGTCGCGCGTCACCGATCGGGTCCATGCCCGATTCATAGGGCATCTGCTTCACTCGGGTCGTCTTGCGGGGACCCAGCACGGCGCTCATCACGATCATGCTGGCGCCGGTCAGGATCGCAAGGATCAGGAAGATGAAGAGTGGTGTATATTCCTCGCCCATCGATCAATGCCCACGGCCGACGAAGTCCACCTTTGTGAATGGTTTCACAAAGTCGGACCAAAAAAAACCCAGGCTTGCGCCGGGATGGATTCAAAAGGAATGGAGGAGTGGGCCGGTCGAGATCGAGCAGGGGAGCCGCGAGATTCCGGAGCCGGGAAGCGATCCCGAATTCGCGACTGGTATCAGGGCTCGAAAGTTCCGCGCCACGTGAGCCCTATTGTAAGGATCGAAGGACGAGCGTCAACGAGTTAGCGATTTCTGGACCGTGCTTTGGGCCTCCGGGGCTGCAAAATCGGCTAGCCCGGGACTGGAGAGGTCTTGTGATCAGGGGCCGGTCCTCGCAGGCAGATACGGAGGCGGCGTGGATCGTTGGCTCCGAGTCGCGCCCGGCGAGCGTCGAGTGCGATCATCCATGGCCCGGGCTCGACCCAGGACGGAGCTGGGTGTGCTCCGCGTACGTGCCCCGGTGCGTGCCCCGGGCATGCTGGGGATGGGAGGGGCGGCTGGCACAAAGCTGCTTCGTGCCGAGGCCGGGCCGTCCGTGCTCCGACGTGCGGCGGGCCTCCCCGATCGGTTGATCGTGCCGGGCTCGTGCGGAAGCGCCAGGAGATTGGCCAGGTCGCCGTCCGTCGCCCTCGAAGCCCGCGCCACCCCCGAGGCTGTACGATTTCGCGAAGCCTCCTCCAGGATGCGCGAGGGCGTTTGCGCCCGAGGGCTCAGCTCGCGGTCCGCTTCGCGCTTCGCCTCCTGATAGTCCCTCAGTAGCTTCGCGCGTTTCTTGGGATCCTTCTCGGAGAAGTAGGCGAAGTATTTCTCGGTCACGTCCCGCTGCTTCTCTTCAAAACCCCGATTCGCGATCGCGTTCGGTCGATACTCGCGAAATCCAAAGGCCGGATCGACCGACCCGCGGAAATAGGGGACGCCCACCCCGGAGCGGTCGGTGACGTTTCGCCCCGGCCCCGGGAGACTATCGAGATACTGCTGGAATTGATTCGCCGCGGCATTGCCCTGGCGACCCAACATCGAACTGCCTTGACCTCCGTCCGGCGCGGCCGGTCCGATGGCCGTTGTGTAAGGGGCGTACTGGCTGTTATACGGCCAGAACGGGTCGGGACCGAATCCCGGCTGGGCGTGGACGGTTGTCGCGACCGACGGCGCCACCACGAAGATCGCCCCCAAAACCCAGGAACCGAGCCAGCCACCGCGATGCGATCTCATATTCGGCCTCCCAGACGATCCTGGAGCCAAGAGCGAACCGGCCAAGAAAGACCGGTACGGTTCGACTTCCAACTTCGGTCAGAAGTCTTCGATCCCTCGATGATCTCGGGTAAGGGCTCTCGAATCCGAGCACACGCGATCCCGGCTCCCCCGTTCGGCTGGATTGACTGCGCGACGGGAGGCGTGCGAACCCCGAAATTTCCAGCTTTCAACCCTTTATTATAATCGATGAGATTGGCGAGGGCCATCGGTCAACTGCCAACGTTCCAGAAAACGCGGCCCTGAGCCTGCCAAGGAAGCCGGACACGCCGGTTGGGCGGCGTGGTCCGACGTCGAACAATGACTGCATGCGCCGGCGGGTCCTCGTGGTCGAGGGAATGATCAACGCGGTCCGCTGAGGATCTCGACTTCGATCCGTTGACCGAGCTTGAGGGGGGTCGGTTCGAGCAAGGCGATCTTGACGAGGAGCACGCGCGTATCGACCGGTCGGGATGTATCTTCCGGCCTGAGGTGCCTCCCGGCGACGGAGTCGGGGATCTCCTCGACCCGGCCGCGCCAGGTCCGTCCCGGGAATCCTTCGGCGAAGATGGTCGCCTCCGCACCCGGGACCATGGCGCCGATATCGATCTCGTCGACCTCGGCCTCGACACGGACCCGGTTCAGGTCGGCGACGGTAACGAGGCGCGTGGACGCCTCGATGGCCTCGCCGGGGTGTGCGTGGCGGGCGATGACCACGCCGTCGATGGGGGACGTGATCCGCGTCTTGTCGATGAGGACGTCGAGGCGTCGCCGAACGGCCAGGGCGGCACGACGCCGGGCCCGGGCGATTTCGAGACCTCTCTGATTGGTATCGAGTTCGACGTCGCTGGCGGCGTGACGCGCGATGAGGACCCGTCGGCGTTCGACCTCGCGCTCGTAGAAATGGATATCGGCCTCGGCCTCCTCGATCCGGGCGTCGGCCTCCTCGCGCGACGCACGAAGCTCGTCCGACTTCAGCTCCGCGATCAGATCTCCCTTGCGAACGACCGACTTCTCCCGAACCGGCAAACTGACGATGAGCCCCGATTGCTCGACGGCGACCACGACCTCGGCCCCGGGGTAGGTCACGAGCCGTCCCTCGGCGATCACCGAATCCGGCCGGCGCCGGGTAATACCCGGCCCTTCTTTGGCCGGTCGCGTGCCGATCGTCGGAGTCGGCGTCCTGACCCACCCGGCCTGGCTGGCCTGCCAGATGACGGCCAAGGTCGCGATCACGCCCAGCCCGGCGGATAGGAGTTTCGCGATCATGGTCCGGCCCCCCCCTGTGCCAAGAGACGTCCATCCTCGATGCGAATGATCCGATCGGCGATCGCCCTCACCTTGGAATCGTGCGAGACGATCAGGACCGCGCGGTCCTCGTCGCGCGCCAGCCGGGCGAACAGGTCGAGGATCTGTCCGCCCAGCCTTGAGTCGATGCTAGCCGTCGGCTCGTCGGCGAGGAGGATCGCCGTCCGGCCCGCCAGCGCCCGGGCGATGGCCACGCGCTGCTTCTGCCCGCCGGAAAGGTCGCGTGGTCGAGCCCGTCGACGGTCCGACATCTCGACCGCCTCGAGCACCCGCTCCGCCTCACGCCGGGCCTCCGAGTTACGGAGCCCCCTGACGTTCAACGCAAATTCGACGTTCTCCAGCGCGGTCAGCGAGGGGAACAGGTTGAACTGCTGGAACACGAACCCGATCGATCGCTTGCGCATCTCGGGCAGTCGATCCGGCCGGGCCGAGTCGACCGCCTCCCCCTCGATGACCACCCGGCCCGAGGTCGGGGTCAGCAGGCATCCGAGTATGAACAGCAGCGTCGTCTTGCCCGATCCCGAGGGGCCCTCCAGGACGACGACCTCACCGCGATCGAGATCCAGAGAGACCCCCGTGAGGACCGGGACGGTCTCCCGCCCCTCGACGAAGTTCTTGGTCACCCGACGCGCCTCGAGGACGGCCATGGCCCGATCCCCCTCACGTACGGAACACGACCGCCGGGTCGAGGCCGGCGATCTTGCGGAACGAGATCAAAGATGCACCCAGGCAAAGCACGACGGCGCCGACGAAGACGTAGCCGATCAAGGCGGGCGGTATGATCAGCTTCAGGTCCACCTCGGCCATCAACGGTCGGACCGCATAAGCCAGCACAGTCCCGAGCAGGAACCCGACGACGGCGGCGATGATGGCCTGCTCGGCGATGATCCGGTAGATATCGGCGTTGCAGCCCCCGATGGCCTTGACGGTCGCGAACTCCTTGAAATGCTCGATGGTGGCCGTGTACGAAGTCTGCGCGACGACCACGACGCCGACGAGGCAGCCGAGGAACACCGTCATGAACATGCTGAGCCCCAGGCCGGTGTTCTCGACCCAGTAGGTCCGGGACCGCGCCGCCCATTCCTGCTTGGTGCGCACGTCGTTGTAGGGGAGCCTCCGCCGGATCGCGGCCCGGGCCGTCTCCAGGTCGGCGCCCGGCTCGAGCTTCACCAGGATATACGTGGTCCGTTGCTGCAAGTCCAGGGGGGCCAGCGCCTGCGCGACGCGATAGTCGAGGAATGAAAGGGGATTGGTCGTGAAGGAACGGGCCTGGCGTGTCTTGCCGATGACCTTGAGGCGAAGCCCCAGGAATTCGCGATAGTCTCCCGGAGCGAACGGGCCGAATCGACGCTCCGCCGATTCGTCGAGGAAGACATATCGGCCCCGGCGGAGATCTCGAGGATCGCCCGAGACCACGTCCCAGGGGAAATTCCATCGGGGGAAGTCCTCCAGGGCATAGACGATCGTCGCCTCCTTCGCGCCGCTAGGGAGTGCCACCGGCACGAACCAGACGATCAGGTTATCCGCCCGCAACACGCCGGCGACCGATCGGACACGATGCACGTAGAGCTCGGGAAACGTATTTGCGAAGTCAATATTTGGCGTATTCTTCGCCGTCACCCACAGGTCGGCATCCAGCCGCTCGATGGTGATCGACGCACTCTCCAGCATCCCCAGGAAGATCCCCACCTGGACGATCACCAGCAATACCGCGAACGCGACCCCGGAGACGGTCGTCAGGAACCGCGTCTTGTCGTCGAGCAGGATCTTGGTCGCCAGGTGAACCATGAATTGGACGCGTCCCCGATAGGGTTCGAAGTCGATTGCAATCAGACAGGATCGCGCCACGGGAGTAAAAAGGTATGAGCTGTAACATTGTCAAATTAGGACATCTGTGATCTCAATTATTCCGCAAGACGCCCCCAGGCCGCTCTTTCAACATTTCGTTCGCCACGCTGACGTACGATTATGCCGGTGCGAGGCGTTCGAGAAGGTCTGTCGAGATTGGCCGGGCCGGTGAGATGTCCTCAATTCGCATCATCGTAACCGGCTCGGCTCGTAGTCTTCATCAAAAAATCACGAAGCCGCTCTTTTTTCTTGACACGACTCGAGCGGAGTGGTCACATGCCATGACGAGGCATATAGAAGGTCACGAAGCCGCCATGATGGCGGCGTCTCCGCCAATCGAGAGACCGGGTGAACGTGCTGAAGAGTTGAGCGCCGACGGTGGTGCGCGCCGATCGTACAGCATCCTGTGACCGTCCGCGCCAACGTACTCCCAATCCTGCATCGTGCGAAATCGAAGCGTCGGACTCTCCAGGGGTCGCTCGGCTTTTTTGCATTCAGGAATCATTACGTCGACCGTTGAAGGGTCCTGACTAGCTCCAGCATTGCCGGTCCAAGTTAATTTCCCGCTGGACCCGAGAGCCAGCGGCTCACGGAGGCCGACCGGCCTTCATGGATGACTGACGGATTTGCGAGGGCGCTCGACCGGGATGCGAGGGGAGAAGAGACTGGAATGGGACATAAATCGACCGGACCTAAATTAATACGTGCGCCGGGCTGTCGCGAAATCCAGGCCCAATCTCCCGATTGCCAGTCCGAGGAGTTTCTGGACGCGATCAAGTCTTATCTCGAATGCCGCTCCCACGGTGTCGATCCGCCGGAGCACCTGGTGGAAACCTGGAACCAGTTCTATCACTACTACGCACCTCGGATGGGGAGATACCTGAGGGGATGGAACTTGCCCGATGCGGATCGAAATGATTGTTTGCAGGACACTTGGAAAGAGGTCGTCAGCAGTCTACCGCATTTCCAGCATGATCCGGCCCGCGGCCAGCTCGGCACGTGGTTGATGACACTGGCCCGGAACAAGGCCGTCGACTCAATCCGGCGGCGGAATCGGCACATATCCGAGCATCTGGACGAGCACGAGACGGGCGCCCCGCTCGATCCCAGTCCCGACCCGGCTGCCGAATACGAGCGTCGCCGGACGATGGATCAGGTCCACAGAATCCTGGTGGAACTCTCCGGGCAAGTCTCGCAAACCAGTTTCCAGGTGCTCTACCTGCGTTGGATCGAGGACCGCCCGACTGCCGAAGTCGCCGCGGCCCTCGCATTGACCCCTGAACAGGTCCGATTCCGCGCCCATCGGATGAAGCGGAAATTCCGGGACATCTTGGAGAGATCGATGGAGCGGGATGTCCTCGACGATAACCCCGGACGGCGCGAAATCGACGTCTGATGGAATTTCTCGCGCAACAGACCTGCCCCGGCCAGCGAGTAACCAGTAAGAGGGGGACGGTGCCCCGAGAGAGATCCCGTGGATCGAAGCACGCCCCGCGCGGAAGGGCCCCTGATCGTCTGCATCGCCAGAGGGATCCGACACAAAGTTTGGTGCCGGCGGAAAAGCGGAGACGTCCCTTTCAATGGATTAATTGCATCGAGGCCCATTTCTACTACGAGTACGGACCAGAACACGTGCTTCTGGATCCTGCCACCAACTTGTATTCAGGGGACACCGAGGCTGTCACGGCCGGACGGCGCCCCCATTCCGGGAGGGATTCGCAATGGCACGCACGAAACTCACAACGGCGTTTGTCCCGTTCGGCCTCGTGTGTTTGACCTGCATGTTTTCTGCTGAATGTGCCAGGGCACAATTCCCGGGTCAGAATACCGATTCGACCACATCCCTGGGAAAATTCACGATCGATGTCAATCCGACTTTGGCTCCAACGATCGCGACCGCCTTCAACAACGGAGACTTTCCCGGCTACACACTCAATCAGCCCACGAGCGGTCCGCAGGCAGGCCAGACGTTCTTGACGAGCCCACTCCTTTACGATCCGACAACCACGATCGCTCGCAGTGACAATACCACTGTGGGCTCAAACGCCACCCTAAATCTCGGGAATCCCCTCTATACGACGGCCTCGGCCAGTTCCGCGGCGACGCCCCCCTCGGGCTGGAACCCGGCAGCCGGCACCAACGA
The DNA here is from genome assembly GCA_052148775.1 of Isosphaeraceae bacterium. Classification (GTDB taxonomy): domain Bacteria; phylum Planctomycetota; class Planctomycetia; order Isosphaerales; family Isosphaeraceae; genus CAVZRC01. The sequence continues at coordinate 13,445 of JBKQHM010000341.1, read as the reverse complement.
GGTCTACACGGCGCTCCAGAGCCTGAACCTGACCAGCGGCGGTACGTCTGTCACGGCCGGCGAGGCGATACCCGCCGGGACGCCGAATTCCGGCGTCGTCAGCTACGGCCAAGTTGCATCCCAATCCAGCATGGCGGGCGCCAGCTTCCCCGCCAATAGCTTCTTCGATGTCTTCGTGAATGTGACCGTTTCGAGTAGTCTCGGATCCATCGGCCTTTACAATACATCCCCTTTGATAGTCGAGAGCTCCGGCCTGACGAGCTTCCCCCCGACGGTCCTCTATACGCACCAGCAATCATCGGGCCCCGCCCCGAACCTTTACATCAACGTGCCTAGCGACTCGCCCTTCTACTCGTTCAATGGCGATTCCTTCGGAACGATCATCGTCTCCGGACATGGAGCCGGATATAACGACGGGGGGGCAAGTGGGACGACGGGGCCCGGTCCCGCCCAGTTCAACCAGCAATACAACCAACTCCTGCAAACGGCAGGTGTTACCCCCGAGCCGAGCACATGGATTATGTTGCTGACGGCCGGGCTGATCGTGCCCGCCTACGCACGATGGAGCAGGCTTGGACTTTCGACGGCGAAGTAATCGCCGAATCGGCGACAAGGATGACTCGGCAATGCAACAGCGTTGGCCAGCGACCTGGGTTGCTCGCCACGATCGCTGGCCTGCCAAAGGGCGGGGCCGAGTCACCTGATGCCTGACCTAATCTGTCTCCGTATCATCCGCATATCGCCCATGCAGCGGAGACCCTGCCGACTGTTCCGAAGGTCGATATACACCGAGATCTTTCCCATTAGCAACATCGAGCGGCTCGAATTGAATTCAAACCCATCGATCGCGCAACAGCCCCATAAGCCATCGAGTAACAGGTGGGAAGCCCGGGGTCAGACTTAAGTTTGGGGAGTCCCGAGTCAGACCTAGGTTTTGTTTTTCACACGAGGAGCCTGTCCGAGTATTCGTCTCCAAAATCCATAGATCCATGATTTCAAGGGAGTTGTGGATTACACGCCCGATTAATCCAGAGCGTTTGCTACCAAGGACTTACGTCGACATAAGGCGAATACTGGGAAAGGATCCTGGAAACTAAAAATTAGGTCCGACCCCATGACTCGCATGACCCGTAGAGTCTCGAGATTAGGTCCGACCCCGTGGCCCGCCCTAGCTCGAGATGCCGACTGAACCGATCGGTCGTGCTCTAGTAATAACGGACGAACGAGGAATGGGGAGAAGGGAGCGGGGGCCTGGCGCCACGCAGGTCGATCGGTTCGGGCGAAAAAACGAGCGTCTCACCACCTGTTTGCTTTCCGGGGATCAGCGCTAGCTGGGATACCCGGCAACATCGGTTCCTTCAGACCATGTCCAGCAATCGGAGTACATCAACAATGCGACAAACTTCTCACATGCAGTCCCTCGGCTTCGCCTTGATGTTGGGCTTGGGGATCCTCCCTACCCTAACCCGTGCCGACACAGTCGTCCTCGGGTCGGATTACCTGCATACCGAAGCCGGCTCTTATTTCTACTTCGGTAGTTCGATCGGCACTGTGGATTTCAAGTCCAACCCCATCGGACCGGGAAATACCGATACCATCGTGCAGCGACAGGCGGATGCCACAATTGGCGGGGCTGCTATACCCATTCAACTCACTCAGCTCTCCATGGAGAGCGTGGCCCCCGTTGTGGTGGGCGCAGTCTCTTACAATGTCTTTGTCACCCTGGATCCCGCTAATCTGTCGAATGATACCGGCATGATGACAATCTCCGGGACGGCGGCGGGCGGCACGTTCAGCTCGACGCTGAACGTGTATTTTCAGGCCCAGTTCGAGCCGGTGGGTGGTGGAGTGGGTAGCACCTACTACGGCATGGAAACATTTAATGCAAGCGGGAGTTGGACCTCCACCCCACCGCCCGGTGCCGTCCTCGTTTCCGGTCCAGTCGGCGACCAGAATGCGAATATGCACACTGGACTGGCAAAGGGACAGGTGGATTTCTACACGGTAGGCCAGACCATCCACATACCACCCGGAGGCGGGGCTGAGCACATAGTCGACGGCGCCTCGGTGCCCGAGCCGAGCACGTGGATCATGCTCCTGACGGCCGGGGGGCTGCTGCCTATCTACACCAAGTGGGGACGGCGACGAGCCTGATGGTTATGCCCGTTCATTGCCGAGCCCACGAGAGCTAGGACTGTCGAGTACCAACGCCGTCTCAACGGCTGGCGTGACGACAATAATATAACTTGGTGACGATGTGATTTCTGTGCTCAGCCGGCTCCGCAGGCGCCTCTTCGGGATTTCGACCGAGAAGGCGTCGTCCTCACGTCGGGGTTTTCGCGGCGGGGACGAACTCGTTCGCCAGCATCTCGAGCAGATCGGCCTGGTCTTCCTCCATGGCTATCATGCGGCCCTGGAGGAGGACAGGCCGGATCGGCTGGCCTGGGCACTGGACCCGATCGACCTGGATCTACGCGGCTTCGCCTTCGAGGGAGCGGGGATGGGATTGTACCTCCTCGACTTGCTGACCCCCTGGAGGCGAGATCGACTGAGCGAGTTTCTTGCAGGTCCGGGCGAACCGCATACCTACATGGTCCACGTGGGAGCCGGCTGGGCGCTGGCTCAGCTTCGTCGGCGGATCGATCATACTCTGACCCAATTCGACCCCTTGCTCGGATGGTTGGCGGTCGACGGCTATGGATTCCATCAGGGTTACTTCCGCTGGCCCGAGACGGTGGAACGTCAGTGGGTCCCCCGCCAGATTTCAGGATACGCTCGGCGAGTCTTCGACCAAGGACTGGGCCGAAGTTTGTGGTTTGTCGAGGGGGCCGAGGTTCCTCGCATTTCAGCGACGGTGGCCCGGTTTCCACGCTCGCGACAGGCGGATCTCTGGAGCGGTGTGGGACTGGCTTGTGCCTACGCGGGCGGTGTACCTGCCGAAGTCCTGGAGACACTGATTGCGAACGCCGGTCCAAACCATCCCCACCTCGCGCAAGGAGTGGCCTTCGCCGTCAAAGCTCGCGAACGGGCCGGCAATCCGGCGTCACACACGGATCTGGCCTGTCGTATCGTCTGCGGGATGACGACTGGAGATGCCGCACGTCTGACTGACCACGCCCTCACCGATCTCTCGGACGATCATGCGATTCCCGCTTACGAGACGTGGCGCCAGCGTATCCGGGCAAACTGGATCAAGGAGGCCGTGGAATCATGACCAACCCTGAGAGCCTCCTTCGCCGCCACGCTGCGCGCCTCGTGGCCCTCGCGATCATCGTGGTGCTCTACGGCCTCTCCTTACAGCCGCCGCTCTCCGGCACCGAAAAGACACGGCTGGCGGGACGATTCCAATTCCTCCACCATCCCCTGACAGAACTCTCCGGCGATCATTCGCGGATGGTCCGCCCGGTCCATCCCAGCTTGAAGCGGATCGAATCCTGGATTTCATCGGTTGGAGCGGCGGTGGCGCTCAACGACCTGGACGGGGACGGCCTGCCCAACGACGTGGTTTATGTAGACCCGCGTGACGATCGCGTCATCGTATCTCCGGCGCCGGGTACCGGCTCGCGGTACGAGCCTTTCGCACTGGATCCGGCGACTCTGCCCTACGACGCTGCCACGATGGCCCCGATGGGTTGCCTCCCGGGCGACTTGAACGAGGATGGCTTGATGGACGTCCTGGTCTATTACTGGGGCCGTCCGCCGATCGCGTACCTGAGGCGAGCGGGCGCTGGCAAGGGGCTCAATCGCGGCAGTTTCGTGGCTCGGGAGGTGGCGCCGGGGGCGGGCCGTTGGTTCACCAATGCCGCGACACTGGCCGATCTGGATGGCGACGGTCATGCCGACCTCATCGTCGGCAACTATTTCCCGGACGATGCCCGAATCCTCGACGCCCGGGCCGGCGGCCTGGAGGCGATGCAGCACTCGATGACACGCGCTGAGAACGGCGGACGAAAACACCTCTTGCGCTGGAGCGATGCGACCGGCGGGTCCGATCCGAACATTCAATTCGTCGACTTCGAGGGCGTGCTGGACGATCTGGGGGGCTACGGTTGGACCCTGGGGATCGGGGCCGCCGACCTGGACGGGGACCTGCTGCCCGAGGTTTATTTCGCCAACGACTTCGGACCCGACCGGCTGCTCCACAATCGTTCCCGACCCGGCGAGTTCCGATTCGCCCTGCTCGAGGGCCAGAAAACGCTGACCACGCCCAACTCCAAGGTGGTCGGGCATGACTCGTTCAAGGGCATGGGCGTCGACTTCGGCGACCTGAACGGCGACGGGATTCTCGACATCTTCGTGAGCAACATCGCCGGCGAGTTCGCGCTCGAGGAGAGCCACTTCGCCTTCCTGGGAACGGGTGAAACCAAGCAGATGCTCCAGGGCATCGCGCCGTTCCACGACGAGAGCGAACGGCTGGGATTGTCGCGGAGCAGTTGGGGGTGGGACGCAAAGATCGCCGATTTCGACAATGACGGCGTCCCCGAGGTGGTCCAGGCGGTCGGGTTTGCCAAGGGGACGATCAATCGATGGCCCGAGCTGCAAGAGCTGGCCATGGGCAACGACGAGTTCCTGCACGATCCCCGGAACTGGCCCCGGTTCGGGCCAGGAGATGACCTCTCGGGCGGTGGCAACAACCTCTTCTCCACACGAGGCGCAGGAGAGCGTTACTGGGATATCGCCGCGGATCTGGATCTGGTCGAGCCCGGAGTGAGCCGGGGGATCGCCGTCGCCGACGTTGACGGCGACGGCGCGCTCGACTTCGCCGTCGCGAACCAGTGGGCGCCCTCGTCGTTCTATCACAACGAGGGCCGCGCGAATGGCATGTTCCTCGGCCTGCACCTCCTTCTCCCGGTGGGCCGAGTGAGCGACCAGCCGACCCGATCCCGACCAGGCCATCCCGGCGGCGATCTGACCGGCCGCCCTGCCTTGGGGGCCTCCGCACGGGTCCGGCTATCGGACGGCCGCGCGTTGCGAGCGCAGGTCGACGGCGGGAACGGCCACTCGGGAAAGCGCAGTTTCGACCTCCATATTGGACTCGGAGAGGCGAGGCTGGAGACCTCGCTTGCCATCGAGCTGAGTTGGCGCGATCCGGCGGGGCAGATCCGCCGGGAGATACTCCATCTGACCCCCGGGTGGCACACCGTGCTTCTGGGATATCCCGACACGACCGTGGAATGAGCCATGCCTCCTTGTAACGGATCCCCTGGGCCTCCCGGGCCACCCAATCGACTGCCGGCACTGCGGCGATTTGCCGTGGCGATCACGATCCTGAACGTCCTGGGCCACTTCGTGCTGGGCTTCGAGCAATCGTGGGCCCAGCCACTGGTTGCCCTGGCAACGGCCTATAGCGTCGAGCTCATCCTGGAGGGAGTGAGCGCGTGGGCCGAGCGGCGGACTCCCCAGTTCCGCGGCGGTTGGTGTGCGCTGCTCGATTTCCTGCTCCCGGCCCACATCACGGCGCTGGCGGTCTCGATGCTGCTCTACGCCAACGATCGGCTCTGGCCGATCGCCTTCGCGGCAGCGCTGGGGGTCGCGTCGAAGACGCTCATCCGCGTCCCGGTCGGCCGCGGCGTCCGCCACTGCCTGAATCCCTCCAATACCGGGATTGCGTTCACGCTCCTGCTCTTCCCCTGGATCGGGATCGCCCCGCCTTACCAGTTCACCGAGAATCTGAGTGGCGTCGGCGACTGGTTGCTCCCGACGATCATCGTGGTGTCGGGGACATTCTTGAACACCCGTTTCACCGGGCGGATCCCACTGATCCTGGGATGGCTGGGAGGTTTCGTACTCCAGGCGGGCTTGCGGAGTCAGCTCCAGGATACGCCGTTCGTGGCGGCCCTGTTGCCGGTGACGGGCATGGCCTTCCTGCTGTTCACGTTCTACATGGTCACCGATCCGGCGACCACGCCGTCGCTTCCCCGGCGACAATTCGCCTTCGGGGGAGCGGTGGCTGCGGTCTACGGCCTGTTGATGCTCATGCACGTGGTCTTCGGCCTGTTCTTCTCGCTCCTCGTGGTCTGTTCGTTACGAGGACTAGGGCTTGCTGTGCTGGCCTATGTTCGAAGCCCGGCTCGATCTCAGGCCGAGCGGCCGATGCCGTCACGCGTGGCGATCGCACCCTCGGCTGTGCTGGAAGTGGCGGAATGATGTCACAATCGATTGCCCTCGTCGGCCTGGCCTGTGTCTATCCCGATGCCTGTTCGCCGGCGGAGCTCTGGGAGAACGTGCTGGCCGGCCGCCGCGCCTTCCGACGCCTCCCGGCGGAACGGCTCCGCGCCGAGGATTACTGGTCATCGGATCGGGAAGCCCCCGATCGGACTTATGCGGTCCAGGCGGCGGTAATCGAGGGTTACGAGTTCGACCGCGTCGGCTTCCGGGTCGGGGGGGACAGCTATCGATCGGCCGACCTGGCCCACTGGCTGGCGCTCGATGTGGCCTCACGCGCCATGGCCGATGCCGGCTTCGGGCAGGGCAGCGGACTGCCTCGCGAGACGACCGGAGTCTTCCTCGGCAATACGTTGACGGGGGAATTCTCCCGGGCCCAGGGGCTCCGGCTCCGCTGGCCTTATGCCCGCCGGATGATCGAGGCGGCCTTGTGCGATGAGGACTGGGATCCTGAGCGCCGGGGCGCGTTCCTCGGCCGCCTGGAGGCCCAGTTCAAGGAGCCTTTTGCCCCGGTGGGTGAGGAGACGCTCGCCGGGGGGCTCTCCAACACGATCGCGGGCCGGATCTGCAACCACTTCGACCTCAAGGGGGGCGGGTACACTGTCGACGGGGCCTGCGCCTCATCACTGCTGGCCGTGGCCCACGCGTGCTCCTCGCTGGCCTCCGGCGACCTGGACGTCGCGCTGGCGGGCGGGGTGGATCTGAGCCTCGACCCGTTCGAGCTGGTCGGGTTCGCCAAGGCGGGCGCCTTGGCCCAGGATGCGATGCGGATCTTCGATGCCCGGTCCGCCGGCTTCTGGCCGGGCGAGGGCTGCGGGGTCGTCGTGCTCATGAGGCTGGCCGATGCCGTCGATCAGGGCCGTCGCGTCGTCGCGGTCATCCGGGGCTGGGGGATCTCGTCGGACGGTCAGGGCGGGATCACGCGACCGGAGGTCGAGGGGCAGCTCCTGGCCCTCCGGCGTGCCTATCGTCGGGCGGGATTCGGGATCGAGACAGTGGGCTACTTCGAAGGCCACGGCACCGGCACCAGCGTCGGGGACGCGACGGAGCTCAGGGCCCTCGGCCGCGCCTTGAACGAAGCCGAGTCCCGAGACGATTCGTGCGGTGACGCTCCCCTGCCCGCCATCGGTTCGATCAAGGCCAACATCGGCCACACCAAGGCCGCCGCGGGCGTCGCCGGGCTGATCAAGGCCGCCCTCGCACTCGATGCCCAGATCCTGCCCCCGACCACCGGCTGCGAGCAACCACACCCTGAGCTGGCCGGCGATCAGCCGGCCCTCCGAATCCTGAGAAAAGGCCGGCCCTGGCCGGCCGATCGCCGTCTCCGTGCCGGCGTCAGCGCCATGGGGTTCGGGGGGATCAACGCGCATCTCGCCCTGGAGTCGCTCGCGTCGGATCGCCGGGAGGGTGTCAGCCCCTTGGAGGACGCACTGCTCGCGTCGTACCAGGACGCCGAGCTGTTCCTGCTCGGAGCCTGCGATACCGACAGCCTGCGCCGGCAGGTTGACGGACTCCTGGCCTTCGCCGGTCGGCTCTCGATGGCCGAGCTGACGGACCTGGCCACCCATCTGGCCGGGACGCTCGAACATCGGAACATCCGCGCGGCGATCGTTGCGAGCCGCCCGACCGAGCTCGAGGCGAGGCTCGGTTCCTTGCGGAACTGGCTCGATCGCCAGGACGGAATCGGGAACGGGACAGTGCAACGGCCAGGAGTTGACATCGATCTTCAGGCCGGCGTCTTTCTGGGACGAGGGAAGTCCAGGCCGAGGATCGGATTCCTCTTCCCCGGTCAGGGCTCGCCAGCGACGCTCGACGGCGGCGCCCTGGGACACCGGTTCGCGTCGGTGGAGTCCGACTTTCAGCGGGCCGGCCTGCCGACGTCGGGCGATCTCCGCTCGACGGCCGTGGCTCAACCAGCGATCGTAGCCGCGTCAATGGCGGCGATCGGTTTGCTCGGCACCCTCGGCATCGTGGCGGATGTCGCGGTCGGCCATAGCCTGGGCGAGCTCACGGCGCTGCATTGGGCCGGAGCCTTCGATGCCGGTACACTCCTCCGCACGGCCGAGGGTCGAGGCGAGGCGATGGCCGAGCTGGGCACGAACCGAGGCGCGATGGCCAGTCTCCACACCGACCAGGCCGAGGCCGAGGCGCTGCTCAATGGAGAAGGGGTCGTCATCGCGGGCCTGAATGCGCCCCGACAGACGGTCATCTCGGGGTCGGCCGACGCGGTGGAACTGGTCCTCGGGAGGGCGCGTCGGCGCGAAGTCCGATCGACCCGGCTCGCGGTATCCCATGCCTTTCACTCACCGATGGTGGCCGGGGCCGTCGAGCCGCTGGCCCGCGTGCTGGCCCGCGAGATAGTCGGGCCGCCGCGAGGGAAGGTGTTCTCGACGGTAACCGGCGCCCAACTGCCTCCCGACGTCGACGTGCGCGAGCTGCTCCTCCGCCAGGTCACGTCGCCGGTCCGATTCCTCGAAGCCATGGCCGGGGCGGCCGAAGGCATCGACCTCTGGATCGAGGCTGGGCCGGGCCGGGTGCTCACCGGGCTGGTCGAGGGATGGCTCACGGCGCCGGTGGTCGCGATCGAATTGGGCGGCGATACCGTCGGCGGGCTGCTCCGCGCCGCCGGTATGGCCTTCGCCCTTGGCGCCCCGCTTGAAACGGCTCCCTTGGTTGACCGACGCGTGAGCCGCCCCTTCCCGATCCCCTGGCAGCCTCGGTTCTTTGCCAGCCCTTGCGAGCGAGCGCCCCTGCCCCAGGAATCCCCGGCCGAGGACACGGTTCGACCGGAATCCTGCCCGCGCCCGGACGACTTGAGGGTCGATCGCGCCCTCTCGGTGCTCGAATTATTTCGCCAGCAGGTCGCTGCTAAGGTCGAGCTTCCGACCTGGTCGGTCGAGGACGGGAACCGCCTGCTCAGCGACCTGCACCTCAACTCGATCGCGGTTGGCCAGCTCGTTTCCGAGATGGCGCGGCGGCTCGGTGCCCCGCCCCCTGTCGAGCCCCTGGCGTTCGCCGATGTCACGGTCGCGGAGGTCGCGGAGGCCCTCGAGGAGCTGGCCCGCGCGGGCGTCGAGGGACATCGAGAGGAAGTCGAGGCGTCGCCGCGAGGCGTCGCCCCCTGGTTCCGTGCATTTGCCCCGATCCTGGCCGAGCGGCCCCGGCCTCGCCGACGATCGGACGGCGTGGCGGGGCCATGGCGTATCATCGCCCTTCCCGACAATCCGATGGCCGGCCAGGTTGGCGACGCACTCTCACTCGCGAAACTCGGTCGCGGCGTCCTGGTGTGCCTCCCCCCTGATCCCGACGAGCGACACATCGGCCTGCTGCTAGAGGCCGCGCGGGCGGCGCTCGAAGACGCGCAGGCCGGCCGGTTCGTGCTGGTGCAGCACGGCGGCGGCGCGTCATCATTCGCACGCACCCTGGCCCTGGAGGCCCCGAGGATCACGGCCTGCGTGGTGGATGTGCCGGTCGATCATCCTCAATCGGCGGAGTGGATCGTCGCCGAGGCGGAGGCCGCGTCGGGCTTCACGGAGGTCCATTATGATGGGAGCGGCCGTCGGCGTGTACCGATTCTCCGCGTGCTGCCGTGGCCGGAGGCTCCCACCGTCGCGCAATTCGGACCGACCGATGTCATGCTCGTCACGGGAGGGGGTAAAGGGATCGCCGCGGAGTGCGCCTTGTGCCTGGCGCGGGAGACGGGAGTATCGCTGGCCCTGATCGGCCGGTCACGGCCCGAGACCGACGCGGGGCTTGCAACCAATCTGGGAAGAATGGCCGGACTGGGAGTGCGATTCCACTACATCGCCGCCGACGTCGTCGATGCGGGTGCCGTTCGCGCCGCGGTGTGCGAGGCCGAGTCGATGCTCGGGCCGATCACCGCGGTCCTGCACGGGGCGGGCGTGAATGTCCCGCGCCCGATAGGATCGCTCGACGAGGCGGCGTTCTTGAAGACGCTCGCGCCCAAGCTTCAGGGTCTGCGCAACCTGCTCGCGGCCGTCGAGCCCGACCGCCTCAAGCTGCTGGTCACGTTCGGCTCGATCATCGCCCGGACGGGGCTTCGAGGCGAGGCGGACTATGGGGTTACCAATGAATGGCTGGCGCGGCTGACCGAGCAGTTCCAGGTTCGAAATCCGGCCTGTCGATGCCTGGCCCTGGAATGGTCGGTCTGGTCGGGAGTCGGCATGGGGGATCGGCTCGGGCGGGTCGATGCGCTCGCGCGGCAGGGGATCACGCCGATCACTCCGGATGAGGGCGTATCGCTCTTCCGCCGGCTCGTCGCCGTAAGTTCGCCATCGGTCTCTCTGATACTCGCCGGACGCTTCGGCATCCCCCCTGCCCTACCGATCGAGGCGGATGAGCTCCCGTTGCTCCGGTTCCTCGAGCGGCCCCTGGTCGATTATCCCGGGGTCGAGCTGGTGGCCGAGGCGACGCTCGCCACCGAGTCGGACCCGTATCTCGACGACCATGTCTTCCGGGGCGAACGCCTTTTCCCGGCGGTCATGGGCCTGGAGGCCATGGCCCAGGCCGCGATGGCCGTGCTCCGAACCGCCGAGGTTCCGGTCTTCGAGGAGCTGCGGTTCGATCGACCCATCGTGGTGCCCTCCGGCCGGCCGACGACGATCCGGCTCGCCGCGTTGGTGACGGCGCCGGGACGGGTCGATGTCGTCCTCCGCATCGATGAGACGGCGTTCCAGTTCGATCATTTTCGGGCCGTCTGTCGGTTTGGTGACCGGGCGGTCGAACCCCCTGGCAATGCGAGGCGGACCGTCGAACGGGCCGGCGAAACGGCGCGAATTCCCATCGAGCCGCATACGGAGCTTTATGGACACCTGCTCTTCCAGGGGGGCCGATTCCGCCGTCTGATCGGCTATCAGCGGCTGCGATCGACCTCGTGCGAGGCGGAGATCGCCGTCGACGATTCGACGGGATGGTTCCATCGTTATCTATCTCCCACATTGGTGCTCGGCGATCCCGCCGCGCGGGATGCCGCGATCCACGCGGTCCAGGCTTGCATCCCCCAGGCGATCATCTTGCCGATCGGCGTCGATCGGCTCGTCCTGGGCATGGAGGCCAGGAATGGGGCTCATCGCGTCAGGGCCCGGGAGCGGTCCGAACAGGGGGATCTTCTGGTTTATGACCTCGAAATCACGGATGAAGCGGGACATGTCCGCGAGCGTTGGGAGGGCCTTCGCCTCCGCGTGGTCGAGCGCCGCGAGCCCGACCCCGACTGGCCCGCAGCCTTGCTGGGCCCCTACCTGGAGCGGCGGGCAAGGTCGCTGCTATCGGGATGCCGCATGGCGGTGGAGATCGAGCGGGACGGCCGGACCGAGCGTCGCGTGCGAAGCGATCGGCTGATCCGTCGCTCGATGGGCGAAGGCGTCCCGTTTGCGAGGCGCCCCGACGGCAAGCCGGAAGCGGCCGATCGAAGCGGGGTCTCGGCGGCCCACTCGGGGGACTGGACGATCGGCGTCGCCGGGAGTGGGACGATCGCGTGCGACCTCGAGCCGGTCATGGCCCGTCCCGAGTCCCACTGGCGCGACTTGCTGGGTCACGACCGATGGGAACTGGCCAGGCTGGTCGTGCGCGAGACCGGCGAGCCCATCGACCTGTCGGCGACTCGCGCCTGGGTCGCCCTCGAGTGCCTGGCCAAGGCCGGAGTCAACCCGATGGCGCCGATGGTCCTCGAGCGGCCGGATGATGGTGGTGCCGTCGTCTATGGTTCGGGTTCGTTCCGGATCGCGACATTCGTCGTGCCGGATCGTCGGAATCGGGAGCCTCTCGTGCTGGGTCTCCTGGCGAGGACTGACGATGCGAGTCTATGAATATCGGCATGTGGTGGGCTTCGAGGAGACGAACCTCGTCGGAAACGTCTACTTCGTGAACCATCTCCGTTGGCAAGGTCGCTGCCGCGAGCTGTTCCTGCGCGACCACGCCCCCACCGTCCTCGACGAGATCGAGCGCGGCCTCGCCCTGGTGACCACGCGCGTCGCTTGCGAATACTACGAAGAACTGAACGCCCTCGACGAGATCTCGATCCGCATGACGCTCGTCTCACAGGCACAGAATCGATTGACGATGGCGTTCGAGTACTATCGCGACTCGGGAGGCCGTGACGAACTCGTCGCGCGCGGTGAACAACAAATCGCTTCTATGCGACGCGACGACGGCCGGATGCGGCCGGTCCCGATCCCGTCGGAATTGCGCGAGGCCCTCCGTCCGTATCTATCCCGGTTACCGTAGGCGGTGCACAGCGGCTCCTCGGACCTGCAGAACGGGATGAACCCTCCCCGAGGAAGGCGCACTTGCGGCTGGCAAGTGGAATCCGCCCGGGAATCGGCTATGATGAAGTCTAAGCGGTCGGCGGGAAGCGGCGAGGCCGTCGCGAATGGTCCGATCCGGACGGGGGAGGGGACTGCGTGATGCTCCTTGCGAATTTCGTGTTGCTCGGGCTCTTGGGGCAAGTCTCGGGGGGACAAGCGGAACCTTCCGCCCTGACGGCCCAGCTCGGATCGCGTCGCTACGCGGAGCGCCAGGCTGCCTCCGAAACTCTGGAGCGACTCGGCCGCTCGGCCTTGTCCGCCCTCCGGGCCGCGCGCGAATCACGCGACCTGGAGGTACGGAACCGGTCCTATAGCCTGATCCAGAAGATCGAGGGCACGTTGCTGACCCAGGCCAGTTCGGTCAAGCTCGATTTCGATAACACACCCCTGGCCGATGTGATGCGATCCTTGAGCCAGCAGACCGGATTTAAGGTCGCCCTCTACCCGGAGAATCTCCCCAAGTGGAAATACCAGCGGGTGACCCTCCGCCAGGCCGAGCCTCTCCCCTTCTGGAAGGCCATCGATCAACTCTGCGATACCGCCCAACTCCAGTACAATCTCTCCACGCACGGCGTCAGCACTCCGCGCGAGCCGACCTTTTCCTTGAACGATGGATCGATGCGGACGATCACGCCGAACTCGGACCACGGTCCGTTCCGTGTCAGTTTGCTCAGCGTGGATTACGAACGGCACGTCAACTACTCGTCGGCGGGCATCGGGCCGGTCGTCCGGCCTCAGGTAGGCAATACTGCGGTGCGTCGTCCGCAGGGCTCCGCGCCCGCGAAACCCACCCCGGTGATGCACGAACAATTCTCGGCCCACCTCCTGGTTGCGGCCGAGCCGAGACTCTCGTTAAGTCAGGTCGGCGCACTCCAGGTTCTCGAAGCCGTGGACGACCAGAATCACTCGTTAGTCGCCTCGGGCAACAACGGAGTCATGTTCAATCGCTTTTCCAAC
>JBKQHM010000340.1:0-6610 GCA_052148775.1 Isosphaeraceae bacterium | reverse complement strand
CCGGAGGTCTCCAGTCGCATGCACCGGGAGACCTTCGGTCCGGCCCGCGGCGGGGTCAGGAGACCCTCGCCGAACATGCGGAGACCCGCGCCGAATCGCTGTTCGACCGCGTGCTGCCGTTCGCGGGCCTGGTCCGCAACGACACGTTCGACCGGCCGGTGGTGATCCGCACGGGGAGCGTCTTCGTCACGGCCGGGATGGATCGGCGGTCCAGCGGCACGCACTACACGCCCCGCAGCCTGACCGAGCCGATCGTCCAGTACACGCTGGAACCCCTGGTCTACGTCGGCCCCGCCGAGGGGACGCCGAAGGAGGGTTGGACGCTCCGATCGGCCAAGGAGCTGCTCGACCTGAAGGTCTGCGACATGGCGTGCGGCTCGGGGGCGTTCCTCGTCCAGGCATGCCGATACCTGTCCGAGCGGCTGGTCGAGGCGTGGGAGGACGTCGAGAAACTGCACCCCGGCGTGCCCGGCATCACCCCCGAGGGGACGCCCTCGACCGGAGTGGCGCGCGAGCAACTCATGCCCAGGGACACGAACGAGCGATTAGCCTACGCCCGCCGCCTCGTGGCCCAGCGGTGCCTGTACGGCGTGGACAGGAACCCGCTCGCCGTCGAGATGGCCAAGCTGTCGATCTGGCTGCTGACCCTGGCCAGGGACAAGCCGTTCACCTTCCTCAACCACGCCATCCGGCCCGGCGATTCGCTGGTCGGGATCAGCAGCGAAACGCAATTGAAGACCTTCTCGCTCGATGGCAAGGGGATCGGAATCACGCTGCCGAACTTCCTCGACATGATCCCGAAGATCATGGAGGCGACCCGGCAGTTACGGGTCCGGCTGGAGAAGATCGCCGACGATACGGTCAGCAATACGGAGGAGAAGGAGCGACTCTTCGACAACATCCGGTTCCAGACGAGGCGGCTGAATTACGCCGCCGATCGCCTGCTCGCCGCAATCTGGCAGCCGGCCAAGCCTGCCGAACGGATGGCGCTCTTGAGGGATGCGCTGCGCGAGATCGATGACCGCATCCGCGATGTGGCCCCTGAGACACTGGAGACCGAAGGGCGAGCCGATCGCGAGGCGGTCGGATGTCCTCAGCCGTTCCACTGGGCTCTGGAATTTCCCGAAGTCTTCCACGACCGTGACGGCTTCGATGCCTTCGTCTGCAATCCACCGTTCATGGGCGGTCAGAAGATCACCGGCAACCTTGGCACCGATTACCGAGATCACCTCGTCGAGCACCTGGCTCGTGGCCAGAGGGGGAGCGCCGACCTCTGTGCCTACTTCTTCCTGCGGGCGGCCTCCCTGGTTCGACCTGGAGGCCAGATCGGATTCCTGGCCACGAATACGATCGCCCAGGGCGACACCCGTGAGGTCGGGCTCGATCAACTGGCCGCCGACGGTTTCGTCATCCCTCGGGCCGTTGCGAGCCGACCCTGGCCGGGCGAGGCAAGCCTCGAAGTCGCCCACGTCTGGGTTCGCAGGGGAGTCTGGGCGTCTCCCTTCGCTCTTGATGATAAGCCGGTCACTGGAATCACGTCATTCCTGACCGAGCCGGGCCCGGTCACGGGCAAGCCCTACCGGCTCAAAGCGAACGAGGGAAAGTCATTCCAGGGGTCCATCGTCCTGGGCATGGGCTTTGTGTTGTCCCCCGAGCAAGCGCAGCGGCTCATTAACAAGAACCCCCAGAACCGGCAAGTCTTGTTCCCCTACCTCAACGGCGAGGATCTCAACTCTCGCCCCGATCAGTCGCCGAGCCGATGGGTCATCAACTTCTTCGACTGGCCCTTGCCCTTGGGGCGCATTGATTTGAAGACGTGGTGTCATGCCAAGGAGGACCAGAAGAGGGATTGGCTGAAGTCCGGTTGCGTGCCCGATGATTACGAGGATTTCGTCGCCGAGGACTTCCCGGATTGCTTGGCGATCGTCGAGGAGAAGGTCAAGCCGGAGCGGATGAAGAACAACCGGAAGGTCTACCGGGACAGATGGTGGCAGTATGCTGAGAAGCGTCCGGACCTCTACCGGACCATCGCCGGGATGGAGCGGGTTTTGGTAACTGCAAGGGTCAGCAAATACTTGGCCTTCACGTTTTGCCCGGCTGGTATTGTATCGAGTGAGCAGACAGTTGTTATCGCCGAGTCTGGACATGAGTTTTTTGCACTTCTCCAATCTATCATTCATGAATCCTGGTTGCAGGAGTACCAGTCCAGCTTGGAGACCCGAGGGCGATACACGCCTTCAGACTGCTTCGAAACTTTTCCATTCCCCATCAACATCAAAGTCCCTGCTCCTATCGGCCGGACCTATCATAATCACCGTTGCCAAGTCATGCTCTCCCGCCAAGAGGGCCTAACCAAGACCTACAATCGCTTCCATGATCCCGATGAACTCGCCGCCGATATCCTGAAACTCCGTGACCTCCACGTCGAGATGGACCATGCCGTCGCCGCCGCCTACGGCTGGGACGACCTCGACCTCGGCCACGGCTTCCACGAGACCAAGCAGGGCACCCGGTTCACGATCAGCGAGTCGGCCCGCCGTGAGGTCCTCGCCCGCCTGCTGAAGCTCAACCACGAGCGGTACGCCGAGGAAGCGGCTCAGAGCCTCCACGACAAGAAGGGTGGCGGGGAGAGGGTGAAGGGTGGAGGGAAAAAGACGGAGAAGCCGGGCGGCAAGTCCAGGGCACCGTCGGAAGTTTCCCTCCCCTTCGGCGACGACGAAGACGCCCCCGACCCGGCCGACGGTTCCGACGGCGACCCGTCCCCCGTACCGGCGCGTCCCTCATCCCGACCGGACCGAGCCGATCTGCACATCCAGCGGCCCCGCGGCGCCGAACCGGCTCCCCGCCCGACGCCCATCGACCAGATCGAGACCGACGCCATCATGGCAGCGTTCCGCCAGGCCGCCCGGTGCCGGGGCTGGCTGGATCGCGACGACCTCCTGAAACGCGTCTCCCTCGCCCTCGGCTACCAGCGCCTCGGCCCCAAAATCGAGGAGGCCCTCCGCGGCCACCTCCGCGCCGCGATCCGCCGCCGCATCATCGAGACCGACGGCCCCGCCCTCGTCCGTGCCGGCACGGCCACCATGGCCGACTACGAGCCCGACGAGCTCCTGGAGGTCTTCCGCTCCGTCATGCGCAAGGGCACCCAGTACGACCGCGAGGAAGTCATCCCCGCCCTCGCCCACCACCTCGGCTTCGTCCGCCTCACCGACTCGATCCGAGAGCCGATCCGCAAGGCCATCACGCGAGCGATCCGGCAGGGACTCCTCGGCTACAAGGCCAACATGATCTGGAGAGAGCAGTAACCTCAATCGCACAAGGGGGGATTTTCATGGGCATCCGCTTCCTCAACGAGAGCGCGAAGGTTTTCCTGGCGCAAAAGGGACCGTCCAAGATCTTTGGCAAGGACGTTGATACCAGGGAGGCCCTCAAGGGACGAGATGCAATCGCGTGGTTCGACAAGGTATGGAAATCAACTTTGATGTCGGAAGTGGAGAAGGCCAATTCATGTGACTTGCAGTTCGTTCGTGACAAACTCCCCCAAGTGTCTCAAGGTTTCATCAATTCGAACGCTACGCACAGGGAGTTCACCGCCTCGGGTTGCATGTTCATTTGTCAAATGATTGACGATGATATTTGTGATCAACTCTGGTTCATTCCTTCTTCGAGCGGAGACCCTCGGACCCTCTACGTAAAATTCGAGAACGTTCCAACCAAGGAGGCCTTCGTCACCATTGCTCAGAAGCTCCAGTGGAAACCGGAAGAGCTTGCAGAGAAGATCCTGATCGATTTTATGGAAACCGTGACGCGGGGTTCGCACCGACCCGAGAACAAGTAGCAAGGGGCGTGTACAGAATCATCTCAGGATAAATGGGCGACTCGACAACGTCGAGGACTACCAGATGTCCCCGGAGATGTTCGCCCGCGTGATGAACGTCCCGACCAGGACCGTTCAGACCTGCGGGGACGGCACACGTAAGCTCTCACAGGCGGCGCTGCGCCTGATCCAGGTCTTCCGCCAGAACACGGCCGACGTTCTGGAAGTCATCGGCATGACGGCCGCTCAGGCGCCCGTGACCCCGAACAAGTGGACGGGCCGACCCGTCGGATCATGACGACTGCGGCGGATCGCCGGAGGGACGTGGCCGAGCGTTAAGGGCACGAGTGGAAGCGCTCTAGGCCACGCGTGCCTGACTGGACGTTCTCCGGAATCGCTCCTCAGCATGCGGTTTCGAGGAAGGCTCCTCAACGCCCATCACATGCCGTCGGTCGCGAGGACGAGATGCGGCATCACATAGCCCCTCCCGCCTGTGGTCGCTTCTCACAGACCCTACCTGCTCATGGCATCAGGAAATCCCTGACCCCGTCACGGAAATCCAAGATCTGTACCATACTCTAGGCTAGGTGATTCTATCGGCATTCCCACATCGAGTCGACAATGTCAGGTCCACGAGTGGCCCACCCGAGTTCGCCCTCGAAATCGCGCGAACGAACCCACGAGACTCCCGAATGGAAATCGCGCGAACGAAGCCACGATGGCGCGGAATGAATCGATTGTATGGGCTGCATTCGGTGCCGAATGGAAATCGCGCGAACGAACCCACGAGACTCCCGGATCAAAACCGCGCGAACGAAGCCACGATCATGCGGAATGAATCGATGATGCGGGCTGGATTGACTCCCCGGACCGAATTCGCGCGAACGAACCCACCACGCATCGAGACGTCGTCCTCCGGCGTCCTCCATCAAATCCGCGCGAACGAACCCACCATGGTGCGGAATCTATCAATTGCATGGCCGCATCGGGTGCGGAATGGAAATCGCGCGAACGAACCCACGAGACTCCCGGATCGAAACCGCGCGAACGAAGCCACGATCATGCGGAATGAATCGATGATGCGGGTTTCCTGGGCTCGGACTTCGTGAGCGCAATGGGGCATCTCATCGCGATCGACGGGACCGGAAGCCGGCCGGGGAACCACATTTCCACGGAAACGGCTGGATTGCCGAATTCGTTGAGTGCATGATGATAGGCGTGAGTCGGTCGGCCTTTCCCGAGCAAGGTCAGTCCCGCCGCGAGAATCGCGGTCGCTCGATCGAGGAGATGGAAGCGGATGAGGCGGAACGTCGGCGCGAGAATGTCGGGGCGCGACGCGACGGGTAGAATGGGGAGCGATGGCCATGGGGATCGCGTGACGGAGTCAGCCATGAGCGTGCAGATCACATTACAAGGAACCGTGAAAGCCGATGGTTCGCTGGAGCTCGATGACCCGGTCGCGATGCCGGAGGGCCGGGTCCTCGTCACGGTGCGGCCCATCGTGCAACCCGATCCGAACGATCCATTCTGGCAGCGGATGGAGCAGATCTGGGCGGGACAACGGGCACGCGGCCAAGTCCCGCGCACGAAAGAGCAGATCGATGCGGAGCTACGAGAGCTTCGGGACGATGCCGAGATCGAGATGCAGGAGACGAGCGGCTCTACGAGGAATGCCGGCGAACCCGTGAGTAGGTAAACTCGGCGAAAGAGCCGAACGTGTGATTGTCTCGACGGTGACCGTTCCGAAGTCGGGAAGACGGTCCCTGTTTTCGCGAAACGGAGTGAACCCATGAATCTGGATACCGCAATCGTTCAAGGTACCCTTAAAGACGATGGGACGCTGGAACTCGATGAAAAACCCCCGCTCGCCCCGGGCCGGGTCCAGGTGACGATTCTCCCGTTGCGAGCTCCCGCTGTCGCTCCACCGCGTGGAACCATACTTGACGTCCTCAAAGAGATCCGCGCGGCCCAGGAAGCCAGGGGCTATCGGGGCCGTTCGATCGAGGAGATGGAAGCGGATGAGGCCGAACGGCGAGCGGAGGAGGAAGCGTATGAGGAGCGCTGGCGCACCATCTGGGGCCAGACGACGTCCACTCCTCCGTCCGGAGGGACGGAGGGATGATCGTCTACCTGGACAGTGTGATCGTCATCTACCTGATCGAAGGACCAGACCCGTTTCGTGGCCGAGCGGAGGCTCGATTGGCCCAGATCACCGCCGCGAACGATCAGGTCGCGAGCAGCCACCTGACGCGCCTGGAATGCCGGGTCAAACCAATCAGGCTGAGCGACGCTTCGCTTCTTGCCGATTTCGAGGCTTTTTTCAACAACCCGGATCTACTGAGGTTCGCTCTCCCGGAAACGGTCTTCGAGCGAGCCACGGTCATCCGGGCGCAGTACAACCTCAAGCTCGGTGACAGCCTGCACCTGGCCGCTGCGGTCGAACACGGCTGCGGATTGTTCCTGACCAACGACGTTCAACTGAGACGCTTTCCAGACATCCCGGTCGAAGTATTGACCTGAGCCTGGCCCCGGCGACGACCGATCCCGGCGATGGAGTTTCCGCCGTCATGAGCCTCCTGCAAAGCCTGCCTTCCCCGACGAAGATCCGCGAGGAGCTGGAACGGATGGTCCTCAAGGATCTCCTCGGCCCGGTCGGCGGCCCCGAGGAGGAGATCGCCGAGCCCAGCGTCCGCGACCGATACCTCGTCGGCATGCTCGCCCCCAAGCGGCAGGAGCTCTCCCCCGAGGAGTTCGACGAGCTCCCGCAAGGAGGTAGCGGGTCGGCCGAGGACG
>JBKQHM010000339.1:0-25125 GCA_052148775.1 Isosphaeraceae bacterium | reverse complement strand
GTCCTCAAGTGGAAGCCGGCCTGAGTGCGGAGCATCGGCCGGACCGCTTGCGCATACTGCTGCTAACGCACGCGGCACATCGTCGAGAACAATGCGGTGGATGATGAGCTGGCTGACGCCTGGCGGCAGGGTCCGTAGCGCCTTCCGGTCATTCTGGACCCTCTGCTCGTAAGGATCGCCTCCGTACAGGAGGTTCCCGGGCGAATTGAACCAGGCATGACGAGACCGGCAGGACGGTGTTGCTCCAGCCGATCGGGTTCCCGCCCAACGACAACTGTCAATTCAGCCGCCTTGACCGGCGGCGCGCCAGTCGGGACGATAAAGAGATGAGCCCTCGAGTCGGAGGCTGGCCCCGACCGGCTTCTCGATGGTGCTTTCTTGCGAATTGCGAGAGGAACCCGGCGATGAGTCGAGATGACCTAGACTCCGGATCACGACCGCCCAGGCGGAGCAAGCCGGGTTCCAATCCACCGCCCGTGCCGAGATCCAGCCGGGACGAATCGGGCCTCGAGCCGTCAACGTTCCGCGCCAATTCGACCGGCGCCGGCGGGGCATCGAAGCCGCGCGGGACGAAGGCCGGCGGCCCTCGCGAGCGTGGCGAACGGAAATCCGAGACGCCGGCGGCCGGGCCGACCTGGCTCGAGCGGATTCTCTTCGGCCGCGTCAGTTCGGGCCAGCTCGCCCAGTTCAGCCGGCAGTTCGGGGCCTACCTCCACGCCGGCGTCGATATCACCAAGGCGCTGGCCAGCCTGGAAAAGCAATTCTCCGGCACGGCCATGGGCCCCGTGATCGGCCGACTCCAGGACGCGATGCGTAGCGGCTCGACCTTCGAGGACGCGATGGCCGCCGAGCCGCAAGCCTTCAACCCGATGTACCTCAGCATGATCCGGGTCGCCGAGGCTCGCGGCGGTATCCCCGAGACCTTGAAGATGCTCGCGAAGAGCCTCGAGGCCCGCCAGCGCCTGATCCGCCAGGCGCGCTCGGCGATGATCTATCCCGTCGCGGTGCTGACAATCGCCGCCGCCGTGATCGGACTGATCACCATCTTCGTGCTACCCAAGATCCTGGCGGTCTTGCAGGATTTCAACCGCAACAACCAGTTGCCCGGTATGACCCAGGCATTGATGTCATTCAGCAATTTCATGCAAGCGCTGGGCTGGTGGTTGGTCCCGGCCGTCATGGTCGGCACGATCGTCTTCCTGTTCAAATTCTACAAGACGACGGCGGGCAAGAACATCCTGGATCGTATTGTCTTGATGACACCGGTGTTCGGCTCGCTCTGCCGCAAGATCGACACCACGCGCTTCGCCCGGACCCTCTCCGTCCTGCTCGATGCGGGCCTCGACTTCCCCCGCGCGATCAACCTGACCGCCGACGTGCTGATGATGAGCCCGATCGAGGCGGCCGTCCGCTCGTGCCGTGAGAAGGTGATGGCGGGGAAGGACCTCAGCGAGACCCTCGCCGTCAGCCGGCAGTTCACCTCCGACGTCATCGCCGTGATCACCTCGGGCGAGGAGACCGGCAAACTGCCCGAGACCCTCGCCCACCTTGCCGATGATTATGAGGAACAGGTCGAGACGACCGTGAAGAACCTGGGCCAGCTCGTGCAGCCCATCTTGATGATCATCCTCGGGGTATTCGTCGGCTTCATCGTGATCTCCGTGCTGATGGCCTATGCGCAGATGCTCACGAGCGCGGCGGGAGGATAAGAGCCGTCGCGGTTGGCCAGTATTCGGGAATCTCCTGGTCGCGTATGCCCCGAACGAGGTGGAGCATGCCTTTGCGAGATCATTTTCAGCCGCCGCTTTCCCTGCAACGATCGTGGGAGTCGTTCCACTCCCGCCTGGCGAACTCGATCGCCGACCAGCTCAACCAGACGCTTCCCCCACGCTTCTTCGCGGAGGTGCATACTCATCTGGGGAGACAGGTCGAGGCCGATGTCGTCGAATTCGACAGGCTCGATGAATCGGAGGACTCACTCGTCAACGACGACGGCGGTGGCGTCGCTGTCGAGGTGTGGGCGCCCCCGGTCGCAACGTTAACTCTCCCCGCCGTGTTCCCCGATGACATCGAAGTCCACATCCGCGACAAGCTATTCGAGGTGAATGCGCTGGCCGTCGTGGAGCTCGTCAGCCCCGGGAACAAAGATCGTCCCGAGAGCCGGCTCGCGTTCTCGGACAAGAGTGCCGCCTACCTCCAGCGCGGCATCGGACTCATCACCCTCGACATCGTCACCGGCCGGCACTTCAATCTTCACAACGAGCTCATCTCGCGACTCGGGTTGGCTTCAACATTCGCGATGGCGGAAGACTCGGTTCTTTATGCGGTGGCCTACCGGCCGATTCGGCGACTCGAGCAGAACGAAATCGATGCCTGGCCCGTAAACCTCTCGGTCGGAGGGCCCCTTCCCGTCCTTCCCTTGTGCCTGCGACGATTCCGCCCCGTACCTCTTGACCTCGAAGCCGCCTACGAGGATGCTTGCCGTCGCAGTCGCCTTTGAGCCATGATCTTCCGGCCCTAAGATGCCGGGACGAGGTCTGACATGCCTTTACGGGATCATTTTCAGCAACCGATATTCCCCAGTCGAGCATGGGAGTCGTTCCATACCCAGTGGGCCGGCTCGCTCGCGGCCCAGCTCAACGCGACACTGCCACGGCGGTTCTTCGCCGAGGCTCACGTTCATCTGGGGAATCAGGTCGAAGCTGACGTCGCCGAATTCGAAGGCCTCGACGAATCGGAGCAGATGCCCGACGACGACACGGGAGGGGGTGTCGCCGTCGAAGTGTGGGCACCCCCGATCGCGACGGCGACCATGCCGGCGGAGTTTCCCGATGACATCGAGGTCCGCGTCCGCGACGAATTCCTCGACACGCGCGTGGTCGCCGTCGTAGAACTGGTCAGCCCGGGGAACAAGGACCGGCCTGAAAAAAGGCTCGCATTCGCCGACAAGAGTGCCGCGTACCTCCAGCGCGGTATCGGACTCATTACCCTCGACATCGTGACCTCCCGCCAGTTCAACTTGCATAATGAGCTGGTCTCGAGGCTCGGACTGGATTCGAGATTCACCATGCCCGAGGAAGACTACATCTACGCGGTGGCGTACCGTCCGATCCGCCGAGGGAATGCGAATCTCATCGATATCTGGCAAAATGCCCTCTCGGTCGGTGAACAACTCCCCATACTGCCCTTGTCCTTGAAGGGATTCCGCCCTGTGCCACTTGAGCTCGAAGCTGCGTATGAGGAGGCTTGCCTACGCAGTCGTATTTGAACCTTGAGGTTGCCCAAACATGAGTCAGAGATCGTTGGCTTTCTGGGTGATGATCGGACTGTGGACAGTCGGTGTTTCCGACAGCGTAGGCCAGGAAGCCCGGGCTGGCTGGCAAGCGGGCACGGCGAAGGCTGCGATCACGCCGAAGCAGCCGATGTGGATGTCGGGCTACGCATCGCGGACACGGCCCTCCGAAGGCGCGGTGCACGACCTGTGGGCCAAGGCCCTCGCACTCCAGGATCCGGCAGGTCGACGCGCGGTACTGATCACGCTCGACATTTGCGGGATCGACCGAGCGCTTTCGATCCGGATCCGCGACACGCTCCAGTCCCGCCACGACCTGGGGCGCGACCGCATCGTCCTGTCTTGCTCGCACACGCATTGCGGTCCGGTCGTCGGGACCAACCTCCTGACGATGTACAAGATCGACGACGACGAGCGCCGTCGGATCGCCGAATATGCGAAGACCCTGGAAATCGCCATCGTCGGCGTGGCCGGTGAGGCACTCAGCCGCCTCCAGGATGCGCGGATCACCTGGGGAAACGGCCGTTGCGACTTCGCCGTCAATCGGCGTACCAACCGGGAAGGCGAAGTCCCCAAGCTGAGACAACGCGTCGCCCTGCAAGGTCCCGACGATCACGACGTCCCGGTCCTCCGCGTGGCCAGGCCCGATGGCAAACCCCTGGCCGTCGTCTTCGGCTACGCCTGCCATTGCACGGTGCTGGACTTCAACAAGTTCTGCGGCGATTACGCCGGGTTCGCGCAGGTCGAGCTCGAAGCACGGTACCCGGGCGCAACGGCGATGTTCGTCGCGGGCTGCGGCGGCGATCAGAACCCGATCCCCCGGCGCTCGCTCGATCTGGCCGCGACCTACGGCAAACAACTCGCCGGGAGCGTGGCGAGCGTCCTCGCCGGCCACATGCAGGCCGTCGATGGCTCTCTTGAGAGCGCTTACGAAGAGATTCCGCTGGCCTTCGCCGGCCTACCAACCCGCGAACAGATCGAGCGCGATGCCAGTGCGACCGACTTCTACGTCGCCAGCCGGGCCAGGCATCTCCTCAAGACCATCGAAACCCGTGGCCGACTCGAACCGGCCTACCCTTATCCGGTCCAGGCCTGGCGGCTCGGCGGCCTGACCTGGTTCTTCCTCGGCGGCGAGGTCGTGGTCGATTTCTCGCTGCGAATCAAGCGAAACCTAGGTTCCTCGCACACCTGGGTTTCCGCGTACTGCAACGATGTGATGGCGTATATCCCCTCAAAGCGGGTCCTGAAAGAAGGCGGCTACGAAGGGGCAACCGCGATGATCTACTACGGCCAGCCCTCACCTTGGTCGGAACAGGTCGAGGAATCGATCATCGAGGCGGTCGGTCGGGTGTCGAACTCGGTCGGGCGGGAACATCCGACGACCCCGGCCGTCTCGCCGCTGGCTCGCTGAGCGTCTCTGCGAAGGGAGTTCTCTCAGTCGCACCGATGAGTGTTGCACTGCTGCCCGGATACCGAGTTCTCAAGACGCCGGAGGCCAGCACAACCAGACCCACGACCACGCAGAGCGAGGCCGAGAACGCCATGACAGCCGCGACGCCCCACGTGATGGCAGCACGGCCGGTCCAAAGGGCTCCCAGGGGGACCGACCCCGAGTAAACGATCATCCAGATCCCCATGATCCGGCCTCGGAGATGGTCGGGGACTCCCAACTGGATCACCGTCAGGGCACACGCATAGAACACCACGGCGCCAAATCCCATCCCGAGGAGACAGCCCGAGGCGACCCATAGTCGGGCATGAACCCAGCCCTCCCGATGGATCGCGAGCGGCAGGAGCGCCGCCCCGGCCAGGAACGTGGCGAACACGATCATCCCGCCGATCGCCCAGCGCTCCTTGCGTCGTTGCTTCGCGAGCGAGGCGACGACGATGGCCCCGAGGGTCGCTCCGACGCCGCTGCTTGCCAGCAGGATGCTGTAGCCCTCGACTCCCGCCCGCACGATCTTCCGCGTGTAAGCCGGCACCATCGCCTCGTAACCCATTCCGAATATGCCGAAGAAGGTCACAAGCAGGAAGAACGCCAGCATGCGGATATCGGTGCGGAGATAATGGAGTCCGCCCAGCACCTCGCCGAGGGTGAACGTGGCATGCGGCTGCGACTTCGTCCGCCGTTCCAGGCGGATCGATAACAGGGCCGCAATCGCGGCCAGGTAGCTGAATGCGTTCAGCCCGAAGCAGCCGGTCGCGCCGATCGTCGAGAGGCACACGCCGGCCAGCGCCGGCCCGAGCACGCGCGTGGCATTGAACAAACCCGAGTTCAGCGCGATGGCGTTCGAGAGGATCTCCGGGCCTACCAGCTCGTAGAAGAAGACTTGTCTGCTGGGCAACTCGAACGTGACGCAGATCCGGGTCAGGGCGAGGATCGCGGCCATCTGCCAGATCTCAGCCACCTGGAGCCCGACGAGTAGCGTGAGGAGGAACGCCAGCATCATCTGGCCGCACTCCATCAGCACGATCATCCGGAGCGGTGCGACACGGTCCGCCACGGCCCCGGCGACCAGGCCGACCAGCAGGCCGGGCATCAAGGAGGCGACCTCGACGACACCCAGCATGTATTCCGACTGAGTCTGGTCGAACACGAGCCATCGCACGGCCGCGGCCTGGAGCCATGTACCAACGAGGCTGACCGCCTGTCCCGCGTAATAGCGTCGAAAGCCGGAATGCCCCAGCGCGGCGAAGGTCCGGGCACGGACCGCGCTGAAGGTTCGGGGGGATCGATTGGTGTCGGCCATCGAGCTTTCTCTGGGCCGGTGAGCATCGGAGGAGCGTACTCAAGCCCCCAAGCCGCGGCCGTTTCCCCCGATCAAGGTTTGCCGTCTCGACACATTTCCGGTGGCCGTGGTTCAGATCCGGTCCGTTCGATGGAATCGATGAACTCGCCCGACACCTCCGCCGCGGGGATCTCGCCTTGCCGATCGGGTGTTTCGACAGCGCCCAGGGGAATCGGCGGCCTTCCCAGCCCAGACCGGGCCAGCAAGCCGTAGACGATCGCAGCGGTCGCGAACCCGACGATCGGCGAGGCGAGGAATTCGGCGACGAGCCAGGGACTCCGCCGCGCTGCCAGTTCCCCGGCGACCCCGCTCGCCATGCCGGCAAGCCAGGCGATCAGCCCCGGTGGATTGACCCCGCGCCGCACACCCGCCCAATCACCTCGCTGAACCAGGAAATCTCCGACCAGCGCACCAAGGACCGGCGCGAAAACCAGGCCCATGACGTAGTCGATCACCTCCAGCCGGCTCGACCACGATAACGCGATCATCAGGAGTGCGATCGCCCCGACGAACCAGGTCAACCGGGAGCGACGCTTCAGCGACCAGTGGGCCGCGAACCGGGTTGAGAAGCCCCAGACGGAATAGCACGCCGGCGCCAGCGCGGCGAGCCCGAACAAGATCAGGATCGCCCCCGCAGGAATGCCGCCGATCCCTTGGACGATCCCCCAGCGAAAGGAGAATACGGGCGGATAGGCGGCGGTCGCCGACAAGACTCCGCCGTCACCGAGCCAATGGCCGGCCGCACCCGCGACCACCAGGAGCGACATGGTCGCGGTCCACGAGCCGGCCAGCACGATACCGGTCAGTCCTCCGACGGTTACATCGCGTCGCCGTGCGGACGACGCGCCCCAATCCACGCTCGACAACCCGATCATGGCGAAGAACCCGGTGAACAGCGGGAGAGCCAGAAAACCGGGACTTGAGTCATTAACAACAATCAGGCCCATCGGATCGATCACCTGCTCGGCCCGAAAACGACCGGGGCCCAGGACCACCCAGACAGCGGCCGCCGTGAGCAACGCCAGCGCCACCGGCGAGTAGATCTTCATCAGCGCCGCGATGACCGCCATCAGACGTAACAGGCTCGCGGTCCCCGTGATGAAGATCCAGAATGCCGCGGTGAGCAGGAAGACCGGTGTTTTCAGACTGAGCGGGCCGAGTTCCCACCGGCCCAGCACATCAGGGGGAATGAGGCCGCAGGTGACGAGTCCGAGGAACGTCGACTCGACCGCGTAGCCGATCGCGACGGCGTACCAGACGACCTCGGCGATCCCGATCCCGACCCCTGTGATCCACTCCGATCCGGCCGTCCCGAAAGTCGAAGCCGCCATGACCCCCAACCCGCGACCGGTCCGGTGTCCCCAGATTGCAGTCGGGTAGAAGAAGAACGCGAAGCAGAGGATCGACGACAGGGCCGCGACGCCGACCCGCCAGGGAAGGTGCGTCCACGACCAATCGTCCATCCATAGCGGGTCGAAGAACGGCGCCCAGACGAAGATCGTCAGGTAGGCCGGGCCGATGCCCAGATACCAGGGCCGCTTTGGAAACGGCAGGCCGTCGCGCTCGGCACGGAGCGTCGGCGGGAGGTCGACGCCCTGATCCAAGGTCTGTTCCGTTGGGTCACTCAAGGTTTTCGATCGTCGGTTGAAGGGACTCGCCATGGAAACGCAGCCCCCGCCAGGGGGCTCTTTCAACGGACGCTAGAAGTCCGAGGCGAGCTCCGATTCCGTGAATTCCTTGTCCTTGGCCGCGGCCAATTCCTCGGGCTTGTACCCGCCTCGCAGGCGATCCATGATCGCGATCGATCCGAAGATCACCACCAGGATGATCGGGAGCACGGCGACCCGGCGAAACGCCTGTTGCGCGCCGCTGGCCTCGGCCTGGTCGACCTTGACGGGCTCGGTCTTGCGGAGCACCTGGAGCTTGTCCTGGTCGAGCCCGCCGTCGGCTTTCTTCACGACAGCCTGGGATTCCGGTGGCAGGGCGGCGAGCGTCTGACTGTCGTAGATCTGGCCCATGAACGGGAGGATCAGGGCGATGGCCAGGTTGCCCACGCAACCCATCAGTCCGAGCAGGAACGCCCCGCCCTTGGGGAATCGCTCGGCCGTCACGCCCAGCATGGTCGGCCAGAAGTAGACGATGCCCAGGCCGTAAATCGTGGCGTAGGCAAACGCCGTCGGGCCGCTGTTGGCGAAGCTGAGCAGATAGAGCCCGATCCCCGTCAAGACGGCCGACCCGGTCAACATCCCCACCGGCGAGAGGCGATGGGCGATCGGCCCGGCGAAGTGGCGCAGGAGGAACATCATGAAACTGGTGTACATGATGATGTAGGTCCCGCTGATCCCCGACGTCTTCGTCAGCACCGAGTTCTGCCACTGCTGGGGCCCGAGCTCGACCGCGGCGGTCATCAGCATGCAGATCGCCCAGACGATGAACATCGGCCGGAGCGCCTGGAGGTACATCTCCTTCGATGAGACGCCCGCCCCGACTCGTTCGCTCACGGGGAGTTCCTCGAAGAGAAAGAGCGCCCCGTAAATCAGCGTGGGGATGAAGACCAGGGCCGCCTTGATCTGCCAGCCCAGCAGGGTCTTGGCGGCGTCCACGGTCGCCGCGCCATCACCGCCCTTGGTCACCGCGATGCCGTCGTCGGGCAGACCCATCAGCTTGTTGATGAGGATCGAGGCCAGGAAGCCGCCGAGCAAGAGCCCGCCCGGCCACCAGGCGTGCAGGACGTTGAGCCGGTGCGTCTTCTCCTTCGGATAGAGCGTCGCCGTCAACGGATTGATGCCGATCTCGACGAAGCCGTTCGCCGCCCCCACGAGTAACATGGCTATATAGAGGATCCAGTAGGCGTACGTGCTTCGGGTCTGGGGGTCCGCGTCATGAGGGATGAGATAGGGTGCCCCGACCGTTAGCCCGCTGCCGATGAGGTGGCAGAGGAAGGCCAGGCCGAGCATCTTCTTCAACCCGAGCGCGTCGCAGATCGGGGCGCCGATGAACATCGAGATCGCCATGCCCATGAACGCCTGACCCGCGATTTCCCCGCGGTACGTCTGGTTCAGGTCGAATGTCGAGCCGAGGGCGGGCAAGATATCACCCCGGGTCACGAACGAGAACGCCGAAGCGATCAGGGCGATACAACTGGCCACGAACAGACGACGGGGATTCATGCACTCGGTCTCCGAAGAGGACGATCCGTCACCGCACGAGCTGGGATTGGAATTTGTCGCGAGTTGTTTTTAGATAAACGATTGGGTCAGACTTTGCCAGGGGTTACTCGATTCCGGCTCAATTCGGTTCATCGCATCGAGGCCGGTCGTCTCGAGTTGGGTGGAATCTACCGGGAGTAGAGTCGTGGCTCGATTCTTGAAGTACACCTGGGCGGCACCGACCACCCTGATCGGCCTGCTGGCCGGGGCGTTCACCCTGTGTTCAGGCGGCCAGGTCCAGCGTCGTCAGGGGGCCCTGGAGTTTCACGGCGGCTTCGCGACCTGGCTGGCCGAACGTTGGAATTTCTCCGCTATGACGCTCGGCCACGTGATCATCGGCCACGATGCCTTGTGCCTCGAGTTCTACCGGGATCACGAGCAGGCCCATGTCCGGCAAGTCGAGCGATGGGGGCCAGCCTTCATCCCGGCCTATCTGCTCGCCAGTGTCTTGGCGTGGCGACGCGGCGGGCATTACTATCGCGACAACTGGTTCGAGCGCGACGCGCGACGCGCCTGCGGCGATCCCGACTGAACTCACCTTTCGGCCCGCGCCCGAGACGATGATCGACAACCTGGGAGCTTCGATGCATCAGATCCTCCACGTCGAACGACACTTCACGGCCAGCGAGCTGGTCCGAGACATCGTGATCGGCATGTCCGACGGCCTGACCGTGCCGTTCGCCCTGGCGGCGGGCCTATCGGGCACCGAGAACCTGTCCATAACGGCCGCCGTGGTGGTCACCGCCGGATTGGCCGAGGTCGCGGCCGGATCGATCGCCATGGGACTTGGGGGCTACCTCGCGGCCAAGAGCGACGCCGAACACTACTTCAGCGAGAAGCACCGCGAGGAGATCGAGGTCGTCGACCTGCCCGACGTCGAGCGCGAGGAGGTCGCCGTCGTGTTCCGCGATTACGGGCTGACCGAGGCGGAGATCGAGCCGATCCTCCAGGCCTTCGAGAAGAACCACACCGCCTGGGTCGACTTCATGATGAGGTTCGAACTCGGACTGGAAGAGCCCGATCCCCGTCGTGCGCTCCGCAGCGCCATGACGATCGCCGGGGCCTATATCGCGGGCGGGATGATCCCGCTGGCCCCGTACATGTTCGTGACGCGTCCCAGGGACGGGCTGATGATCTCGATCAGCGTGACGATCGTCGCCCTGGCCGTCTTCGGCTACATCAAGGGTCGGTTCACCGGGACCCGGCCCGCTCGCAGCGCCGCCCAGACGACGCTGATCGGCGGCCTGGCGGCCGCGGCGGCCTTCCTCATCGCCCGGATGTTCTCCGGGCTCTGACGCGACTCCTACCCAGAACTCACTGGCCCAGGAGGCTGCCGAGGAGTCCCGGTGGCGTGGTCCCCGGGACGATGATCCGATCGCCCGGCTGGATCTGATAGTTCGTGAGTGTGTCGCCGCGATCCCGGATGCCGAACCAGTCGATCTTCAGGACCTGGTCCGGGGCGCCGGCCGGATGGGGCCGGGCCACATAGGCCTTCTCGGGCAGGCTATTCGACCGGAGCCCCGCGACCAGGATCGCGTCCAGCACAGTCTCGTTCCCCGATGACTTGAACCGGCCCTGATTGCCGACCGCTCCCACCACGTAATAGAACTTGCTCTGGCTGTTCGACAACCGTACCGAGACCTGATAGTGCTCGTTCGATCCGCCGTTCTTCTCCTTCGGAAGACTGGCCAGATGCTCGGCGATACGCTCCTCGGCTTCGATCAGGGTCAAGCCGGCCACGAAGACGTCGCCCGGGAATCCCAGGTCGATGAACCCGTCGGGCTGGACGATGAACGTCGAGGGAGCCGCGTCGGCCGTCGGCGGCTTGATCGCGATCTCCAGCTCGTCCGGAGGCTCGATCACGTAGAGCGGAAAGGGTACCTTGTGCAATTCCCGGGGCTGCGACGGGTCGATGACCCCATATTGTGGGATCTTCTTCGCCTCATGATTCCTGCTGATCGCCTGGCAGCCCGTGACTGTCATGAGCACCCAAACCATCACCGCCAGAGCCGGTCCGCGGTCTCGAGCGAAATGCATCCTTGCAGTCATGGGTATGCCACCTCGCCATTCCTTTGGCCTTCGGGAGACACCTTGCCCAAATCATCGTTCATCCCCCGTGGAGGCGAAGCCAGGACGGGGCTCGTGTCCATCGCCGAGCATCCTGGCGACGGGTCGGATCCTGTGCGAGCCCCGATCAGGGGTCAGGTTTTCGGCCGGACTTTATGGCAGGCAGAGGTTCGGCCCTCAGAAAGGAGATTTCGAATCGAATCCAGGAGGCCGAGGTCGCGACCCGGGGACCCGGAATGGAACCACGCCCACTCGAGTTCATCCGGCCCGATCCTCCGCGGCGTCGTTCGACGGCGGCTAGTGTACGTCATTCGGTGGGAATTGTCAACTTAAAGATTCGGAATTGCTGGACTTAAGGACCGGGCGCGTGGACCTGGCGCACCATGACCAGCCGCTCGAGAATTGTCGGTCGATGGCGGGAGGAATCTTGAGAGAAAACTGGAGATTGACCGAATGCCGATGACCGGGTAGCTTGCGTCCGACAGGTGTTCGCCAGGATTCCTCGATCTGATCCGATGACGCCGGCAGGTCGGATTCGCGAACCATTCGCCCCGGATGAGTCAGGCGCTCGAGGTCATCATGGAAGATATTGCCAAGGTCGTCCATCGCTTCATCCTGCAAGAATTCCTGCCGGGAGAAGATCCGAACGAGCTGACGCTCAGCACACCCCTGATCACGGGTGGAATCCTCGACTCGATCAGCACGCTGAAGCTGGTCGTCTTCCTCGAGGAGCATTTCGGCATCACCATCGAGGCGTTCGAGGCGGGCGTCGACCACCTCGATTCGATCGAGCAGATCGCGGAGCTGATCGGCCGGAAGAAGAAGAACGCGGCCTGATCGCCGTGCCGCTTCAGCCCAGCGAAGGCGCAGGGGCTGATTCCAACGCGACCTCCACCGACATGTTACCGGCGGGCACGGACACACCGGATTGATGCGTCTCGTCGAGGTATTCGAGCAAGTCTCGGGTCAACGTGCCGGAGTTGTCGACCCTCGGTACCTTGTTCTGCCCGCCGAGCTTGCCGCGACGACGCATCCAGCCTTCGAAGACTCCCGGGCGGGCAACTCGCAAGGCCGGCGGCGGGAGGCCGACGCCCGGGGCTCGATGCGCCTGATAGTCGGCATTCCGCCGCGAGAGCTCCGCGTCCAGCAGGTCGCGGAACCGACGCTCGTCCGTCGGCTCGACGAGGAACTCGACGACATACTGGTGATAGCCGAGCGATCCCTCGAAGATCGGGCCGACATGCCAGTCCCGCACCGAGGCGCCCGTGGCCGTCGCGGCACAGGCGACCGCACCCTCCAGTTCCTCATTGATCAGGTGCTCCCCGAATGCGGACAGCGTCTGACGGGTCCGGCCAGTGAAGGTCAGGAGCGGCGGATCCACCGACTCGAAGCGGACGGTGTCGCCGATGACGTGGGCCCACATCCCGGCGCACGTCGAGACGATCACGGCATAGTTCACCCCACGCTCGACATTCCCCAGCCAGTGTCGCATCGGCCGAACCGAGTCCAGCTCGCCGACCGGGATGAATTCGAAGAACACGCCGTGGTCGTAGACCAGCCGGAGCAACTCCGTCCGCGGGTCTCCGAAGGCCACGAAGCCCTCCGAGCAAACGTAGGTCTCGAGCAACCGGATTCGGGGCGATCCCAGAATCGATCGGAATGCCTCGCGGTACGGGTCGAACTTCACCCCTCCGTGCACGACGATTTCCAGCTCGGGCCAGACTTCCGCAATCGTCGCCTTGCCCGACTGATCGAGGAGCCGCTGGAAGAGCATCAGTAGCCAGCTCGGTACGCCCCCCACCAGTGTGATCGGCTCGCGACGGCTCTGCTCGGCGAACCGGGAAAGTTTCCGATCCCAGTTGGGCTCGAGCGCCAGTTCGAGGGGAGGAAACGTGTAAGGCCGGAGGTACGGGGCCAGTTGCACGGCGGCGATCCCGCTCAGGTCGCCCTCGAAGACGCCCGGGGCCGGCTGCCCCAGTTCGACGGATCCGCCCAGGAAGAAGAGACGTCCGTGGAACAACCGGGACTCCGGATAGGCCCGGCCATGGAACGCCAGCATGGTCAGGGCGGCCTTCCGATTGGACGCGACCATTTCGGCCGAGACCGGGATGTACTTGGTCGCGCCCTGCGTCGTGCCGCTGGTCAACGCCAGGAACGGGATGAGTCCCGGCCACGTCAGGTCTCTGAAGACCGGGTATTGATCTCGCAGGTAGTCGGTCCAGAGCGATTCGTAGGTCCGGAGCGGGACCGCGGCCTGGAAATCGGCGACCGAGTCGATCCGCGCGAACCGATGGTCGCGGCCGAACCGAGTCTTTCTCGCCCGATGAACCAGGTTCCGCAACGTCCGCGCCTGCATCGCGACCGCATCCGCATCGGCCAGGGCGGCGGTCCGGAGCCGGGCCCCAAGGTGGAAACCCAGGTTGACCAGGCTGCGTACCGACCCGCGGCGTGCGAGGCTCGACCATCCCTCAGACGCATCGACTAATGTATCCATGGCCCATCAGGAGAGGAACTTCGCACCCCGACAGAAGTAGGCCCCGGCCGGAGGCAGGTTGCGCGGCTCGAACACGAAATCGACTTGCTCGAAATACCGAAGATAGAACCTCCAGTAGACCCAGGCAAGCTCCGTGATCTGGTTGTAGGTCCCTTCGGGGCGTAGGATCGCCCGGACCTCCCGGAACAGGCTGCGCCTCAGTTCATCCGGGAACGACGGCACCGGCAGCCCCGAGATCACGTGGTCGACCTGCTCGATTCCACGATCGGCCAGGATCGAGCTGAGATCGCGCACATCTCCTTCGATCACATCGAAGTTCGCGAGGGTCCCGTATCGCTCGCGCAACAGTCGGGCGAAGTCGGCGTCGCGCTCGATAACCACCACCCTGCAGTCGGGCCGTGCCCGCTCGGCGAGCACCCGCGTGATCGGACCGGTACCCGCACCCAGCTCGAGCAAGACATTCACGCGGTCCCAATCGATGTTCCGGACGGTCGTCCGGGACAACCACCGACTGCTCGGGGCAATGCTCGCGATCGGATTGCCGCGCGAAAGCTGGGAGACGAACTTGCCGAGAAAAAGCGTGAAATCTGTCATTGGTTATTTGTCATTGGTCATTGGTCACTGGTCCGCGACAGCTCGATCCAGAGGCGGACCTTTTATCAACTCGCTGATGAACCTCTCCCTCTCCTGAAGAGGGCCTCAATGAGAGCGTGTTATGAACCTTTCCATCTTCTGTAGGTGGCCTCTGCGAGGCCGCGGGTCCGATCGCGGGACCACAGACCCCGCCTACAGCCCAATGTGCCCGGAAAGGCGGGAGAACAGTTCCTAACAGGCACTAAGGGTGCGGCTTCGACACCAGGCTCACGGAACCCTACAGACGAGAATGCGAGGAAATTCGGGCTAAACCTTCATGACAGCCTCTAACGACCAATGACCATCGACCAATGACCAAGGAGTGAATGATCCTCGGCACCCGCCTTCAAGATCAAGCTTTTCCGGGCGTCGAGCGCGGGGGGGATGGTCTTGAGCTTGTCGCGGAGAAATCGCGAGATCAGGTGATTCACCAGCCGCGCCTTTTCGATCTGCGGGGCATGTCCGCACTTCGGGATCACGACCTGTCGGACGCGACGCAGCCTGTCCGCGGCCCGGATCGAGCCGGCGACATCGGAGAGCACGCGATCGTTGGCCCCCCAGATCACCAGCGTCGGCTGGGTGATCTCCGGCAGCAGGCCGGCCACGGAGTGGCCCATCGTACCCCGTAGCGTCCGGAGGACGCCCATCTTCCAGCGACGGTTCTGGAACTTGTCGCGCAGGCCTTCGACGAGCCCCTCGGTCGCGAATCGACCGTGATGGAAAACCGACTTCACCAGGGAGTCATAGTTACTGCGACGAACCCCCTCGATCATGGGGAGGTTCTCATCCCCGTGGAAGCCCGAGGGACAGATCAGGACGATCTTCGAGACCTTCTCCGTATGGCGAACCGCATAGGTCAGGATCACCTGGCACCCGAGACTCGAGCCGACGAGGTGATAGGGAGGTCGCTGGACGAACTCGTCCAGGAACTGGCCGAGCCGATCGGCGAGGTAGTCGACCGTCACCTCACCCCCGGAATCGATCCGCCGATGAAGCGCCTCCCCGTCGTAGACGAGGATCTCCGGCACCTTGACGTCAAAATGACGCGTCAGGTGGCGTCGGTTGGCGAACCAGCTCTCCGGTTGCTCGGCAAGGCCGTTGACCAGGATGAGCGGCGCTCCTCGCTTGTACGCGTTGAGCATGTGCGGCAGTTCGAACCATTTACGGACCTTGGAAGCCATGGGGGCCACATCTCCCGGGTATCGACCCGTTCCCCGGATGGGATCCTGGGGCTGAGCATCGCGGTTATTCGAGGAGCCCGAGCTGATCGTCTCGACCAGGATTCCAGGATATTATCAGAGTCGAGCCCCATCTCCAATGAGACCCACCGAACTTCATCCAGGTTTCAAACAAGGATTACCATTCCTTCTTCGCCACGATCGTTCGCCCGCCATCGCCGTACACTACGTGCTCCTTGACGATCGGCATACCCGCGCACAATGATGTCTCATCGCGACAACTCGAGGTTCGACCTACCTCCCCGAGACGGCGTTGCCGGAACGGTCGGCAGGTAAACGAGACGTTTGTCTCGACGGCGCCCTAGCCCGTCTCGGCATGCCGAGCGCCTCGAGATTGTCCTCAGTTCTACAGATGTCAATCTATCGGCTTGGGAAGGGTGAGGAAAATGCGAGTATTCATCACGGGCGGGTCTGGATTAATTGGCCGGCAGTTGGCTCGCACCCTCCTGGAGGATGGGCACCATCCGGTCATCCTGTCACGGAATGCGGACCATGTCCGCCGCGACCCGGAGATGTGGGCCTACCAGGTCATCCAGGGCGACCCGACCACCCCGGGCCCCTGGCAAGACGAGGTCGACGGCTGCGAGGCGGTCGTGAATCTGGCGGGGCATAATATCTTCGCAGAGCGATGGAGTGCGGCGGTCAAGGCCAAGATCCGCGACAGCCGCGTCTACGGCGCGGAGCAAGTCGTCGCGGCGATCAAGCAAGCCGGCTCGCGTCCGAAGGTCTTCGTCCAGGGCTCGGCGATCGGCTTCTACGGGCCGCACCAGGATGAAGAACTGACCGAGGCCAGCCCCTCGGGCACCGATTTCCTGGCCATCGTCTCTCGCGAGACGGAAGAAGTCTCCGAACCCCTCGACCACATCGGCGTGCGCCGCGCGATGGTCCGCACCGGGATCGTGCTGGCGCCAAATGAGGCTGCCCTTCGCATCATGACCCCGATCTTCAAGATGGGCCCCGGCGCCCCGATCGGCAGCAAGGGCAAGCTCGGGCCGGCCGAGGGGATGCAGTGGATGAGCTGGATCCATATCGACGACATCGTCGGCATCTTCCGCCTCGCCATCGAGAACCCGCAAGCCATCGGCCCACTGAACGGGACGGCCCCCAATCCCGTCCGAAACGCCGATTTCGCCAGGACCTTCTCGGGCGTTCTCCGGAAGAAGGCCACCCCCTGGAGGTTCTATCTGCCCGTCGGCCCGCCCGACGCCATGCTCCAGCTCGTGCTCGGCGGAGTGGCCAGCGTGGTCACAACCGGCCAGAAGGTCCTCCCCGCCAAGGTGCTCGGGCTCGGTTACACCTTCCACTATCCCGAACTGGAGGGCGCCTTGCGGGAAATCTTCACGCGAAAGCCCGAACCTTCCAAGGCACCCGCCCATCACGCCCCGGCCGGCGCGGGCTCGCACCATTGACCGGTCGCCTGATCGGCAGCTCTACTTGAGCAAATACCCGAGCGCGAGCCCCGCGCCGAATGTGAACGCCAGGGTCAGGATCACTCCGGCCAGCGCGCTCCTCGGTCGCCGCTCGACCGATTGCGCCAACGGCGCAAACCAGCGCGGGTAACTCGGCCGGACTTCCACGATGGTGGGTGACGGAGGAGGAACGGGCTTCGCCTCAACGCCCTTCGCCTCGACGGTGGCGGCCTTGCCGGATGCCGAGGCCCCGGCCGGGCCGATGCTCTTGGCCCTGGGCCGGGTCAGGCCCAGGAGCGCATCGGCCAACTCGGCCGCGCTGGAAAATCGCTCATGCGGCTTGTGCGCCAGCATCTTGTCGAGGATCCGGACGAAGCTCGACGGTATGTCGGGGAGATGTTCCGTGATCGGCACATGCCGACCGCTGATCCGCTTTCCTAATCGCTCGATCGGCGATGTACCGGGGAACGGCAATTTCCCCGTCATGAGGTGATACATCGCGCAGCCCAATCCATAGAGGTCGCTGCGACCATCCACGTCACGCCCGCACGCCTGTTCCGGCGACATGTAGTCCACGGTCCCGACCGCGATGCCGTCGGCGGTCGCAAATGTCGCCGAGTTATCCGCCTCCATCAGAACGCCGAGACCGAGATCGAGGATCTTGATCCGGCCCTCCCGGTTCAGCAACATATTGGACGGCTTGATGTCGCGATGCACGATCCCCTGATCGTGGGCATGCGCCAGCCCCTGGGCCGCCTGTGCGGCGTAGTCGATCATCTCCAGCGGCGGGATCGGCCCCCTCTTCAACCGTTCGCCCAGGCTGTAGCCCGGCACGTATTCCATCACGATGTAGAGCACCCTCTGGATCTGGTCGGCGTCGAAGGCACGGACCACATTCGGATGGTCGAGCCGGCCGACTAGCTTCATCTCCCTCTGGAACCGCGCGACGACGCGGTCGTTCGACGCGATCTCCGGCGAGATGATCTTGAGTGCGACCACGCGGTCCATCATGACATGGTGGGCCTTGTAGACCCGACCCATCGAGCCGGACCCGATCCGGTCGAGGATGATATAGCGCCCGACGATCAGTCCGTTTGACCGATTGCCGAGGAACCGCTTGACCTGGTAGGACGTAAGGACGTTGTCGCGCACCAACCGTTCGGCCAGCGCGACCGATTCCATGGGGTACTCCCCCTGGAGGATCTTGCTCTTGATGTCGGCGATCGCTTTCTCCGACAGTACCCCGGAATTGCGGATGACTGGGAGCAGGTCGAGCGGGACGCCGTCCGCCGACTTCGGGCGCTCGAAGGTCGCCATGGAGGGCCTCCCTGGACTGGCTCGATACGATCCCCTCGCTCCCCGAGATGTCCACTCAAGTCGCGACGTGACACGAAAACATCGAAAGGGTTACGGTTTCGCGATCCACGCGTGACCATGACGATACCACATCGCCACCGGACACTCAATCGAAGGCGGGCACCGTCAAGCGTCTGGCGAACACTCCGATTCGATGCGGCTCGAGCATTGTCATCGCAATCGACCGCGCTTCCTTGCACGGAGCCGGACACGAACCCGATTCGCGAGTGACTGGACAAGATCATCCCTAATTACTAACATTCCCTCAAGCTGTGCCGACACCCGGACCGGAGTCGACCGCCGTAAGCCCATTCCAAACGAACGCGTTACCTCACCAAACCTCGCGACCTCCGTACATCCGTCCGATCCTGGCTGCGAAGTGGATCGGGGAGGAGCTATGTATGACCGCGCCGATTGATCCGCGATCTCCCCTCCGGGAGTTCGTGAAGTCCCGCGATTTCTTCATTGGTATCGATAGCGATGGATGTGCGTTCGACACCATGGAGGTGAAGCACAAGGAATGCTTCATCCCGAACATCATCAGGTCCTACGAGCTCGCGGCGATCTCCAAGTATGTCCGGGAGGCGGCCGAATTCGTCAACTTATACTCCAAGTATCGCGGGATCAACCGGTTTCCCGGTCTGGTGCTGACGATCGACCTGATATTGGAGCGTCCCGAAGTCCTACGGAGGCGACCGCGTATCCCGGCGATGGCGGGCCTGCGAGGCTGGATCGATCGGGAGACCCGGCTCTCGAACCCGGCGCTCAAGGCGGAGGTCCACGCGACCGGAGACCCCGACCTGGCCCTGGCGCTGGAATGGAGCGAGGCGGTTAACCGGTCCATCGGCGAGATCGTCAAGGACGTCCCGCCGTTCCCGTTCGTCCGCGAGTCGCTGGAGAGCATGCAGGGCAGGGCCGACGTGATGGTGGTCTCGGCCACGCCGGGCGAGGCGCTGGTGCGCGAGTGGGACGAGCACGGACTCCGCCCTTATGTCTCGCTGATCGCCGGTCAGGAGATGGGGAGCAAGCAGGAGCACCTCGCCCTGGCGGCGGCCGGACGCTACGATCCGGACAAGATCCTGATGGTCGGCGACGCCCCGGGCGACCGGAAGGCGGCCGAGGCCAACGCGGCCCTCTTTTACCCGATCGACCCCGGCAGCGAGGACGCCTCCTGGCAGCGCTTCTTCGAGGAGGCCCTGCCCCGCTTCTTCGCCGGCACCTACGCCGGCGAGTACATGCATGCCCAGACCGCACGCTTCGAACAGCTCCTCCCCGATCGGCCGACCTGGCGGTATACTTGAGCGCGACTTGGCCACGCGTCGCCATCCAGTGATGAAGAAAACCCATTGAAAATGGGGCACTTCACTCCGATAATGGATCGATTGATATCCGACGAGGGCGTCCGCTTCCGGTCGTTCGACGAATCGCGAACCCGAGGAGTCCGCACCATGGCCGTTGAAAAATCCAGATATTATAATTATCATGACAAACAAATCATCGTTCCACGCGGATATGAGCAGTCCTGGAAGCACGGGAGGCCGTTCACGCTGACGCTCCGGGTCCACGACGACTCCGATGGTACGAATCCCCCTTATTTGCATCGACGGTTCTCTCCAACCAGCCTGCTCTACAAAGCCGAGTACCCGCAGTTGGGTCTCTTGTATGAATGCGAATGGGATGTAATCGCGTGCGAGAAGAGCCAGGACCCCAATCCGCCGGACCCTAAATTCCCTTACGTGATAACGGTTTCATATCTCGCGCGGAGCCCCTTCAAGGCCAGGCCGGGGTGCAGGGGATGGGGTTTCTCATTCTTCCTCCGTTCGACGGGGCCGCTCTTGAGGTTGCCGGTGCGGCCCGCCCCAGCGCCAGGGACGGGAACGGGTACCGTCGGCGGGTCGAACGACGATAATCCTCCGCCCGGGTCCGGACGACCTCAATTGCCGACCAGGCCGATGGAACTGATCGGCGAACTGCGGCGCCTCCTCGCGACCGTCGAGGCGGATCGTCCGCCCGGTTCGATTTACTCTGAGATCGAGCATTATCTCGCGACGAGGGAGTCCCTCGAGCGAATGAGCCTACTCCCCGCGAAACTCAGATCGCAGGGGATCTCGAACCAGGTCTCTCCCGCGATCCTCGATCTGATGTATCGCCTGGC
Organism: Isosphaeraceae bacterium; assembly: GCA_052148775.1. Lineage (GTDB taxonomy): Bacteria > Planctomycetota > Planctomycetia > Isosphaerales > Isosphaeraceae > CAVZRC01. Next base: position 4,483 of record JBKQHM010000339.1, on the reverse strand, counting down.
AGACACCGACCCACCCAGTGATCTTCCCAAGCCGCACTTCGGCGACAAGGATATAGGGAAGGTCTCGGACATCGATCTGGATCCGCCGTCAGCATAGACCTCAAACCGGGACAGGGTCGACCGATTCCTCCGGGCACGCGACGCGTCGTCCGAGGAAGGCACCTCACGCCTCTTTACTCGCCCATGGCGGCCTCAGAGGAGTCTCATTTGGCTGGCGCGTGCTCGCCATCGTGCTTCAGCCTGGTGAGCAACTCCCCGTCGAGTCTGCGGTCGGGATCGAGTTCCAGCGCCCGGGTCAGGCTCGAGACCGCCAATTCGAGTTCTTGACGTGCCTCGCCTTCACCCCCACGTGAGAGCGACAGAGATCGGCCTACCAGGCGCGCCTGCGCCAGCAGGCTGAAGTATTGGGGATTACTCGGCTCCGAGGCGCGCAGCCCATCGAGGATCGTCATGGCTTCCCCGCATTCCCGATCGGCCTCCGCCCCACGGCCTTGGGCCAGGTCACTTTGTGCCTTGCCGGTCAGCGCAACCGCCAGCTCTTCGCGATAGTATGGGTATCCCGGGTGGTCCTTGACGAGACGGCGCAGAATTCCGACCGCTTCAGCAAACCTCGACCCGGCTTCATTCCCACGCCTCTCGTTCGCGAGCAGGAAATCGCCGAATCGATCCAGGGCGACCGTGCGCTGGCACTGGGCGTCCCGGTAATAATTCGAATCGGCGTGGATCGTGTCGATGACCGCCAGGGCCCGCCGGAAATCGGCCTCGGCGCGTGCGGGATCGCCAATCTGGCGGAACGAAAGACCTCGATCCGTCAGGGCCATGGCGAGCAACCAGGTGCCCCTCTCGAAGGCCACGACCTTCGCGCCGACAGGCGGAGGCGTCTCGAGGAGCTTGACCGCCTGATCCGTACCCGCCAGCGCTTCCTCCCCACGTCCCTGTACGAGCAGCAGCTCCGATTGGTTGATGAGAAGTTCCACCTTACGGTTCCGGTAGTGCGACGAATCCGGATCATCGGCCAGCCGGTCGCAATAGCCCAGGGCCCTCTGGTATTCGGCGACGGCCATGCCGGTTCGACCACTCATCCGGTACAATTCGCCGCAGTCGGTGAGCGTCTGGACCAGCCCGCGCAGTGCCGGGAATCGCTTCTTCGGATTGTCGACGAGCCTCAGGTAATGGCTCGTGGCGGCCCGATGGCAATCCAGGGCACCTTCGAGTTGCCCGGTCCCGCGGCGGACCAACGCGAGGATCCGGTAGACCTCGGCCATCTCGAAACGGATGTCGGGATCGTCCGGATATGATATCAAGAGCTCCTGGAACAGGCCGAGCATCTTCTTCGTATGGCTCTCCCGCAACGACTCGCTCTCGGGGAGCCTGGGCAGTTGGTCGGCGACCAGTCGGAATTGCTCGCGTAGGGCCTTACGCGTCATCTCGAGCTGCTTGTGGGACTGCTCGTTAGCCTGCACGACCCGCGCGTTCTCCTGCGCGAGCCTCCGGTCGTGGAAGAGGATGCCGACGAGCGCCAGGATCAGGATCGCCGCCACGCTGGCGACCAGGTGGCGGTGATGCCGGATTCCTCGCATCGCCCGGGTCGCGAGCGGCTCGGGGTAGGCCGAGACGGGCTGGTCGGCCAGCCAATGTTCCAGGTCATCGGCCAGTGTGCGACATGAGGTGTAGCGGTCCTCCGGCTCGAGGGCCATCGCCTTGAGGCAGATCGCGTCGAGGGCGCGAGGTACGCCCGGCTTGGCCTCCCGAGGAGGGCGGAATCCGCCCTCCTTGACCTTGGCGAGCACTTCCAGGGCATTGTCCCCGCGGAACGCATGCTTCCCGGTCAGCAAGTAATAGAGCGTTGCACCCAGGCTGTAGACGTCGGTGGCCGGCCCCAGGTGATCGATGTCTCCCCTGGCCTGTTCCGGGCTCATGTATTCGGGAGTACCGAAGTGAGACCCGGCCATCGTCGGCTGCAATCCGTCGCTCGAGCACGGCCGTAAGGTCGCCTCGTCCGTTCCGACCGACTCGGAACGGCCCACGACCTTCGCCAGCCCCCAGTCCGCGATCAACGTCTCACCGTAGGGCCCGAGGAGGATATTCCGAGGCTTGAGGTCGCGGTGGATCACCCCTCGGCTGTGAGCGTAGGCCATCGTCTCGCAGACGACCAGGAACCGTCTCACGAGCTTCTGAAACTCGCGGTGATGTCCCCCCGGGTCCGTCCTCGAAGCCAAATCCTTGTGGAACCGGTCGATCGCCGCCTTGAACGTCTCTCCGCGGACGAATCGCATGGCGTAATACGGACGGCCGTCCTCATATCGACCCTTGCCGTAGACCGGCACGACACCGGGGTGTTCCAGGTTGCCCGTGATCTCGGCTTCCAAGACGAACCGGGCCCGACTCTGGGGATCCGAAGAATTCTTCTCCTTGAGCTGCTTCAGCGCGACTTCGCGGTGCACCTCCTTGTCGATCGCCCGGAAGACGCTGCCCAGCCCTCCCTCCTCGTGCAGGCCGAGGATGCGATAACGTCCGCCCGTCTCCTCCTCGATCGTGCGGTAAGAAGCGGTACGGCCCGGATCGGATCCGCGATCCGTCGCCGTGCTCGCCATCCCGAGCTGGCTCAAGCTCTCGCTCAGCTCGGGGTCTCTCTCGAGCGGCTCGAGTGCCGCCCGGACCGGCGCCGCGGGCTCGATCGACGAGAGACTCCTCTTCGCGTCGCCTCCGTGGCGGGCGATATGACGATCCACCAGGCCCTCCAGCGCCACACGATCGGTCGGGTCGAGCTCGCACCTCTCGACCAGGATGTCGCTCAGTAACCGGGATTTCTCCAGCGTCCAGACATGCATCGCCTCGACGAGCGCGTCCCTCGTGATGAAGTCCATCTGGAGGGCCAGGATGCCCAGGAGGAGATTACGATCCGATGACGGAGCGTTCATGCAAGGGCCCCCGAGTTGGTCGTGCCGTGCCGCCGATCGTTAGCACATCCCAATCGGACGACGAGACTTGGATACCGATGATACGACAGAGCAGGCCCGACCGCACGAGTTTTCCCGGTCGCGCCCCCCCTGTCGAAATGATCGCGACGGGTTGGTACAATCCCTTTCGCGGAATTCCTTCAACCCGTTCGACAAGGATCATGAGCATGGCGACGAGCCCGAAAAGCGCCGATATCGGACTGATCGGCCTGGCGGTGATGGGAGAGAACCTGGTCCTGAACATGGAGAGTCATGGGTTCACGGTCGCCGTTTTCAACCGGACGACGTCGAAGGTCGACGCGTTCGTCGAGGGTCGAGCCAAGGGGAAGAAGATCGTCGGCACGCACTCGGTCGAGGAGCTGGTCGCGGCCTTGAAGCCCCCGCGGAAGATCATGATCATGGTCAAGGCGGGCGCCCCGGTCGACGACGTGATCAACGAGCTGGCCCCGCTCCTGGAGCCGGGCGACATCCTCATCGACGGCGGCAATTCGCACTTCCCCGACTCCACCAGGCGCACCCAGGAGCTCAAGGCCAAGGGGCTCCTCTACATCGGCACCGGCGTCTCCGGCGGCGAGGAGGGTGCGCTCAAGGGGCCGTCGATCATGCCCGGCGGCAATCCCGAGGCGTGGCCGCACGTCAAGCCGATCTTCCAGGCCATCGCCGCCAAGGTTCCCGACGGCACGCCGTGCTGCGACTGGGTCGGGCCGGAAGGGGCCGGCCACTACGTCAAGATGGTGCACAATGGCATCGAGTACGGCGACATGCAGCTCATCTGCGAGGCCTATCACCTCCTTCGTGAGATGCTCGGCATGGAGCCCGCCGCCATCCACGACGTATTCGCCCGATGGAACACCGGCCCGCTCGACAGCTACCTGATCGAGATCACCCGCGACATCCTCGGCATCACCGACCCCGAGACCGGCCGCCCGATGATCGACCTGATCCTCGACGCTGCGGGCCAGAAGGGCACCGGAAAGTGGACGGTGAACTCCGCCTGCGACCTGGGGATTCCGCTCACCCTGATCGCCGAAGCCGTCTTCGCCCGATGTCTCTCCTCCCAGAAGGAAGAACGGGTCGCCGCGTCGAAGATCCTCAAGGGACCCGCGGCCGCCTCTGACCGGCCCGACGCATCCCTGGTCGACGCCATCGAGAACGCGCTCTATGCCAGCAAGATCATCTCCTACGCCCAGGGATTCGCCCTCATGGACGCCATGGCGCGCGAGTCCAAGTGGGAGATCAACCGGGGCGGCGTGGCCCTGATGTGGCGCGGCGGCTGCATCATCCGCAGCGCCTTCCTGGGCAAGATCAAGGAGGCGTTCGACAACAATCCGAAGCTGACGAACCTCCTGCTCGACCCGTACTTCCGCGACGAGATCGAGCGTTGCCAGCAAGGCTGGCGGCAAGCCTGCGCCGCGGCGATCACCCACGGCATCCCGCTGCCCGCCATGACTTCCGCCCTGGCCTATTACGACGGATACCGTAGCGAGCGGCTCCCGGCCAACCTGCTCCAGGCCCAGCGCGAC
>JBKQHM010000338.1:0-14729 GCA_052148775.1 Isosphaeraceae bacterium | reverse complement strand
GCACATCACTGATCCCTCGCGCTGCCTTGGCCGGCAATCTCATGCGCCAACGGTTCGCCCACTTTTCGGGATTGTCCCAAAGTACACCATCGGCAGGTTGACAGTTCGAGGACTCCACCTCCGCTTGCCGTACACACCAACCCGAAGCGTCGGCGAGGATCTTTCCCATTCGACCGCAAGGACTTGCGGAAGACCTCGCTGACGCTTCGGGTTGGTGTGGAAACGGACCGCCAGTGTCAGGGCCGAGATGCTGTCAATCCCTCGGTCTTGGGACGATCCCCACTTTTCTTCCCGGGCACTCCTGCGGCTGGTGCCGGTGCTGGGCTCGGATGCTCGCGCAACTGTTTTTCCATGTCCAGGACCTCGCGTGTGGTCTTCAAGACCGTATCAGGATTGAGCGAAATGCTGTCGATGCCACACGAAACCAGGAAGCGAGCGAACTCCGGGTAGTCGCTCGGCGCCTGCCCGCAGATGCCGATTTTTCGGCCACACGCCCGGGCCCTGCGAATGACTTCCTCAATAAAGCGCATAACCGCCCCGTTCCGTTCGTCAAAGAGGTGGGCGATGATCTCCGAGTCGCGGTCCACACCCAAGACGAGCTGGGTGAGGTCGTTCGAGCCGATCGAGAAGCCGTCGAAGATCTCGGCGAACTCTTCGGCGAGGATGACGTTGCTGGGAATCTCGCACATGACGTAGACCTCCAGACCGTTCTCCCCGCGCTTCAGCCCGTGCTTGACCATCTCGGCCGTGACGCGCTGGCCCTCCTCGACGGTCCGGCAGAAGGGTACCATGAGCTTGACATTCGTCAGCCCCATCTCGTCGCGCACCTTCTTCATCGCGCGACATTCCAGGGCGAATCCGTCGCGGTAGCGCGGGTCGTAGTAGCGCGACGCGCCGCGGAAGCCCAGCATGGGGTTCTCCTCGGTCGGCTCGTAGGGCCGCCCGCCGACGAGGTTGGCGTACTCGTTGGTCTTGAAGTCACTCAGGCGGACGATGACATCCTTGGGATAGAACGCCGCACCAATCATCGCAACGCCTTGCGCGAGCTTGTCCACGAAGAATTGAGGCTTGTCGTCGTAGCCTGCAGTCAGGCGATCGATCTCGGCCCGCACCGCGCTATCGTCCAGGTGTTGATAGTCGAGCAAGGCCATCGGATGGACCTTGATGTACGTGGATATGATGAATTCCTCGCGGGCAAGGCCGACGCCGTCGTTCGGGACAAAGGAGAGCCGGAACGCCGCCTCGGGGTTTCCCACGTTCATCATGATCCGCGTCTTCGGGCGTTCCAGCTCCCGAAGATTCTGACGCTGAACGTCGAAGTCAAGCAGGCCCTCGTAAACGAAGCCCGTATCTCCCTCGGCGCCGGAGACCGTGACCTCCTGGCCGTCGTGGAGCAGCTCGGTGCCTCGCTCGGTCCCGACGACCGCCGGAAGGCCCAGCTCGCGGCTCACGATGGCCGCATGGCAGGTCCGGCCGCCACGATTCGTGACGATGGCCGACGCCTTCTTCATGGTCGGTTCCCAGTCGGGATCTGTCTTGTCGGTGACGAGGACATCGCCGTCACGGAACTGATGCAGGTTCTCCACCTTTTTGATCACACGCACCGGCCCCCGGCCGATCTTCTCGCCGACGCTCCGGCCGCTGACCAGCACCCGGCCCTTGGACCGTAGACTGTAGACCTCGATCGTGTCCAGCTTCTTCTGCGACTGGACGGTCTCGGGACGTGCCTGGACGATGAACAGCTCGCCGGTCCGTCCGTCCTTGGCCCATTCCATGTCCATCGGCGTGGGCTGGCCACGCTTGGCTGTGTAGTGGTCCTCGATCATGCAGGCCCAGCCGGCCAGTCTGAGGATCTCGTCGTCGCTGACGGCGAAGCGATTGCGGTCCTCGGGCGCCACCGGGACGTTCTTGGTCATCTTGCCGCCGCCGGCGTCGTAGATCAGCTTGAATTCCTTGGTGCCGACCAGCTTCTGGAGGATCGGCCGGAAGCCTTGCTTCAAGGTCGGCTTGAAGACGTAGTACTCGTCGGGATTGACCGACCCCTGAACCACGTTCTCGCCCAGGCCATAGGCGGCGTTGATCAACACGGCGTCACGGAACCCAGTCTCGGTATCGATGGAAAACATCACTCCGGAGACGGCCAGGTCAGACCTCACCATGAGCTGGACGCCGATCGACAGACCGACCTTGAAGTGGTCGAACCCCTTGTCCACGCGGTAGGAGATGGCCCGATCGGTGTAGAGGGAGGCGAAGCAGCGCTTGCAGGTCTCGAGCAGGACCTGGCTACCCCGAACGTTCAGGTAGCTTTCCTGCTGGCCGGCGAAGCTGGCATCCGGCAGGTCTTCCGCGGTGGCGCTGCTGCGCACGGCGACGTCCAGCGGGTGAGTGCAGCCCTCCGAGAGTTGCTCGTACGCGGTGACCATCGCTTGCTGGAGGTCTTGGGGCAGGTCGGCCTCGAGGATCAGGTCGCGCGCCTCGCGGCCTCGCTGACGGAGGTTCTCGATGTCGCCCGTGTCCAGACCCTGGAGGACCTCCCGTAGCCGGCGGTCAACACCGGTCTCGCGCAAAAAGTAGCGGTAGGCGTCGGCCGTAACGGCGAAGCCGTTAGGCACCTTCACTCCCTTGGGAGTCAGCTCCCGGTACATCTCGCCCAGCGAGGCGTTCTTGCCGCCGACGAGCGCGACATCCTCGATGCCGATCTCATCGAACCATCGAATGTGTGGATTGGATGCCCGTTTGTTGACCATCGTTCGTGCTCCCTGATCGATCCCGGATAGAAGATACCTCGTGCAGGCGTCGTCAAGGTCTCAGGATACGATATATATAGTGCTACGTCGATCACAAGTGCTTCAAACTGTCCGTTCATGTCGGCGCGGGCCGGTAACTCGCCCAGGCGATCGACGAGATGGTCTCCGAACCACATGAAACCGACTCCGATGGAAGCCGTGTTTGCTTCCTGGACCGTAGCTCCCGGCCGTGCCTGGTATCGAATGGCTGGGGCTACCACCGAGGGAATCAGCAATCGAATCGCTCATTCCGCGCATCACCGCCTTCATGGAACCGGGCCTCGATGAGCGCGCCGAGAGCGGCGATGGCCTCCTCGGCTTCGAGCCCGGTCGCTTCGATTTCGAGTCGGGCACCACACCCGGCGGCCAGCGTCATCAAATCCAGGATGCTGCGACCGTCGGCCGCACGGCCGTCGCAGCAGACTCGAACATTGGCTTGGAACTGCCGAGACAGTTGAACGAACTGGCTGACCGCCCTGAGGTGGAAGCCGAGCGCGTTGGTAATCTCCACCTGGCGGCGGCTCAATTCCGGCATGACTGGCTCTCCTCGTGGATTGCCGCCTCGCGGGGCAAAAACCGCAATGGTGAAATCAATACCGGCCATCCTTCGATCCGAGTCATGAGGCATCTTCGTTGGCTCTCCAGTTCGTCTGAATCGGCCATCGGTCTGCCCTTCAAGTCCCACGCTTGCCTTGGAGGCGCTCGAGCGCGGCCAGAACTTACGGCACGTGCGTGAACGCCGGCCCGCCCTGCATCACAACGGCCAAGCCCGCCGCCTCCAGGATCTGCTCGCGTGAGGCTCCCGCCTTGAGGCAGCCTTGCACGTGAAGGCTGATGCAAGGGGTGCGGCGTTGCGCCAGGCCGATACCCAGAGCGATCAGCTCTTCGGGAAAGTCTCGATGGTGGACGGGCAAGCCGTGGACCGAGTGGAACGAGAAATCCTCGGTCGTGACGATCACTTGACTCGGGTTGGACGTCATTGGGATGCCCCTTGTCGTATGTCACCTCACCCGGTGCGCATAAAAAAAACCCCATCTCTGCGCAGAACGCAAGGTGGGGCCGCCATAGCCACTATCTCATCGCCCGCCACGAGCGATTCAACATCTCCTGATAATAATCAGCGGCGCCGAAATAGCAAGACCTTCCTTTCACGACCATTCCTCCCTCCTGGAGCCGAGTCCGTGCCTGACTGAGCCTCAACCGCGATCGCCAACGACCTGTCCCGACCCGCCATGCTACACATCGGACCACCGGACCGGGCGACAACTCGACGCGGTGGGAACCATCCCAACATTGAAATCAACCTCAATAACCCGACCCTACTTCTTAAAGCCACCAACCGCCGAGGCGAGGCCGAACCGCTGCTACGGCACGGAGTGCAGATCCTGATCGAGTTCGGACATCGAACTGGGTATGTACACCCAAATTTCCGGGCCGTTTTGGCCAATTACCGTGGTCTCTTGCAGGCCCTGGGTGTCAGTAACAGCCCGCGAGGGCACCACTTTTTCAGCTCGGCGGGTACCAGATCGTAAATCGTGCGTTCCCGTCAGGTGGTTCCCGGCCGGACCGCTGGGAAGCCTGGCGGATCGGTTTTACACTGGAGTGACGTACTCCCATGAGGGCTGAGTTGATTCCAGAAGGCGCCTCGGAGCCGAGGTCAGGACTCCGCGTCCGAGGCTTGGCCGTCGGAAGTTTGCTGCTTCCTTGGGCCCAACACCAGCTTGCCGCAAATCTGGGGCCCGTCAAAGGGGCTCGTCGGCCTCGACAGCGACGGTGTCTGCTCAAGGGATGCGAGAAGCCGTTTCATCCCACCCATCCCCAAGCTCGCTCTCGCCGTCACCTCTCAGCCGTGCCCGTGCCCGTGGTTGCCATTGCCGCCACCATGACCGCTGCCGTTGCCGTGCCCGTGGTTGCCATTGCCGCCACCATGACCGTGCCGTTGCCATGCCCGCGGTCGTGTGGCACTACGACAAATGTCGTCGCCGAGCCCGTGTGGCCAGCCGGGTCAGTCGCCCAGACGACAATCGTGTATAGCCGACCGTCCTTGTCTTGCCCCAAGCGGCTTGACTGAAGCCGTACGACGAACGAGTAGTCTCCGTTGGCGCGAACCGTTGCGGCGCCGCTCGGCTGCACCTGGCCGTACTCATCGAAGACGTGGTACCGCACTACTCTGCGGACGCTACTCGAGTCGTCAGCGACGTGACCCTCGACTGTGACGGGGTCGAACTTGTGGTTGGGGGGCCAGAGTGACGATGGGTGCGCAGACGCCGTAACGATTGGAGCTGTCGAATCATCAAGGACTGCTCGCGTTTCGTAGCCCGTGCGGTTGAGCGTGTAAGGCATGACCTCTGGGCTCGCGGAGGGTGGGGTCATGGCGCCTGAAAGCATAAAACGCCCCTCAAGCAATCCGATCTCGATCGAGCACGCTCGAGTGCGGCGGGTCGCCGAGGAAGGTTTTCTCGCGCCGAGCCAACGGCGGTTGGAACGGTACATAGCACAAGACCCCGAAAGATTCAGAAGCCTTTTCCGTGTAGCTTCTCAATAACCCCGGGTGGTGCATTCGAACAGTGCTGAACTACACCCACGATTAAAGCGTCCGGATCGCGATTTCGTGGCCTCCGGAGGCATCCGCGGCTCATAAGGGAAGGGACGGGTGCTGTCCACAAGTGGACAAACGCTTGCCCGGACTTATTGAGAAGTTACCGATCGCGCGGCCGGGGGCGTTTTCCAGGTTTTGTGAGCAATTCCCAGGGATTCGCAGGGTTTATTGCCGTTTCTCTGCCGTGGCAGAGTTGAATTCGTTGATGTGAGTCGGTTCTAACTTCTCTTCCCGCTCCGCGGAAACCCGCGCGTGGATGACTTGCCAACTTGGTAGCAAAATGCTACCATTACGCAATGAGCCAACCGGTGAAGATATCAGACGAACTCATCCTCGATGCTCGGCTGACCGCCGAGATCGCAGAGCGCTCGATCGCTGGCCAGATCGAGTTCTGGGCGCAACTTGGCCGAGCGATCGAACCATTGCTCGAAGGCTCCCGAGCACTCGCCCTTCGGCGGGCCGGCGAGGCAATCCCGCTGTCGGAGTGTTTGGCTTCGATTGATTCGGCTGCGGGGCGCCGGCGCGTCGTGGAATACCTCGAGTCGCGGCCGTTTCCCCACTATCAGCCAATTCCCGGCTCGCCTGGCCTGTTGGTCCGGGTCGATGGCGATGGCACGCGAACCGTGGGCCGATTCATCGGTCGGGAATTCCAGGCGGTCCCATGCCCTTGACGGAGTTCGTCGAGTTTGATCGTCGGCCGATCATTGTGGCGAATGCGGGTCCGAATGGAGCCGGGAAGACCACATTCTTCCACGCGCACCTTACCTCGGCCGGGCTGCGATTCGTCAACGCGGATGTGCTGGCCGCCGAGCTCGCAGTCGAACCGTACGAGGCGGCTCGTCTGGCGGATGCCTTGAGACGCGCGCTGGTCGGGCGTCTGGAAAGCTTCGTCTTTGAGACGGTTTTTTCCGACACGGTAGGCGACAAGGTCGCGTTTCTTGCCGAAGCAGCGATGTGCGGCTACGTCGTGGTGTTGTGTTACATCGGGCTCTCCAGCCCCGATCAATCGACAGAGCGCGTGGCGATGCGCGTTGCGCAGGGCGGGCATGATGTTCCCGACGACAAGCTTCGATCGAGGTTTTCTCGAACCCTCGCCAATCTCCAGGCCGCTATCGCGCGGTTACCTCATGTGCTGATTTACGACAACAGCGACCTGAATGTCCCCTACCGTCAGGTGGCTGTCTTCGAACACGGGCAATTGCGTCATCTCCAGGGACCCATCCCGGAGTGGCTTTGCCCCGGCCTGCCTTGAGGACGAGATGGCTCCATGCTTCGCAATCAAACGCGCGACCTCCTCGATGATGAGTGCGGATCCGCCGTAGCGCGCACGCTGACAGTGAGCGTGGCGGCGACCTTACGGCTGATCAATAAAAAACGCTGCGATTGGCTTCAGTCGAACCCGCACCTTGATGGGGGCCTTCCAAGATGAGGCTGATCCAAAACAAAAAACCCAGCTCGACACCGCACAGCCTCATCACCGCGGCATGGCGTGATGCCCAGGGGGGCCCGTTGGAGTTGCACGAGCCAGGCTTCCGCGCCGAGGCTGATCGGCGTAGAATCAAAGAGCGAGTCTGATCGCGGCTTTGGGGACGCAAGAAATGGAAAACTTCGATGAGCAAACCGGCGCGAGCCGTTCGATGGTAACGGCCTCGCCAGAGTTGCCGAGCGCGCCGTCCGGGCATCGCGTACCTTGCAACGACGCAACCGGTCGCGTTCGGCCACTCTCCGCTGAAGAACAGGCCCAGAATGCCCGAGCGATTGCCGATCTGGTCGAGCGAATGCTCGCGATGCCAGACGAGGATCCGCCAGGTGCGTGGGAAGAGGCGATGCGCGACCTCGATGCGCATCGTCCCCATCGAAAGCTCTTCGAGGGTCTTTACTGATCATGGCGCGGCTGATCTTGCTCGATAGCGGACCGCTCGGCCTGATCGTGCGCGCTCCCAGCAAGCCGCAAGTCGTGCGCTGTCTCTCGTGGCTCAACACCATATCGGCGAATGGCGCTACGGTCGTCATTCCTGAAATTGCTCATTACGAAGTGCGACGCGAACTATTCCGCATCCGAGCGATAGGCAGCCTGCGGCGTCTTGAGTACTACCTCGATCCGAGCGGCGGCTTGATGCACTTGACCCTCTCGACGGACGCGATGATCAAGGCCGCGGAGTTCTGGGCTCTCCTTCGGCAATCGGGCGTCCCGACGTCGTCACCAGAAGCACTCGACGGCGATGCGATCCTCGCTGGCCAGGCGGCCCTCGCCGGCCAGCCTGGCGATACCGTCACCATTGCTACGACGAACCTGGCTCATTTGAATCGATTTCCCGGCATCGACGCCCAGAATTGGGATCACATCCGGTAAGCGCCTAGAGCGTCGAGTCGAGAAGGTGATGTTGATAAGGCGGGAGACGCTTGGGTTTACGTCGCCATAGGCGAAAAGCGAGCGAGATGAACAGGCCGATACTCAGAAATCGTAACAGCTTTGCGCAGGCCGTGATGAAGCCGCCCGACGGTCTGGTCCGGGCGCATGAAGCCAATTTCGGCCAGTCACAGCGCCAGGTTACTTCCAAAGCCCTCTCGCGATTGTAAGACCTCATCGCTAAAGGACTTAGAGTGGAGACGAAGGGGATCGAACCCTCAACCTCCTGGTTGCAAACCAGGCGCTCTCCCAATTGAGCTACGTCCCCGTGTAGGGGTGGGCGTGGAGAGATGCCGAAATCCCCGCAAGGATACGAGGGCGAATCTCCACGTGAGATCGATGATAGCGTGTCATCGGTGACTTGACCAGACGGACCGGCAATCGCGATGAACGATTAAGAGGGCAGACCGGGCGATCTCGACGCCTCCGACCCGATCGAGGTTACTGATTGCTCCTCATCCATTCCGTCATGGCCGAGATCGCTCGGGTTCGCGTGGGGTAGGGGAAGGCCTGCCAGTTGGGGATGCCGCCGTCGGGCGAACTCCTTTGCTGCACCCACTGCTCGATCATCTGGGGCGACTGGCTATATGTCGCCGCGCGGCGGATCATGCCGCCGCCGAGCGGTTGCTCGAAGATCACCACGTAATAAGGCAGCGGGTCGTATCCCGATTTCTGACTGAGTTTTCGGATGTACTCGTCGGCCTTCTTGTCGAGCCTGGCCAGGTCTTGTCCGAAGAACTTGCGGAACTCGGTCAGATGCTCCTCGGATGTCCGCGGCTCCAGCGGCGGCATCTGGCTCATCGACTTGAGGAACTTCACGAACTCCCCGTTCGGCCGCTGGGCCAGGTAATGCGTCAGGGCCCAGGCTTGGGCGTAGTCCGTCGGCGTCAATCGGGTCTTGGGAATCAGCGACTCGGCCTCGATCAGCAAGCGATCCCGCTTGACCGCCTTCGGACGTGCCCCGCCGCCCTCGAAGTCGATCGCCAGAGGGTCGTCGAGCTCGCGCAGAGTTGCCATGTGCAACGCGTTGATCGTTCCAGGCCGGTCCCAGGTCACGCCTTTCTTCTTGAAGCTCGGCGTCGCGCAATACTCGGCCAGGCCCTCGATCAGCCATAAGGGCCACAGGCTCAGGCGGGGCTGCACTCCGATATTCGACAGGATCTGGTGCGCCCCCTCATGGGCCACGGTTTGCGGCTTCCGCAAGGCCGACACCTTGGGATTCTGCCGGTCCAGGTCCGATTGCTGGTAGAAGAAGATCCGGTTGGTGAAGTACTCGTAATAGGCCTGGACTTCCGGTTCGACCTGCTTGTGCGCCCGGAAGTCCCGCTCGGTGGCAAAGATCACCGCGACCAGGGGGAACTCGGTCTCGTGGACGGCGATCCCGGACTTACGGCAGACCTCGATCAGCCCCTTATACTGCTCCTCGAGCAGCCGGCCACTGTCCTGCGCGAAGGCGAATGTCGACTGGTAGAAGATCAGGTAATGCGGAGTCGTGAGCACCTGGTACTCGACGTACGGACCCTCCTGCAACCGGGCTTGCAAGGCCTCGTTCGTCATCGGGACGAAGGGCTCGTCGGTCGGGACGAGCCGGTTCGGAAATCCGAGCTGGCCATCCGGCTGGACGAGCGCCGTCTTGCCACCATACTGGCCGTGCAGTCGGGCCACCACGCAATTGCCCGACTCATCGCGGATCCGGAAGCGACGGGCCTGGGACGGTGCGGGCTCCGGCGCCGGGGGCCCGACTTCCGAGGCTGTCGGAATCGGTGCCGTCGAGGAAAGTCGGGTCGGAGCCGGATCGTGCCCGGCACCCGCGCGTTGCAGCTCTCTCCGAGACTCGCGAATCAGGAGGCTTTTCGGCGGGGGACCGGCGGGCTTGCGTGACTTGTCCGTCGCCGGGCTCTGTGTCTGCGCCCGGGCCAGCTCACACCCGGCAAAGTCTAGCCAGGCAGCCAGCAAGAGGATCCCAATCCCGCCCCAGCCCGCGGAGAGCCGGAGTCCTCGGTTTCGGACGGCGCTGACGCGGCCGTTTGGCGCATTGACCACGGGTTCCATCGCCGGTGGACTCTCGATGGCCTTGTCTGAAATTATTCGGTCACGGGATATCTGTCAGTCTAGCAGGCCGGTAGGCTCGGGGAAAGTCGTTCCCCGCCGGAATTCGGCCGATCCGGGAGGGACGCCTACCGTCGCGAACGAGTGCACTCGCGGGATCAAGACGTCAGGATGCGGACCCTGAAGCCGAGCGACTGGGAGAGCGCGGCCATCTCGCCGAAGATGTCGCCGTAGGCGACGGCGACATGGTTGCTCATGTAGTGGGCCATGATGGTCTCCATGGAGCAGCCGAGGTCGGCGGCCATGAACGGCCATTGCCGCGTCGTGCCGCGCCACCAGGTCTCGCGCACGTCGTCCGGCAGGGCGACCGACTCGCCGCGTCCGAGGTCCATGACCAGTTGCCCGGTCCGGTCGATCCAGGCGCGTGCCCAGGTGATCGGCCCCGGCAGGCTCACGCCGGCGAACGTCCCGCCCGGGACGGGGAAGTATCCCGACGGCTGCCGGTAGCTGTGGACGCCCTTGAGGCTATCGACGTCGTGGTTGAACGCATACGCGCCGCAACTCCCCGAGTTCAGCAGGACCCAGAGGAACCGGCCATCGTGGCGGGTACCCCAGCGCACGTCGTGGAACATGACCGCGGCCGGAAGCCCCTTGGCCTTCAGCAGCCGCTTCATCAGCTCCATGGGTACCAGGTTCCCCTGGTCGGCCTCGGTGCTGGTGATCACGACCTCGCCGTGACCCTCCGGCCGCGCGTGGGAGTTCAGCAGCCCTTCGGCGAAGTCGCTGGGCGGCAGCAGTTTCAAGAGGCCGAGCTGGTATTGCCAGCCCAGGCAATCGGCCTGGAATTCCTCCAGCAGATCGAGAACCGCCAGGTAGCCGCGGAGCTGCTCGCGCGTGGAGGCGGGAGTGAAGTCCTCGGCATCCTTCTCCTGCCAGTGGAACGTGACGCCCCGGTCCTGCACGAAACGGAACGCCTGGTCGACGCGATCGTCGGCGACCGACCGCACCCGCTCGATGAGCCACGCCTGGTCGACCTTGTGCTCGCTGAAGCCGATCGGATAAAGCAATCGCGGGCCGAAGTAGCCGTTGATCATGCCCATCGAGGTGTCACCGAGCATCAGCGCGAGGATGCGTCGCTTGCGGATTCCATCGAGGATCTGCTCGGCGATCGCGACCGACTCGGGCGTGGACGCACCGGCGCCCCGGATCTCATCGGTCTTGTATCGGATCTGGCCGGTGGTACACCATTCGTCGAGCCGTTCCATGAAGTGGGCGTCGGCCGTCCAGTCGGGGGCGTTGGTCCATGCCCGAGAGGCGGCGCGGCCCACGCTCTCCAGCGAAGCCCCGGTGTTCAGGAGGGCGACCAGTCCCGGCCAGGTCCCCGAGAAGTTCGATGCCAGCAGCAAGGGGTTGTCCTTGCCCACGACGCCGTCGACCGTGTGCGGGGCATACGTCCAATGCACGAAGACGCCGATCATCGGGTCGTCGATCGGCCCAAGCTTGGCGATCGCCTCGTCGGGGCGGGTCAGGTATCCCTCGACCACGTAGGGGGCTCGACCGAGTTTCCGGAGCGCGGCGACCAATTGATCGGTCGTCTCTCGCGATTGCGCCAGCGCCCACTCGTTCGGCTTGGCGCGATAGTCTCCGGGCCAGAAGATGGCGACTTTTTTCGGCATGATGGTTCGGAGTCCGTGATCCGTGGTGTGTCTTGCCAGGCCTGCTTTGGCTTGGTCCTCGCCGATCGTTGATCGTGGCACGAAACAGCCGCCGTGGTCACGAGGGTTGGCGGCGCGGGCCCTCATACAAGCCCGAAGCGCCAGCGAGTGCATTCCCAGAGACCATTCACTCGCTGGCGCTTCGAGCTTGTATGAGACTCCGATTTCGAGCTGTGCGCAAACCATTCGTGATGCGCTCTAGTGCCTTGTCAATCGTGATTTGAGAAGTTGGAGTCCCGGCTTCAGCCGGTCCTCTCCGCCTCAAGGCGGTACTCCAACCGATCAATCGACGGTTGACCGCCCACTAGGTGAGTCATGCGCGGGCTCCTGTCTGCGAGCGGTCGGCCCGGGCGAGACCGATGGGTGGCTGGGGTCAAGCCGGCTTTGTCGGCGCAGCCCCCAGGAGTGCCAGGCATGACTTACCGAGGGGCCGATAGCCCAAGACACCGCGGATTCCTTCCGAAATCGAGTGGTCACGACAACGCCCGGAGAAGTCCCGCCAAGGGATCTTCCTCCGGGTGTTGCCATTTAAGCCGACCTATCATGTGTTAGACGAATATCGATCGAACAGCCCGCCTAAAAATCAGGCCTCCAAGCGATCCTGCCGCGACCGAAATTGTGGCGAACGGACAACAATCGCCGTATTGAGTTGAAAGAAAACCACATCAAAGCCAACCGTTCTGCTCCTATTTCGAACTTTGAGACGTTTTTTCCAACGGAATTCGTTGCCAGCGAGCGTTCGGCGTTCTAGATTTCTGATTAAGCCGGGTTATGCGCCCGGCTCGGTCAGAAATCCAGAACACCGAGACGCCTATGCAATACCGCAGTCGGCCGATTCCCCCTCCACGATCCGCCTCCGCGTTCACGCTGGTGGAATTGCTGGTCGTGCTCTTGATCATCGGGATTGTCAGCGTCCTGGTTTTGCCGGCAGTGATCTCGAGCCTGTCGGATCGGCAGGTCAATGAGGCGGCCCGGATTCTCCAGGGCGGCCTGGTCGGGGCGCGCGACGCGGCGATCCGCAATAACGCGCCGAGTGGAATCCGGTTCCTCCCCTCGCCGACATTCAACGGCATCAACGCGTCGACGGGACAGCTCGACCCGTCATTGCCGCTGGCCTTCGACCAGTTCATCCCCATCGAGCCAGCGCCCGACTATACCGAGGGTCTCGTCAGTATCGTCAGCCCGATGGATGGCATGAGCGTCCCCTACCCGGGGCCCGGCGGGGGCGCCTATCCGATCTACAACCCGAGTTCCAGCGTCTTGATGATCGAGGAGAGCGTCTACCAGCCCAATCCGAATCCCTCGCTCTTCATCCCCAACCCGCCGACCTCGTGGTACTGGAACATCCGCATCGGCGACGAGATCCAGGTCAATCAATCGGGGCCCTGGTTCAAGGTCGTGGGCCCGATGACCGTGACGCCGGCCACCGGCAACTCGGAGATGTTCGTCAACGTCGGACCGCCCGGCCCGCTCAACCGGCAGACGTCCCCCCTGATCCGGGTCTATAACGGGATGCTCTACTATCCGGAATTCCTCCTGCTCGCGAATACCCGCGACGACAACGCGAACGGTTGGGTCGACGAAGGCTGGGACGGCGTCGACAACAATGGAGACGGAAACATCGACGAGTTGGCCGAGTGGGAAAACGAGCTCTGGCCGGATACGTTCATCTCCCAACCGATCGTCAATTTCCCGTACCGCATCAGGCGCCGGCCCGCGCCGGTCTCCCTCGCCCGGGCGACCTCCTTGCCAACGAACGTCGTCATCGACCTGACAACCTGGAGAACCACCCGCGAGCGGTCTCGGCTCCCGGTCAATCTCTACACGGGGGCCGTGGAGTTCCTGGTCAATCCCGGCGGCGACGTCGTGCCGACCACGATCTACACGTCCCCGGCGTCGTTCGGGATGTCGAGCGCCTTCTTCCATTTCTGGCTCGCGGAGCGAACCGACGTCTTCGCCCCGGCCACCGGAACGACGGCCCCCCTCCTGCCGCTCCCCGTGGGCCTCGGCCCGATCTCCCAGAACGCCCGCCAGATCCAGGGCCCCCATCAGCTCCTCACGCTCTTCACCCGAACCGGCCTGCTGACGAGTAACCCGAACGTACCCTTCGACAACCCCTCGACGCCGGCCAACGGGACGTCCTACAACGCAAACTGGCCGTTCCTCCAGGCCCAGCAAGGCGCGACGGGCGGTAACTGATCCGGATTCCTCGGCGTCACGAACCGTCCCGACGATCACCCCCGGTTTCGCGTCGGCTCAAACGGGGTCCGCTGCGCGCAAATCCGAAATTTTTTCGAATTCCGCATCAGCCTTTCCTGTAATGACTTCGGAAGCAAAATGCCCAAGAAATCGAAGGGATGCGTTCATGAAATTGGAAAACGGCGGCATTCTAATAGTATGGACCACGCTCGACAGAATTCCGCCCGCCGAGTGGACAAATGCTAAGTTCCTCGACAGAAAAGCGATCGCGCCGGTCGGGTCGTGGGCGACCCCCCGGCGCGATGAAGATCCAACCCCGACCGGCACGAGCGATTTGCGGAGTTGTCGCAAACGGTTTCCGGCCCCGGACATGGGAGAGGCGACCCTCGCGAAACGTTGCACAGGAGTGCAAACCAGCGCAACGATCCGCGGGAAGCGAGACGCCTCGAAGCCCCGGCTCCTCGGACGGCGATCCACGAGGATTCACATCTCGATTCAAGGCAGCACGCGATCCAGCAGGCGACGGACAAACGGCGGGACCGCGCTCGGGACGACGACGCCTCCCGGTCCGTAGGGATACATGCCGGGCGGGCGGATGACGTAATAGGGTGCGCCGATGACCGACCCGTAGACGACGTCGGCTTCCGCGTCGGCCGCCTCGGCGTCGGCGATGGGGTCGCGACCGTTGACGGTGCCGGGAGGCGGCGGGAGTCGATCGGCGCCCGGGGTCGCGGGCTGCAACTCGACGACGACCGGCGGCCGGCCGGCCAGGTTGGGGCGGGCGGCGAAGCGTCGACGCGCCCGGGGGTTGATGACGCCGACGGCCGCGGCCGGGTCGCGGGCCCAGTAGCCTTCGCGGAAGTCCCAGCCGTTCGGGCGGCGGACCCAACGCGCCGGGATCCAGTCCCAGCCGGGCTGTAACCGCGACCAGAAGCCGGACGTCCAGGCGAGGCGATCACCGTCCGGGGCAT
>JBKQHM010000337.1:0-4969 GCA_052148775.1 Isosphaeraceae bacterium | reverse complement strand
ACTACACCTACCGGGGGATGCGGATCGTTCCGAGCTGGGGCGGAAGCATGTTCGAGGCCTTGATGGTGACGTTGTTCGTGCCCGAGGAGCTTTGGGCGCCGCGGAGTTGGGGCATCAACCATCCACTCTATGTCCGTGGACAGATCGAGCACGGCTTAAAGGAAGCGCGGTATGGTTACTGGGGATTTTCACCCGCGACAAATCCCGAGGGGGGCTATCGAACTTACGGCGTCGATGCGATAGGATCCGATCCGGTTGGCTATACCTCGAACAATGAAGACGTCCATGCTCGTCCTTCCCAGACCGTTCACATGAAGCGATTCGACAACGGGATCGTTACCCCGCACGCCTCATTCCTGGCGTCGCGCTTCGCCACGCGTGAGGCCCTCGACAACCTGCGCAAGCTCAAGGAGAGCTTCCCCATTTATGGGGAATACGGCTTCATGGATTCGGTCAATGTCTCCAAGGGCGAGGTATCGGACCGGGTCCTGGCCCTGGATCAGGGGATGATCATGGCCGCGATCGCCAACGCCCTGGCCGACGATGCCATGCGGCACGCCTTCAGCGATGGCGAGATCGAGTCGATCCTTCGTCCCCTGATCGCGCCCGAGGAGTTCACGGCAGGCGAGGCGCTTCCCAGGCCGGGTCATACCGCGAATTGAACGAGCGGGATGGAAGCCCGTGCGTCCGGGTACACCGATCAATTTCCGGTATTCGCCGGTTAACGGCGCACGCGCTGGGGGACGGAATGAAGACCAGAAACGAGTCTGATCAAGACGGCGAGGAATCGCCGCATGCATCGGTTGACACAATGGGTCCGCGCAGGTACACATCCGAACGGATAGCCGCCGATAGACCGATTCGGCACCTCTCATCGATCGTTGAGGACAAGGCATTCGCTCCTCTTCGCAAGCATGGGTGCCGGTCCTTTCTTGACGTTAGCCTGAACGATCGAACTCCTTCGCATTGAGAGCTCTCGGGAATGATAACAGATCATACCCCCGCTGAATTCCCTTGCCTTCCGGAGAAATCCCATGTCCGATCGTCGGGACGATCCTTCTCCTCTCTGAATGCTGAAAGTCCTTGACATTTCTTTACCGAATTATCGCAAAATCAAACTGGATCATTTCGGCCTGAATCGCCGATAATCCCGAAGTGTCCGATTGGTTTAGGGAGTCGACTCTTCTCTCAATTCTTCGCGGGTCGGGTACATGGGCCATGGAAAGTTAGTCCGATTGCTGAGCCGGGGGCTGCTCCTCGTCGTCACGGCTATGCAGGGTCTGACGCCAGACCTCAACGATCTCGCCTCGCCTCGCGCACTGCTCCTTCTATGCCCATCGACAGCCGATGTGAACCCCCTCCGAGTTGAGGACGATTCTCCCGACGAAGTCTGCGAGTTCATGGAGCCCGTTCAGGCTCGAGGACTCTTCCCCAAGCCCGATCATCACCCTTCCAGCGGCTTCAAGATGCCCTTTGCCTCGTCTCATGCCGGACGATCGATGGCGGTCGGGCTCACGGGCAACGGCGGCATTGTCATACGACCACTCTCCTTGCGTTGCGACCTATGTCGGCTCCTCTGCTAGACACCAATCGTCCGTACACACAGTCTGCGCGTGCATACCGACTCCCTTCCTGAAATGGATCGGGGCTTGGAGCGCCGCGCGTTTCTTGCCATCGTCCAGTACGCGGCCTTTGCGTGGCAATGCGCGCCCATCCGGCGTGCTCAGACGGAATACAATTCGCGGTGATTCTCCTCGCAAGCTCTATTCATGGGAGAGCCAGTTATCATGAGCGCATATCTCGCTGTCCTAGCCTATTTTTCGCCGGAGACGATGCTTCCACTTTCGTCGATTATCGCGACCATCGCGGGCTGTGCCCTCATGGTCAAACGGAGTTCATTTCGCTTCGTCGTCCGGAGTTGTCGCGGGATTCTCTACCGACGTCGCCGTGTCGGTCGTGTCAAGGCACCGCATTTCCAGGTCGCCGAGAAGGAGCTGAAGCAGACGACGGCGCCGTGACGGCCAACTTGCGTCCGAGGATCCGCACCAGTCCCATGCCGCGAGTCGATTGCGACGATCGCCAAACCGAACGGAGAACTTTTCATGATCCAGGTGGCAACCGAACGTCGGCTCCGGTCGGCCGTGTTGAGTCGTCACTCGACCCCCGGCAGCCGTCCGTACGGTGTGGTCATGCTCGTGGATTCGTTCTCAGCCCCGGCCCTCCTGCTTCTGGCAGTCTGGATCGGGCTTGCGACCGGCTTGATCGAGATCTTCGCGCTATACGTTCGCTGGCGGGTCGTGGATGCCACGGCGCTCAGCTCGGTCCAGTTGAATCAGCACGCCCTCTGGATGGTTCCGCTCGCTCACGCGATGGTTTTCTCTTCCTGCGGACTCCTCATGGCCGTGACCGTCAAGATCACCCGCGGGCGATGGGCGGTTGTTATCAGCGTTTATGGCTTATGCTTTCTCTCGGTCTTCGCCTTGCTCTTGACCTACAGGGGCCTGAGTTCGCTCGCTTGCTCGGTGCTCTCCGGGGGGATTGCATACCGGATATCGGGGCTCATCCTCCGTCATGGCCGATCGATTCGAAAACTGGTGAGCTACAGCCTCCCATTCCTGATCGGACTGGTCACGATCTTCTGGGCCGTCGGGCCGTCCCGTGAGAAGATCGGTGAACGTTCGTTGGCGAAGGCGCCGCCTCGAGCGCCAAACGTCCTCTTCATCGTGCTCGACACCGTGCGTGCTCAGAGCTTGAACCTTTATGGATATGCGCGCGAGACGAGTCCTTCGCTGGTGAGACTCGCGCGACAAGGTGTGCGTTTCGACCAGGCGCGGGCCACGGCCGCCTGGACGCTCCCCTCGCATGCCAGCATGTTTACAGGACGCTGGCCCCACGAGCTCTCGAGTCGCCTCGACCGGCCTCTGGACGAGACCTATCCCACGCTCGCAGAATTCCTCCGAGATCGCGGGTACGATACGGCGGGATTCGTCGCGAATACATTCTTCTGTAGTCGATGGTTCGGGCTGGCCAGAGGCTTCCTCCATTACGAGGATGTGGCGGTCAACCCGATCGAGATCCTTCGCAGCGCCAATCTCGGCCGGGCCATGGCGAAGAAGTTCGCGCCGTACCAGAGAGATCGACCGACCGCGTATTTCGATCGGAAGGATGCTCCCACGATCAATCGCGAGCTCCTGGAATGGCTCGACCATCGGACCGCCGGGCATCCCTTCTTCGCGTTTCTGAACTTCTATGATGCCCACGACCCTTACCTCTCACCCGAGGGATCCACGCGGCACTTCGGCATGACGACCGCAAATCCCCGAGACCATGAGGTCCTCCGCGATTGGCATCGGATCAACAAGAAGCACCTCGATCGTGGGACGATCGATCTCGCTCGCGATTGCTACGACGATTGTATTGCCGAGCTGGACACTGACCTCGGGGATCTCTTCACGGCCCTCGAGGAGAGAGGACTTCTGGATAACACCGTGATCGTCCTTACGGCCGATCACGGTGAGGAGTTCGGCGAGCACGGCGGCTTCGGCCATGGCCAGAAGCTCCACAGCGAGGTCATTCGGGTCCCTCTCCTCATCGTCGCTCCTGGTCGTGTCCCGACCGGCAAGAGCGTCGATGTGCCTGTGACACTCCGCGACTTGCCGGCGACCATCGTCGACCTCGCCGGTCTCCGCGACGGGTCTTGCTTCCCCGGCCGGTCCATGGCCAGGCATTGGCGATCCAGCTCCGAATCGAATGATGATCAGGACGATCCCGTGATCAGCGAGATCGTCGATGACGACGGAAAGTCACTGGCCGGGGCGAAACCGACCCGAGCGATCGTCAAGGATCATTTTGTGTATATCCGACTTGGAGAGGGAACCGAGCAACTCTTCGATCTCTCCTCAGACCCCGGGGAGTCATCCGATCTGCGACACAGCCCCGCCGCCGAGCGAGCCTTGCACCAGTTCCGCGAGGATATGCGGCAATTCGTACAATGAGTGACCTCTCGCTCTCGGGGGAGGGACTGTCGAGAACATCGGCAATCCCCTTCAGGATTCTCGTTACTCCAGGTCGGACTTACCGGTCGATGATGGACTTGGAATACTCGATGGGTGTTCGAGGACGCGATCGGTCGCATCACTTGGTTGAGTGCTCCTCGCTGGACCCAACTCGCTCGAACTGCCGAGTCGAGGACGGTCTGCGGCGACGTCGAAGTGTTCCACACAAGCTTTCCACAGAGCCCATGCTGCCCCCATGTGCAGGATAAGACCGCTGACCAGGAGGGCCAGGACCTGAGGCCGAAGCGGAGACATGAAGGAAGATCGATCCAGATCCTCGAAAGACGCGAGGCTGAATCCGACGAGCAGCGGGGATACCGAAACCAGTGTGATGGGCACTCCCGGCCCGCCCGAGACGCATAAGATTGGCAAGGTATTCACGGCCAGGAGAGTGAGTATCGTGGCCGAGAGGGCACGGGCCGAAGACCTGGAGAACATCGAGAACAGCAACCCCAACCCCCCCACGCTGCACATCAATGTCATCGTCAGGACGGCGGAGTAGCATCCGGCCAGCGGATGGATCGAACCGGACGCCAAACCCAACGACAGCAACGATAGGTACGCCAAGGCGAGCCATCGTATAGCGCCGAGAGCGCCCGTCAGCTTACCCACGAGGATCTCCTCCGCTTCCATAGGCGACGCGAGCAGGCTGATCCAAGTGCCTTTCTCCTTCTCGGAAGTCACGCTCGAGGCCGTACCGGTCGCCAGGCCCACCGCCATCAGCATATACAGGCAGACCATGGTCAAGCGTAAGAATTCATTGAGCTCGTCGCGTGCCGCGGTGACTCCCGCGGATCCGTAGCCGTTAAGCCGGAGCTCTTCGAAGGCGGGGACGGCATAATTCCATGTGGTTTTGGCCAGAGGGATCGCGATGGCCAGGCCCGTGGTGACGGCCAGGAGCCTGAAGAGGATGG
>JBKQHM010000336.1:0-8648 GCA_052148775.1 Isosphaeraceae bacterium | reverse complement strand
AGCTGCCGTGCCCGGAGGAAATACGCACGCTCGAGCAACCGGTGATTCTCCGGCGTGGCCTCTTCCTTGAACGTCAACTTCGCTTGCTTGACCGCATCCTTGTACCACTCTTTCGCGATCAGACGTTCCGTCTCGACCCGAAGAGCGGCGTTCCCCCCGGCGGCAGGCTTGGCAGCATGACCTTGAGATACTTTTGAGGGCATGATTGGGTGTGGGCCGGTTGGAAAGACCGATCCTCAACAGGAACTTTGGGCGCAATTCAAGATAGAGATTCTAGCCTGTCGAGCGGGAAGAATCAAAAATCCCGGAAGAGATTCTGAAATTCGGAGATGGGATGCTGATGGGAATTCGGTCAGGCAAAGCGGGGTTTTGTATCTCGAGGCGGTCGCGCATCAGCAACAGCCAAAGCGAATGCTCTACTCCATCCTCGTAGTGTTCGAAGGCCGAACCGGTGTTGTACGGAGGATCGATGCACACACCCTTGATCCTTGCCGCGAATTCCTGCTCCAGCGCCTTCAAAGCGAGTAGGTTGTCACCGAAGATCGGCCGGTTATCGAAGAGGTCGTTGTCACAGACTTGGTGCATGGCGTGGTATGACTTCTCAGGATCTTCGAGCAGGTTTCGCGGCTCCAGCCGTGGGCGATTCTCCTTGCCGATCCAGGTCAGTTCCAAGTTGGTGTTCTGGCTCAGGGTTGGTTCTCATCCTTGAAGGTCTGGAGCGTCCGGAGGAGTTCGGGGACTTTGGTGGTCACGACCTCCCACACGATGTCGGGATCGACACGGTAGTATACGTGTGAGAGCCAATCTCGCATCCCGGCGATCTTCTTCCACTCGATGCCGGGCATTCGCGCGCAAATGTGTTCCGGCAGATTCTTGGCCGCTTCGCCGATAACTTCGATGTTTCGAAGCACGGCATCCTGGACGAGCTCCGACTCGGCCAACTGCTCCTGGCTCATCCCCGAGGTGTATCGGATGATTTTCTCGCAGCAGAGGATGATGTCGGCGATCCGTTGTTCCGGCTCACGGGACAAGGATGGCCTCCTTATCGATCTCGGCTTGCATCTCGGGGCGTAGGCACTTCGGGGTGAGGAGATCCACGGACCTGCCGAACATCTCCTCCAGGTCAAGTTTCAGGCCCATGAAGTTGTCGAACGTGGCCTTGCCTTCGAAAGCCACGAGGACGTCGACGTCGCTCCCCTCGTGATCGTCGCCCCGAGCCATCGAGCCGAACACGGCCAGTGATTGGATGCGGTATCGCGCGCGCAAGACTGGGGCCTCGGCGTTCAGGCGTTCGAGGATTTCCAGGCGGTTCATGGCGACGTCTCCGATCGGCGATTCGATCTCGTTCGATCCTCTCATTAGACCACCTCCCAGCGGATCGTGAAAAGCGGTGTGAGTCTGTGATCTTGCCTCAACCGTGCCTCGACCTCGGCGATCAACGATTCCTTGCGGGCCTCGATCTGGTCCTGCGCGTCGAACAGGGCGTGCTGTTTCTTCGTCCGCTGACTTTCGAGGTCCGCCTTCCTGCGCTGGAGCTCGAGCTTTGTCTTGAGGTCAGGGGCAAGCCTGGCATCCCGTCCGACTTGCTTGTCCCGGAATCAAGGGCGAACGCCATGGACGCGAGAACCGGGTCGAGGCCGAGAGCCCACGCGGGCATGCCACCCGCGCCCGGCGAGAAGACAGGCCGTCGGATCGCGAATTCCACGAGGCCGCCGGCATTCCGGTCAATCTCGATGGGCGTCCGGCGAATGACTGTCGGAACCGTTGGTGGACAGAGAGAGATGGAGAGCCACGCATGATTGATATTCTCGGCCAATCGTCCAGCTTCTCGCATGATGATGCGGTGCGGTTGCGGCGCGTCGAGCAGAAGCTCGACCTGGTCCTGAAGCACCTGGGGATCGACTATTCCGAGACCTGGAATCTCTCAGAGGAGGCACGCGCCCAGGCCGATCGGGGGGATAAGATCGGCGCGATCAAGAGTCACCGGGAGCGAACGGGCGTCGGCCTGGCGGAGGCCAAGTACGACGTCGAGTCGTATCTCGCCAGGGGCCGATGACGGGCCAACCTCTCCGAGAACGGCGGGTTCGAGGGTGCCTTGCCGGATATGAGGCCGGCTCGTCACCCGATGGGGTCGCCCCGCCTGATTGACTAGACGATGACCCTCAGTTGCCGCAGTCGTTCGCTGGCCAGGTCGAGGGTGGAATCCCGCTTGCAGAAGCAGAAGCGAATGTAGGGACGACCCAGGGTCTTGTCCTGGAAGAAGCTCGAGCCGGGCACGGTGGCCACGCCGACTTCGCGGACCAGGTATCGGCTGAAATCCACGTCATCGGTCACGCCAAAGGCCGTGATGCCGGCCATGACGTAGTAAGCCCCTTCGGGGAGCTCGAGGTCGAAACCGACCTCGGTGAGCACGCCGCAGAACCGGTCGCGACGCGCCTGATAGTCGGCGGCCAGCCGCGCGTAATAGTCGCGGGGGAACCGGTAGGCCACGGCCCCGGCCTCTTGCAAGGGGGCCGCGGCGCCGATCGAGACGAAGTCGTGGACCTGGCGGAACGCGTGCGTCAGCCGGGGCGGGGCCAGCATCGTCCCGACTCGCCATCCGGTCACCGCGTAGGTCTTCGACATGCCGCCGATCGTGACCGATCGCTCCCACATCCCATCCAGGCCGGCCAGCGGGATATGCTCGCGTCCGTCGTAGATAATATGCTCGTAAATCTCATCCGTGATGGCGATGACGTCCCACTTGCGACAGAGTTCGGCGACGGCTTCGAGGTCGGCGCGCGCGAACACCGTGCCGGTCGGATTGTTGGGGTTGCAGAGGATGATGGCCTTGGTCCGGTCGTTGAACGCGGCGGCCAGCTCGTCGGGGTCGAATCGCCATTGCGGAGGCCGCAGCGGCACGAACCGCGGCGTGGCGCCGGCCAGGGCGCAATCGGGCCAGTAATTCTCGTAGAACGGCTGGGTCAGGATCACCTCGTCGCCCGGATTGATCAGCGACAGCAAGGCGACCAGCATCGCCTCGGTGCTCCCGCAGGTGACGGTGATCTCGGTCTCGGGGTCGACCCGGAGGCCCAGGTACCACTCGGCATGTTCGGCGATCGCGTGGCGGAGCGACTGCGCACCCCAGGTGATCGCATATTGATTGATATCGGCCTCGATGGCGTCGCACGCGGCGGCCTTGATCTCCGGCGGGGCCGGGAAGTCCGGCATGCCCTGTGCCAGGTTCACGGCGCCGTGGCGGCGGGCCTCGATCGACATGCCCCGGATCACGCTCTCGGTGAACCGGGCGGCCTTGTGCGAAATCAGGGGGAATTGCATGGGGGCTCGCGGAGAAAGGCTCAAAGCTCGATGAAGGAATTGAATTGCAGATTCCGGATTCCAAATTCCAGAATCGGAAACCCTTGAGGCACCAGGCTTGATGATCCGTTCGGAATCTGGAATTTGTGATCTGGGATCGATTTCTTCATGGCTTATCGGTGACTCGTGGCGGGCGGCGTCTGATGGCTCCGGCGGTTTCGAGATTGCGGGATGGGGCGCGGTGGGATCGGGGGCTTGTCTTTCACCCACCGCGCATCACCCACGAGATCCGACGAGGGGCCGGCTCAGGCTCCCTTGTGGGCGGTGTGGCAGGCCTTGCAGGAGGCGCCCAGCTTCTTGCTGGCGGCGCGCGCCGCCTTGAGTTCTTCCTTCTCCGCCGCGGCCTCGAGGGCCTTGGCGCTCTTCTCATAGTCCTTGGCCAGCTTCTCGAAGTCCGCCTTCTCGCCCTTGGGGGGGTCGTGCTTGGGCAGGAACGCGGCATACTTCACGATGACTTCGGCGTCCTTCTCGACCTTCGACCAGTCGGGCGAATCGCTCTTCAGCAAGGCCTTCACGTTGTTTAGCGGCGCCTTGGCGCCCTTGTGCAAAGCCGCCATGATCTTCTTGATTGAAGGCGTCTCGTCATCGCTCGCGGCACCCGCGGGGTGGGAGACCCAGCCGGCAACGGCCAGCAGGACCAAGACGCTCGCCACGCACATCAACGATCTCATCCGGTACTCCCTCATCAGGTTCGGTTCGGGCGGGATCATCATCCCGGTTCAAAGACGACCAGATCATCGTGAGACCGGCGTGCGACGAAGTCAAGAGGGCATGCCGGCAGCCGGCCCTCGCCCCGCGGGCCGATCCGGCGTCTCCCGGGTTCATGGCCGTCGGAGGGGGACCGGCTGAAGGTCGCCGGTGCGTGCGGTGCTGTACCCCGGCAGGTCGTCGAGGAGCCGTCGATACGCCGAGGATCGGATGACATTCACGAGCGCCCGCCCGCGACGGTCGTTGAGGAGGGCCTCGGTCATGCAGATGTCATAGGCCTCCTGCCGGACGCTGAGGAAGGAAAGCCCGGCCTCCTCGCCGGCGATCCGCAAGCAGATCCCGGCGTCGGCACTCTGGCCGCGGATGGCCTCGGCGACGCCGCGGTGGTCGAGAGCCCGATGGCATCGTCGGCCCGGCCGCCGCGGTTCCAGCCCCTGGAGGATCTCGTCGAGGCATTGCTGGGCACCCGAGCCGGGCTCGCGGAGGACCCATCGCAGCCCCCTGGCCGTGACGACCTCCCGGATCGTCCCCAGGCCCAGGCCCGGAGCCATCGCGATCCCCTCGTCCCAGTCGGCCACGCGCAGGACCCGGAGGTCGCCGCCACGGCCCGAGCCCTCGTCGAGGTGCTGGCGGATCGACGCGGCGTTCCCTTCCGCGACGTCGGCCCGAGCGAGATGGACGCCGGCCGCATGGATCAGCCCCCGGTCCAGGAGATCCAGCGCCGCCCGGCTCGATCGTCGCAACACGATCAGTCGCAGGTCCGAATGGCGCGCCAGCTCGGCGGCCAGCAGGCCCACGGCCGGGTCGCAGCACGCCATGACCAGCGTTTGCGACGGATCGTCCCGACGGTGATCCTCCAGCGTCCCATCCCGGGACATCCCGTCGTGAGGGACCAGCCCCATCGACGAGACCTCGACCGGGTAGAGATACCGCCGGCCGCCGACCTCGGCGCGCCAGTACCGGCACGAAGGCGAAGGCGGCGCCCACGCCCATTCCTCGCGAGGCTCCGACGGCCTCGCGCCCGGCAGGCGGAAGAGCGACTCGACCGTGCAACTCATCGCCGAGGCCAGCGCCAGCGCCGCGGCCGTGGAAGGGATCAGCCGGCCCGTCTCGATCGCGCTGATGCCCGCCCGCGAGAGGCCCGACCGGCTCGCCAGCTCCTCCTGCGACCAGCCCAGGCGAGTCCGATAAGCCCTCACGTCATTGTCGAGCATGAATGCGTCCGCCCACCACCAGGATTGTATCGGAGTTCGACACGATTGTATCCGGGCTGTCGGGCCACTACAATCGTGCCTCTTGCCAGGATCGTGTCGGTCCCGGCTACGATACTGTCGTCCGAGATCCTGCCGGGGGGATGATCGATGTCTTCGAGACGGGCGCGTGGCGGATTCACCCTGATTGAGCTCCTGGTGGTGATCGCGATCATCTCGGTGCTGATCGCCTTGCTCTTGCCGGCGGTCCAGGCGGCCCGCGAGGCCGCGCGGCGCGCGCAATGCGTCAACAACCTGAAGCAGATCGGCCTGGCGCTGAACAATTACATCTCGGCGATCAACGTCCTGCCGCCGGGCCGGGTGAATAGCCACATCACGGGCCAGGGGAACTGCTGGGGGGCCTACGCGGAGATCCTCAACCAGCTCGAGCAGCCGATGCTGTTCAATTGCTTCAATTTCAACCTGCCGCCCGACACCGACCCGACGACGACCCTCGCTTGCGCGAACGTGACCGGATTCACGACCTTCCTCAACGCGCTCATCTGCCCGACGGATTCCGCGCCGGCGCTCATCCCGGTAGGCAACGGCAATTACGCGACGCATAACTATCCGATGAGCACCGGTTCGGGCTATTCGGTCGTGCAGAATCCGTATCCGCCGCTGGCCGACATCCCCAACGGGGTCCTGTTCGAGAACTCGGCGATCTCGCCGGCGGGGATCACCGACGGCATGTCGAACACGGTCGCGGTCGCGGAGACGATCCGCTCCACCCTGGGCGCGACCTATGCCAACAATCCGATGAACGTCTTCCTGATCACGGGCAACAACAGCACGACCGGTCCGCCGATCACCTCCGACGCCGATTATGTCTCGATGTGCCTGAGCCTCCCGCCGTCGACGACGCAATTCCAGGATACGCGGGGGGTGCGCTGGCACTACGGCGCGCCGGGGCATAGCCTGTACAATCATCGGCGGGCCCCCAATGATCCCAGGCCCGACTGCCGGGGCGGGCTGCCGCACAGCAACCGGACGGATCCCATCTGGAACTGGCTCTCGCAGAACATCGCCTCCCGTAGCATGCACCCCGGCGGCGTCAACGCCGTGCTCTGCGACGGGCATGTCCAGTTCATCAAGAACAGCATCAGTGTCCCCGTCTGGCAGGCCCTCGGGTCCCGCAATGGGGGCGAGGTCGTCAGCTCGGACAGCTTCTGATTGGTCATTGGTCATTGGTCGATGGAATCGGGAGCTGGCTTGCCGACTTGGATGCGGTCGAGTGCTCCGAGGCCGATGCCAAGGTTCAGGTCAATTGCAGCCGAGTTCGGGTCGGGCCGGGGGATTCTCGCAAGTCTGGTCGGGGCTGTGCCGATCATAGGGGATGTATGATAGGGCTGAATTCCGACCGGAGTGGCTGCGCGCCATCGTCTCGACGATCCGCGGTCGCCCCGGCGGAGTGGCGGCCCGGGGGTCGGATCCCCTCTTCTCGGCCGGGCCAGGTCTGGGATGACAGGATGGCCGAGCCACCGTTCACCGCTATGGTTCGGAAGGTCCCGGCCGACGCAGGAAGCGTCGCGTGAGGCCGGGCGCGAACCGGGGAAAGGAGTTCCCTCATGCTGACCCGTTCTCGCTTGGTCCTGGGCCTTTGCGGCCTGGCCATTGCGGCGCCCGCCATGCGCGTCTCGGCCTCCCCCGACGACGTCCCATCGTCCGTCACCGCGCCCGTCGCCCAGCCGGCCGCCGTCGCCCAGCCGCCGATCGTCATGGAGCAGGAACCCGGCGCCCAGCCGTGGTCCACCTACCAGCCGACGTCGGGCTCGCCATCGCCGTCGCCGTCGGCACCGGTCTTCCAGCCGCCGTCGGGCTTCCAATCGTCGACCCACTACCAGCCGAGGTCGGCCTACCAGCCGCCGTCGGATGTCCAGCCGCAGACGGCCGCGGGTTTCGGCACCCAGGGGGCCGCTCCCGCCCAGCCGCCGTCGGATGTTCAGCCGCAGACGGTTGCGGCTTACGGTACGCAGAAGGCCGCCCCCGCGCCGCACCATCACAAGGGGCTCTTCGGCTGGAGACATTGCGTGGAGTGCCAGCGTGCCCGCGCCAAGAAGCAGGACGGGGTGGAAATCCCGCCCCCTCCGGGCCCGCCCGAGATGGCCGGTATGGCCGTCCGGGGAGAGACGATGGTGACCGGCCCGGTCATCATGATGGATTCCGACGGACACATGGTCAAGGAATCGCAGGAGGCCGGTTTCGCCGTGGTCGGCGATCCGTCGGCGCCGGGCGTCGCGGTGGTGGGCGAATCCGGACCCTCGTCCGAGCCGGTCCCGGTCGGCGTGGCCCGGGGCGCCCAGATGCCCTCGGCGGATCCCCTCATGGCGGCGATGGCACGCCGTCCCGGCGCCGGGTCGTATGACGCCTCGGTCGTCCCCACCAGCATCCCCGCTGCCCCGCAGGCCATGAGCGGTCCCGGGCACAACCGGCCGCACATCATCAGCCACATCTTCGGCCTGCCCCAGCTCGGCCGGCATCGCCGCGAGCAAGAGGCGAAGGAACGCCAGCAACACGCCGCGATCGCCTACGGCGACGCCAACAAGAAGGTCAACGAGCTGCCGGCCTCGATGGTTTACTCCAACGGCAGTCGATGACCTCCCCTCTTCGCGGGACGGGGTCTTACCGGGATCGTCCTGACGCCTCTCGCGAGCGGCGTCATGGCGATCTTCCGTGATGCGGCGATCCGGACCGACCGCCGGCCTCGGGTCGAGCATCCGCCTTGCCTCGTGCCCACGACGGAGTGGGCAGGCCGGCCGGAGAATCCGGAGACTCGGGCTCGTCATCCGGGATCGGGAGATCGGGGTCGGTCGTTCGATCATTCGGGTGTCCCACGACTCAATGGACCGGTCCCTCGGACTCTGCCGAGGGCCCGGCCTTTTTTTTTCCGGGGCTGCTGGGATTCGTTCGAGAACGGCATGCCCGCGGGCCGATCAACTGACACCAGGCCAAGTCACGGACCGAAGTCAGTCGTCGCCGCGAGCCGAGGGGCATCGGGTCGGGTGGTGGACGGGTTCGGATCGACCACGACGGCCGGCCGGTCCGATCCGAGCCGGGTTGGTTGGTTTGGTTTGTGACGGCTGGGGCTGATCGTGTCGTCCGCGCGTAGGAAGGCTCGGGCACGTCCGTCGCTCGATGGATTCGAGACACTCCAGGAGGGCCTCATGGAAGTCAAGTAAGGGACAGACCATGCGTTTCGAAATTCGGCGTGGAATGACACTGGCGATCGCGTCGGCCGCGGCCATCGTGCTCGGCCTGGGATGGTCGAGTACGACCCGGGCGGATGGATATCACCATTTCCCCACGATCCCCCCAGTCGTGGCGGCCTACGAC
>JBKQHM010000335.1:0-30537 GCA_052148775.1 Isosphaeraceae bacterium | reverse complement strand
ACGGATTCTGATGAGTTTTGACTCTCAGAATCGGTAGGTGCATCGACCTAGGGACGCCACGATCTCGTGTTTGGACGGGTCGAGCTGCACCCCCAGGTGTACGCCCGAATCGCCGATTATGAGAGTCCAAAACCATTAGGTGGCCTCTGTGAGCCCGCAGCGTCCGATCGCGGGGTCACAGACCCCGCCTACAGCCAAGAATTCCGGGAAATGCGGGCTAACGGTTCATAACGGGCTCGACGACACCCATTGATTGCTTCGATCCCGGGGAGCGATTCCCGGCCCGTTCCTGGGCGAGCGGAGCATCTGTCTTGGCCGCGCCAGAGTCGAAGGCGAAGCTTTCGCTGCCATCGGGATTGGCAGATCGCCTGAAGGGCGTCATCGCGTCGCCCTTGATGGTTTCCGTGCCGGTCCTGCTGGCGCTGGCGACCAGCCTGCAATTCGGGATGGTCTGGGATGAGGGCTCTACGGTCAAGCGCGACCGGCTCCTGGATACGTGGTTCAACCGGTTCTTCGACACTTCGAGTCCGGGCCAGTGGCAGCGTGCGTTCGATCGGTCGGACCTCGACCGCTTCTGGCCGTTCAGTCGCGAGGAGCCGAACGGTCAATGAGGCCAGGCCGCGCGAGCCGCGTAGCGGCGGCGGTCGCGGAATGCCTCACCGGCATCGTGCGGACCTATCCTGATACAGGCTCCTTCTACAATCTGGCGATCGGTGGGTTGAAGGGGGCGGAGAGGTTCCGGTTCGAGTCGACCTCTTCCTGGGAGACCTCCGAGCTTGGAATTCCTCGCCTGGGTCCGCGCGGAGGCGGGACGGAGGCCCATTCATCTCTGTTTCGCGATGGTCGCGGTCAACCACGATCTCCTCAGGGAGTGGGGTGAGATCCCGCCCGGGGTGCGGATCCTCCACACGAACGTGGCGCATCCCGAGATCGTGGGCCTCCCCGATTACGATGTTCAGCAACGCCGATGGGGGCTGTATGATCCGGCGGACCGATGGCTGGATCGTCGCGGACACCCGGTCTTCGCGATCCGCCGGGAAGGGGGCGACTTGCTCCGCGCCCTTCGCTTCGAAGAATTCGTGGAGGCCTTCCGGCTCACGAAGGATGTTCCCATCCCTCGCTATCTCCATCGGTGATCGGCGCGAGAAAAGGGAGACCTGTAATATCCATGCTGATCTGGAATCGGATGGGTCGCCAATCGCGTCGCCGCATGATCTTGATCGCGATGGCGGGCGGCCTCTCGGTGCTGGCCTTCTGGTGGTATCGTTCGGATCTGTTCCCGCTCGAGCTCGCGATTGCCGGCAAGTGGACCGTCCCCTGGGCCCAGGTGAGCCCGAGGGGCGGCTTCGTCACGAGTTCCGGGAAAGTGACCAACTCCTGGATGGTCTGGCATTTCCGCCCCGATCGCTCGTTCCGCGTCTGGATCGTCTCGGCCGATGATCCGAAGGTGCAGATCCCCCACATGGAGGGGCGCTGGCGCGTCTCGGAAGGCGAACTGAGCCTCGATGACCTCGGGGCCTGGGGATGGTTCGTGCGGGAGGTCCGCGAGCGCGTCGGCGTGAGGTTCGGGATACCCAATACCGGCCGGGTTCAGGGCAAGCCGAAACACCGTTTGAAGCTCGTCGATCCCGACACGCTGGAACTGGGCCCGTCGCAGGGGAAACCGATCACCCTGAAGCGCCGACCCTAGACTCCGCCTGAGATTCGACGGCCGCATCGCATCCCCATCATACGCCCTTCGGGTGCCTTCTCCCCGAGGGCGACAGTATCAAGCGAAGACGCACCGAGAGATTTCGTCGAAGGCTCTTCCTATCGTGTGAAGGCACGGCTAAGATGACGAACGTCAGAGCAGGGGCGCTTCTTTCGAAAGCCTCTGGTCAGCCGTACAGGATCATTTGGCGGAGAACCGCGGCGACGGACGCGAAGAATCGTCGCGAGCGACGCGACAATTGGACGTTCTTCCCTGGACCCATCCTTTTGGAATCTCTTCATGTCGCAGCCCGAGGATGTGCCGGCCCACCAGCGGCTCGATGAGAACGACGTTCAGGCGATCGATCATCTGCGAGATGCCTATGCCCAGCTCCGGAAAGAGCTGGGGAGGGTCATCGTCGGCCAGAAGGAAGTGATCGAGCGGCTGGCCATCTGCCTCTTCGCGCGCGGACATGCCCTGTTGATGGGCGTTCCGGGGCTGGCCAAGACCTTGATGGTCAACAAGCTGGCCGAGACGATGTCGCTGAAGTTCAGCCGCATCCAGTTCACGCCCGACCTGATGCCGATGGACATCACCGGGACCGATATCCTCCAGGATTCGGCCGACGGCCGGCGTGAATTTCAGTTCATCCATGGCCCGGTCTTCGCCAACATCGTCCTGGCCGACGAGATCAATCGCGCCCCGCCGAAGACCCAGGCGGCCATGCTGGAAGCGATGCAGGAACATAATGTGACCGTGCTGGGGAAGGTCTTCCACTTGGATGCCCCCTTCCTCGTGCTGGCGACCCAGAATCCGGTCGAGCAGGAGGGGACTTATCCGCTTCCCGAGGCCCAGCTCGATCGGTTCATGTTCCTGATCGAGCTGGATTATCCGTCGGAAGCCGAGGAGATCCAGATCGCGCGGACCACCACCGGCGAGGCGCTGCCGACCCTCAGCCATCTGATGAGCCCCGAGGAGATCCTCCGGCACCAGAGCCTGGTGCGACGGGTGCCGGTCCCGGATCACATCTACTCGTACGCGGCCAGGCTGGTGCGCAAGACCCGCCCGCATGGCTCGACAGCCCCGGCCTGGCTCAAGCCGCTGGTTTCCTGGGGCGCCGGCCCGCGCGCCGTCCAGTATCTCATCCTGGGCGCCAAGGCCCGCGCGGCCCTGCTCGGCAGCTACATGGCTCGGCTCGAGGACATCCAGGAGGCCGCGGTTCCGGTGCTCACCCACCGCATCATCACGACCTTCGCCGCCCAGGCCGAGGGCATCGACGCCAAGAAGATCGTCCGCCGATTGGTTGAGGAAACGCTTCCTGAGTAGTCATTGGTCATCGGTCATTGGTCATTTGGGAGGAACGTGGATCCCGAAGCAGTGACGCCCAGCCTGTACCAACGCTTTCCAAGTTCCGTCCGCGCCGACAGAAGACGAGGTTCGGACCAACGACCAGTGACCAATGAGGGATCGTCCCATGACACTGGGATCGACAGCGTCTCGGCCCTGACCGTGAAGGTCCCTCCACACCAACCCGAAGCGTCAGCGAGGTCTGCCGCAAGTCTTTGCGGACGAATGGGAAAGAGCTTCGCTGACGCTTCGGGTTGGTGTAGAGGGCAGGCGGGATAGGAGCTCTCGAACTGTCAACCTGCCGATGGGATACTTTGGGACGATCCCACCAATGACCAATCACCAATGACCAATGACAAACTCGACTAATGACCAATTTCGACAAACTCGCAGCTTCCTGGATATGGGCGTCCTGTCGCGGCTGGCGGGGTTCCCGCTGTTCGCGCGTCGGCCGATGATGGGATCGGTCTCGGGCCGCCATCCCAGCCCACACCGGGGCTCGAGCGTCGAGTTCGCCGAATATCGTAAATACGTACCGGGCGACGACCTGCGCCGGCTCGACTGGAGGGCGTACGGGCGGTCGGACCGATTCTTCGTCAAGGAGTTCGAGGCTGATACGAACCTGCGGTGCTGCCTCGTGCTGGATACCAGCGGTTCCATGGACTTCGGGACCGTAGGCGTCACGAAGATCGAATACGCACGGCGGATCGCCGGGGCCATCGGGCACCTGGCGCTCCAGCAGGGGGACGCGGTCGGGCTGACCTGCGTCGCCAACGGCATCGTCCGCAACATCCCGCCGCGAAGGAATCCGTCCCACCTAATGTCGGTTTTCGACGTGCTGGAGCAGGCGAAGCCGCAGGGCGAGTCCCGGCTGGAACCGGTGCTCCACGAGCTGGCCGAGACGATTCGCCAGCGTGCGCTGATCATCATCCTGTCCGACCTGTTCGTCGAGCCGGAGCCGCTCCGATCCTGCTTCCAGCACCTGAGGTTCCGCCGGCACGACGTCGCGGTCTTCCACCTCCTCGACCCGCAGGAGGTCCGCTTCGATTTCCGGCGGCCCATGCGTTTCCTGGATATGGAAGGCGGCCCGTCCATCTTCGCGGAGCCCAACGAGATCGCCGAACGCTATCACAAGGCCATGGACGTCTACCTCGAGCAATTGCAGCAGGTCGTGAACGAGTCGGCTGTCGACTACCACCGGGTCACGATCGACGAATCTTATGAGCAAATGCTGATTCGGTTCCTGGTGGGTCGGACGCGTCCCAAGGGGGTCCGATGAGTTTCCTCCAGCCGATGCTGCTGGCGGCGCTGCCGCTGATCACGCTGCCGATCATCATCCACCTGATCAACCAGCGTCGATTCCAGACGGTCCGCTGGGCGGCGATGATGTTCCTGCTGGCGGCCAACCGGATGTCGCGGGGCTACGCACGGATCCGGCAATGGCTGATCATGGCGGTGCGGATCCTGGCGATCGCCGGGCTGATCTTCGCGATCAGCCGGCCGCTCGCGGGGGGCTGGCTGGGCCTGGCCGGGGGCGGCCAGGCCGACACCACGCTGATCCTGATCGACCGATCCCCCAGCATGCAGCAGACCGGAGCCGGCACGGGCGGATCGAAGCTCGAGACGGGCCTCTCGCAACTGTCCCGCACGCTCGCGACGCTCGGCTCGGCGCGCTGGGTCCTGATCGACAGCGCCTCGAATAAGCCGCGCGAGCTGGATTCGATCGCCGAGCTGGCGAAAGTGCCGAGCACGGGGCCGGTCGGCGCGTCGGCCGATATTCCCGGGATGCTTCAGGCGGCCCGCGACTACATCAAGGCCAATAAAGCCGGCCGCACCGAGGTCTGGATCTGCTCCGATACGCGGGCCAACGACTGGAACCCCGAGGGCGGCCGATGGCAGGCGTTGCGCGACGCGTTCCAGGAGTTCCCCCAGGGCGTGCGATTCCATCTCCTGGCCTATCCTCAAAACGCCTCGCGAAACCTCTCGGTCCGGGTGACCGACGTCCGTCGCCGGAAGACGGGCGACGGCGCGGAGCTGCTGATCTCGTTGCAACTCGCACGACAGGGTGCGGAGGACGCGCCGAAGGAGACGGTCCCGGTGCAGTTCGAGATCGACGGGGCTCGCTCCGAGATGGCCGTGGAGCTGACCGGCGCCGAGAGCAAGCTGGAAGACCACCGCATCCCGCTGGAGAAGGGCAAGGATCGGGGCTGGGGACGGGTCTCGATCCCGGCGGACGCCAACCCTTCGGACAATGACTTCTGGTTCGTGTTCGAGCAGGCAGTGCCCCGGAAGGCCATCGTGGTGACCGAGGATCCGGCGACGGCCCGGCCGCTCCAGATCGCCGCGGCGATCGCGCCGGACCCGTCGATCCCGAATTCCGCCGAGGTGCTCTCCCCCGATCAACTGGCGGGCGTGGACTGGGACAAGATCGCCCTGGTGTTGTGGCAGGCGCCGTTGCCGGACCAGTCCGCGGGCGAGCCGCTCCGGGCGTTCATCCGCCGCGGCGGCTCGGCGATCTTCTTTCCGCCCCGGGGCCCGGACAAGGACGAACTCTTCGGCGTGCGCTGGACTTCGTGGGAGGAGCCGAAGGGCGAGACGCCCGTCGAGGGCTGGCGGGGCGATGAGGATCTCCTCGCTCGCACGCAGAGCGGGGCGCCGCTGCCGGTGGGGCAGCTCCAGGTCCGTCGTTCTTGCGGGCTCACCGGCGGCGAATTGACAACGCTGGCCACCCTCCGGGGCGGCGCCCCGCTCCTGGCACGGGCGACCACCGACGGCGGCGCCGCGTACTTCTGCACGACAACGCCGGCACCCGGCGACTCCTCGCTGGCGGCCAACGGCGTGGTCTTCTACGTCCTGGTCCAGCGGGCGATGGCAGCCGGGGCCGCGATCCTGGGGACCACGCGCCAGCTCGAGGCCGGGGATCCGCCACGGGACGATCCGGCGCAATGGCAGCGCGTGGCCGGCGGCGAGGAGGCGCTCTCGACCGAATACGCCGTCCATCGCGGAGTCTATTCTTCGGGCGATCGCCTGATTGCCGTGAATCGATCGGCCGCCGAGGAGTCAGCCCCGGTCCTGGCCGGCAAGCGCGTCGACGACCTGTTCCGCGGACTCGATTTCGCCCGCGTGGACGACCGCGCGGGCAGCTTGGCCTCCTTGATCCAGGAGATCTGGCGGATGTTCCTCACCGCCATGCTGGTAGCGATGGTGGCCGAGGCGGGCCTCTGTCTGCCCAAGCGTCGTTAGTCATTTGTCATTTGTCATCAGTCATCAGTCATCGAGTCCTGTAACGAAAGGCTTCGGGCAACTTTACAGAAACCGCGACGTTCTTGTTAATGGGCTGGACACTACCTGAACGAAGGACTGAATGACCCAAGGACTCAATGAATGAGCGTTTCCCGATCGCTCACATTCCTCTGGACGCCGTGGACGCTGGTCCTCTCGGTGCTGGCCATCGCGATCACGGCCGGATTCGGTCTCGTCGCCTGGCGGCGGAGCGGCTACCGGCCGTCGATGGGGCTGCTCGAGCTGCTGCGCGTGGTGCTCGTCGCGATCGTCGCCATGATGCTCAACCAGCCGGAATGGATCGAGGAATTCCGCCCGGAGGAGAAGCCGTCGATCGCCGTGCTCTGGGACGCATCCCCCAGCATGGACACCCGCGACGTGGTCCGTGCCGACCAGCCGACGACCGGGGCGACGACGCGTCGAGAGGCGTCCATGCCCCTGGCGGACCCGTCGACCTGGGATCGACTGCGGGCGCGGATGAACGTCGTCATCCAGCCGTTCTCGAGCCCTGCGATCGCGCCGGGTCCAGATCCCGCGAATGCGAATGCGAACGCCGGCATCGGAACCGGCCACGGCACCGACCTTTACGACCCGCTTTCCCGGGCGCCGGAGCGGATCCCCAACCTGCGCGGGATCGTGCTGGCCTCGGACGGCGACTGGAACGAAGGCCAGCCGCCGGTGCAGGCCGCGGCCCGGCTGCGCATGAAAGGCGTGCCGATCCTCGCGGTCCCGCTGGGCAGCCGCACCCGACTGCCCGACGTCGAGCTGCTGAGCCTCGACCTGCCGACCTTCGGCATCGCCGGCAAGTCGGTCCGCATTCCGTTCACGATCGAGAGCTCGCTGCCGCGCGAGTACCTCACGACCGTCACGCTCAAGACGTCCGACGGCGACCGGGTGACCAAGGATTTGCGGATCGCACCGATGAGCCGGACGAGCGACTGGCTGCTGTGGAAGCCGAAGGCGACGGGCGACTTCACGCTGACGCTCGCGATCCCCAAGCACGGCGACGAGATTTCGGCCGAGAACAACAGCCTCTCGGCACCGATCGCGATCCGCGAGGAGAAGCTCAAGGTCCTGCTGGTCGAGTCGTATCCGCGATGGGAATACCGATACCTGAGGAACGCCCTGTCGCGCGACCCGGGGGTCGAACTGTCGTGCCTGCTGTTCCACCCGGGTCTGAGCAAGGCCGGTGGCGGCAATAAAGATTACATCAAACAATTCCCCGCCGGGCTGGATGAGCTGTCGAAATACGACGTGGTCTTCCTCGGCGACGTGGGGGTCGAAGACGGTCAGTTGACGGCCGAGCAGTGCCGGCTGATCAAGGGGATCGTCGAGCATCAGGCCAGCGGTCTGGTCTTCATGCCAGGCTATCAGGGGCGGGAATTCTCGCTGCTGGAGACCGAGCTGGGGGACCTCTGCCCGGTCGTGATGGATAACTCCCAGCCGGGCGGCTGGGGTTCGCGGACGCCCAATCACTTCGAATTGACCGAGACCGGCCGCCGCAGCCTGCTCACCAAGCTGGCCGACACCGAAGACGAGAACGCCCAGGTCTGGGAAGGGTTGCCCGGCTTCCAGTGGTATGCGCCGGTGCTGCGTGCCAAGGCGGGCACCGAGGTGCTCTGCGTCCACAAGGATGCCACGAACGACTTCGGCCGGATGCCGCTGCTGGTCACGCGGACCTTCGGGGCCGGCAAGGTCCTCTTCATGGGCACTGACGGCGCCTGGAGATGGCGCAAGGGCGTCGAGGACAAATATCATTACCGTTTCTGGGGCCAGGTGGTGCGCTGGATGGCCTATCAGCGGAACATGGCCAAGGGCGAGTCGATGCGATTCTACTACGTGCCCGACCAGCCGAAGAAGGATCAGACCCTGGCCCTGCACGCCAACGTCATGGACAAGGGGGGCGAGCCGCTGCATCAGGGGGACGTGTCGGTGCGGATCACGGCCCCATCCGGCAAGGCGGAGCTGGTCCATCTCACCACGACCGGCGACGAATGGGGCGAGTTCACCGGGCGGTTCCAGGCCGAAGAGGCGGGGAGCCACAAGGTTACGCTCTTCTGCAAGGAGACGGGGGCGAAGCTGGAGACCACGTTCTTCGTCCAGGGCGTGGCGGCCGAACGGCCGGGACGACCCGCCCGGCCGGAAGTGCTGGAGGAACTGGCCCGCGTCACGGGCGGCAAGGTCATCGAGGCCGGCAAACTCGACCAGGTCGTGCAGTCGCTCGCCGAGCTGCCCGACCCCCCGCCGTCGGTGCGGCGGATCCCGCTCTGGGCGAGCCCCGTGATCGGGGCCGCCCTGATCGGGCTTCTGGGCGTTTTCTGGGTAGGCCGGAAGGTCATCGGTCTTGTATAGTAGATCGGTCGGACAGGAGTCGTCGACTCTTGCCAGGTATGGACTCTGGAAACCGAGGTGCTCGGAAACCCGGCTCGGCCGAGTTTGGCCCATCAATACACTCGGGTTGCGATGCCTCACGCCAGACATTGTCCTTGGTGCAACGCGGAAATCTCGGATTGGTTTCACGAGTGGTATCTCCAACCAGAGTATGATGAGATTAAGAAGGGTAATCTGCCAATGGATTGCCCGGACCACGAGTGCCGAAGGCCCGTTCTCAGGATCAAGGGACAGCTCTACCGGGCCCCAGAGGGCATGAAACCGGTCATGAGACTCATCGAGGGGGCGGAGAGGTGGGTTGCCCTCTCAGGTGGGATTTACCCCGATTTGGTTTCTTTTCTCACGAATCCGGGGGAACATAACCGGGCAAAACACTTTCGTTCCGGCTACTGGCCACAGATCAACGTCTGACTACAGGAGGTTCTCGTGTTGAAACCACCCGTCTTGACTCCCGAAGAGTCAGCCTTTGTGCACTATTATTGCTACGAAGTCGTGATGGGTGTGCAAATGGGTTCGAAAGAAATGGGCCCGGCTGCTCAGTGGCTCTGGGACCATGATATCTTCCCGACCACCATGCAACCTTTTCAGTACGCCGAGCAGTGTTCCAACGATGACTACATCAATTGGATCACGGATGTTCCTCTCCCTCCATTCAAGCCCGCCTGGTCCTCTAAGGAGGAATTCGAGACTCGGGCTGCGGAGATACTGGAAATCTATCCTGAGATGAAGAGTTTGGGCTCCGCCCTTCCCGGCTACCACCCGGCTCACATGGCGAAGAAGGAGCTGGCACCGGTATCCTGATGAAACGGCACGAGTCACATCGTCGAGGAGATCCTGAACCTTCAGCAGCGTGGCATCCCGGCCAGGGCGGATCAACTAGGTCAGGTTCCGCGACGTTATCGTCCGGCATCGATTGGCGGAGCAACAAGATGCCCGATAGTCCCCGGTACGAGATTCTCGTCTACTGGAGCGAGACCAATCAGGCGTTCATCGCCGAGGTCCCCGAACTTCCGGGATGCGTCGCCGATGGTCCCTCGTATCAGGAGGCCGTCGCCGCGGTGGAAGTCGTGATCGATGAGTGGATCGAGACGGCCCGGGAACTGGATCGACCGATCCCCAAGCCGCGAGGTCGCTTGCTCTACGCGTGAGTGCGGTGGCAAGGAAACGGCCCTCGCCGCAAACCGTGTGATTTCTCGAATGACGTTTCATCCCCGCGTAGAAAAAGAGACCGGCAACAGAAGCTCGAAGAAACGCAGCCAGCGAGAAGTCATTCGCGACGCAATGAATCCGAGAGACTCGTTCGTGAGACGAGTCTGCCTGCTCCAGGGACCCCGTGGATTGTGAGGTGGATATGAGCCTCGCGTATACGCACGATCGGCTGCAACTGCCCGAGGGCCTTCAGAGGCAGTTGCACGAATTCCGACGCCGGGTGTGGACCATCAAGATGGTGGAGGCCGCCTGCGCGGCGGCCTTCGCGATCCTGGCTGCATACCTGCTGATGTTCCTGCTGGATCGCGCGTGGGATACGCCGGTCTGGGCCCGCGCCACGTTGCTGGCTGCGGCGGTCGTCGGATGTGCACGGGTGCCGATGGCCGTCCATCGATGGGTCTGGCGGAACCGCCACCTGGATCAACTCGCCCACCTCTTGAGCCGGAAGCACCCGCAGGTCGGCGACCAGTTGCTGGGGATCATCGAGCTGGTCCGCAACGACTTCGAGCAATCGCGATCGCCGGCCTTGTGCGAGGCAGCGGTCCGGGAAGTGGCCAAGGACGCCCAGCGCCGGGATTTCTCCGACGCGGTGCCGGCCCCTCGCCATCGGATGTGGGCGGGCGTCATGGCCGTGCCGCTGCTCTTGACCCTGGGGCTGGCCCTCGCCTATCCGGCCGCGGCCCGCAGCGCCTGGGCACGCTTGCTGGCACCCTGGGGCAACACGCCCCGTTATACGTTCGCCGCGCTGGAGCCCCTGCGGAGCCGCATGGTGGTCGCGCATGGCGAGCCCTTCACGGTCACGGCGCGTCTCGCCGAAGGCACCGTCTGGAGTCCCGAACGCGGCGAGGCCCAGCTCGAG
Organism: Isosphaeraceae bacterium; assembly: GCA_052148775.1. GTDB lineage: Bacteria > Planctomycetota > Planctomycetia > Isosphaerales > Isosphaeraceae > CAVZRC01. Next base: position 19,759 of record JBKQHM010000335.1, on the reverse strand, counting down.
ACCCAGACGCCGGTCACCGCCCAGCTCCGCGACGGCCGATATGAGTTCGAGCTGCCTTCGCAGATCGATCCCGGCTCGCTCACGGTCCGGATCGGCGACGCCTGGCAGAAGATGACCGTCGAACCGACCCTCCGCCCCGAACTGACCTCGCTCGTCGCCTCGGTGACGCTCCCCGATTACATCGGGCGCCCGGGCAAGCTCCAGAAGGACGTACGCGGCGGGGCGATCTCGCTGGTCGAGGGGAGCCAGGCCACCTTCGCGGCCACCGCCACCCGTGCGCTCAGCGAGGCGAAGGTCGACGGCAAGGCCCTGGCGCCCGCCGGCGGGACCGTCACCAGCCCGGCGACCCCGATCAAGGGGCTCCGCAAGATGGAGTTCCGCTGGAAGGACACCTATGGCCTCGAGGGGAAGGAGCCGTTCACGCTGTCGATCAACGGCCGCGTGGACGAGGCGCCGAGCCTCACCTGCGAGGACCTGCCGCGGCAGAAGGTCGTGCTCGACTCGGAGATGCTCGCCTTCAAGATCCGGGCCCAGGATGATTTCGGCGTCCGTCGCGTCGGCATCGAATGGCAGGGCGTGGACAACCCGATCGTCTCGTCGCCGGCCAAGGGCGAGCGCATCCTGGCCGGGGGCGGTCACGACAGGGAATCGCTGGAGGTCGCCGGCACGTTCTCGGCCAAGTCGCTGGGCATCGAGCCCCAGCCGATCCAGCTCCGGATGTTCGTGGAGGATTACCTCCCGGACCGCCCGCGGGTCTATACGTCGCCGTACACTTTCTACGTGCTGACGCCCGAGCAGCACGCCATCTGGCTGACCGAGCAGTTGAGCCGATGGCACCGCCAGGCGATCGACGTCCGCGACAAGGAGCTCCAGCTCTACGAGACGAACAAGCAGTTGCGGTCGCTGACCGCCAAGGACCTGGACAAGCCGGAGAACCGCCGTCGGATCGAGAACCAGGCCTCGGCCGAACGTCAGAACGGGCGACGGCTGTCGGGCCTGGTCGTTTCGGGCGAGGACCTGGTCCGTCAGGCGATGCGGAACCCCGAGTTCAGCGTCGGCCACCTCGAGAAATGGGCCGAGATGCTCCAGATCCTCAAGGACATCTCCGGCAACCGGATGCCGACGGTCTCCGACCTTCTCAAGCAGGCCGCCCAGGCGCCCGTGAAGGTTGCGGCGAAGGAGCCCCCGCCGAGCAGCAAGACGGTGATGGCCGGCCAGATCCGGGCGACCGGTTCCGGCGGCCCACCCAAGGAAGCGGCCCCGGGGGCGAAGAAGGACCAGCCGGTCGTGCCCCGCGTCGCCGACATGGAATCCTCGCAGAACTCGCCCCCCGACAAGCCGATCGAGGGCAAGCCCACACCCAGCAAGGGCGGATCGCCGCCCCAGCGCCTCGCCATGACGACCCTGATGGGCAAGCCGCAGGATTCCAAGAGCCCGCCGCCCGAGACGCCCGCCGAGGAGAAGCTCGACGACGCCGTGAACAAGCAGCGGGACCTGCTCGCGGAATTCGAGAAGGTCGCCGACGAGCTCAACCGCGTCCTGGCCAACCTGGAAGGGAGCACGCTGGTCAAGCGGCTGAAGGCCGCCTCGCGGCTCCAGTACAAGATCGGGGGCCGGATCAACGACCAGATCGGCGATACGTTCGGCACGGCGAGCGTCCAGCTCGCCTCATCGGCCTCGAAAGTGCTCAACGAGATGGCCGAGCAGGAGGGCAAGGGGAGCCACGACGTCTCGCTGATCATGGACGACATGCAGTCCTACTTCGAGCGGCGGCAGTTCCTCCGCTTCAAGACGGTGCTCGACGAGATGCGGAAGGAGGACGTCATCGGCGGCCTCCGGCAGCTCGGCGATGACCTCAAGAAGGAGAATGGCGTCTCGATCGCGCAGTGCGAGTTCTGGTCGGACACGCTCGACCGATGGGCTGAAGACCTGGTCGACCCAGCTTGCAGCGGCACCTGCCCCGGCGGCAAGACGCCCGCGAGCCTGCCCCCCTCGATCGTCCTGGAAGTCCTCCAGATCCTGGAGGCCGAGGTCAACCTCCGCGAGGAGACCCGCGTCGCCGAGCAGGCCCGCCCGGCGATCAAGGCCGAGGAGCACAAGAAGCAGGGCGGCAAGCTCTCCGAGACCCAGAAGGGCCTCGATGACCGCACCGAGAAGGTCACACAGAAGATCCGGGAGCTGCCCGACGGCGAGGAAGTGTTCGCCAAGGAAATCGGCCTCCTTAGCCAGGTCTCGGAGGTCATGGAGGAAGCCACCGGCATCCTGGCGCGTCCGGAGACCGGCAGCCTGGCGATTGGGGCCGAGACCGAGGCCATCGAGTTGCTCCTTCGCTCGAAGCGGATCAATCCCAAGGGCGGTGGCGGCGGCGGCGCGGACCCCGGCGGCGGCGGCACCGGCACGACCCACGACTCGGCACTCGCCCTCGTGGGCGGCGGCGTCAACGAGAAGGAAGTCCGCGAGGATCACGGAATCGCGCAATCCGCCGGCGAGTCGGGCCCAGCCTTGCCCGAGGAGTTCCGCGCCGGACTGGATGAGTATTTCAACCGGCTCGAAAAGGGCACGGGCGGCCAGTAACGCCAGTCGAATGGCTCCTCGCCGAGAACCGTCGGCCGGAGCCCTTCGGATTTCGGATTCCCGATCGGGGCGACGACACTCCGTATCGGGAATCCGGAATCGGCGATGCAGATCCGGACGTTCCTGTCCCCAGGGAGGTTGCGATATGCGGCGATTCTCCCCGCGAAACGTCATGGCCGGAGTGATGCTTCTCGGTGTGTTCGGGATCGGCCCGTCGACGCGCGCGCAGGACGACGCCATCTCCGACGCGGAAGACGAGCAGCCCGCCCAGGGTGCGGCTCCTCGTTTCCATGTCATCACCGACGAGCAATTCGAACGCGCGCTTTTCGGTCGGGTCGGGGGCGCCGAATCCACGCGTAAGCACTTCGAGGCCTATTTCGCCTCGAGGATTCATGAGATCGACCAGAGCTACGGACTCGTCCCCGAGCACAAGAAGAAACTGGAAGTCGTGGCGAGGCACGAAATCCAGAAGTTTTTCGATTCCGTTCGCGAGACGAAGGAGAAGTTCAATCGCGTTGGATGGGATCGATTGGAACGGCGAGCGATCTCCGATGAGCTGCTCGCCTTTCGAATCCAGATCAACTCCGAGAATCCGTCCATCGCTCCCTTCTTCACCAAGACGCTCCGGAAGATCCTGGCCGACGAGCGGTATCGCAAGCACGTGAACGGATTCGTCCGGTCTCGAGTCGATCGCGCGGTGTCCCATTTCGACAAGCGACTCGGGTTGAGCGACGAGCAACATCGATGTCTGGTGAATCTGATCGCCGATGAGACGCCGCCCCTGAAGCAATATGGGGAATACGATACTTACGCGTTATTGTTCCAGGCGGCCAAGCTCCCCGAGGACAAGTTCAGGCCCATCCTCGGCGATGAGCAGTCGCGCCGGCTGCGGGAATTATTTCTGGAAGTGCGAGGATACAAGGAAAGCCTCATCGCCAGGGGATACATCGCGAGCGATGGGTAGGGGAGGGCCTCAACCCGCAAGCTGCCATCGCCCCAGTGCTTGCGTCGGAGACGATCACCATGCGGCGAAGAAACGTCCTTCTGCTACTGTTCGCGATGATCCTGCTCACAACCGGCATGCCGCGGACCGCGAGCGCACAGGACGACGCCGAGCCCGAGAAGGAGCCACCGGCGGATGTCGAGCCGGTGTTCCGGCTGAGCGACGAGCAATTCGAACAGATGATCTTCGGCAAGGACCTGGCCGCGGCCCGGAAGTATCTCGCATCGCGACTCGACTGGGAGCTCACCCGGACCGACCAGATTTATCACCTCACGCCGGTGCAGCGGAAGAAGCTGGAGATCGCCGGCAAGGGGAGCATGAAGCGGCTCTTCGATCGCTTCGATGAGGCGAAGGAAAAGCTCCACCAAGCCGGGGGCGACTTCAATCAGATCGGCCCGACGCTCCAGGAATTTCAGCCCTTCCAGCAAGGTCAGCATGCCTACCTCTTCGGCGAGGAATCGATCTTCGCCAAGACGCTCAAGAACACGCTGACCGCCGATCAAATCGCCACGCACGCGAAGGATGTGTATCGGACCCGCGTGGAATGGATGGTCTCCCTCCTGGACAAGGCCCTCGGGCTCAACGCTGATCAGCATCGACGGTTCGTGAGCCTGATCGTCGAGGAGACCCCTCCCCTCAAGCGATACGGGGACTTCGACTACGACGCCGTGATGTGGCAAGCTTCCCGGCTGCCCCAGGACAAGCTCAAGCCGATCTTCGACGACGCCCAGTTGACCAAGCTCCTGGTTCGGTTCGGGCAGGCCCGGCGCATGGAGTCGATCCTCTTCGGGGCGGGGTATCTCCCCGCGAGCGTGCCGGCGGCCAAGGGCTCCGCCGGCGCCGGAGACGCCTCGAAACGCGAGGCTTTCGAGGATCGAAGCCAGCAGGGATTGCTGATCGGGGCGGGACAAACCCGCCGGGATTGAGCGGATTCACCGAGGACACTCAGCACGAAGGTCGGTCTTATGTGGCGACGAGGTACGCTACTCATGCTGGCCGCGATGATATCCGGGGACCTTTGCCCCGATCGGTCGGCGCGCGCTCAAGGCAAGACCGATGATGAGGAAGCACCCGCGCCGGCCTTCCGGGCCTCCGATCGCCAGATCTTCGACTGGATCTTCGCGAGCGATGGGGATATCGACTCGGCCCGGAAGCTCACCGAATCGCGACTGAAATCGAGGATCGACGATATCGATCACCACTGCGGGCTCAACCCGGACCAGCGCAAGAAGCTGGTGATGGCCGGGCGGGGCGATATCAAACGGTTCTTCGATCGCGTTCAGGAGACGCGGAATCGGTTCCGGCGCCGCGCGATGGATCAGGCCGAGTTGTTCCGGGCCGTCGATGAAGCGCGAGGCATGGGCAGAGAATACCAGGCGACCCTCTTCCATTCCCGATCGATTTTCGCCAAGGTGCTCGGTGCAACTCTGGCTCCCGAGCAAGCAAACCGTTACCGGAGGGATCGCGACGAAGCCCGGCTCCATCGCCATCAATCTCGGGTCGAATGGGCGGCGTTGACGTTGCAGAAGCAACTCTTCCTCAGCGACGGACAGCGTGTCCGGCTCCTCGGCGTGCTCCTGGAGGAAACTCGCCCACCCCGGCGTTTCGGTCCATCGGACTATTACGGTATCATGTATCAGGCGGCGAAGATCCCCGAGACCAGGCTCAAACCGATCTTCGCCGAGTCGGAGTGGCGTTTACTCGAGCGGGAATTCGTCGAAGCCAGGAGTCAGGAGCGATTCCTGAAAGAGTCCGGCTACCTGCCGGAGGAGGATGTGCGTGAGCCAGGAGCGAGTGTCGGAGCATTCGAGAGCCGCGTGGGAGTAAAGGCCGGCGCAGGTCTCTCGGGGTCCGCAATTGAACCGACAGGCGACCAACGACCCATGAGCCAAGACAAGCAGGCACGATGAAGAGGCTTTTCCCGACAGCAATTTGTACGTTCGTCGCGTGCGCGACCCTGGCCACCGCATTGGCGATGGCGCCGCTCCAGGAACCCGCCAGTTCGAAGGCCGCCCCGACCAAGGATGGAGTCGGCGCGAAGCCGGATGAGGCCGAGACGCCCGCGGTGAAGATCTACAAGGCGGCGCCCCGGCCCAAACCCGCCCCCGCCAAGAAGGCGGCGGCGAAGCCGCAGCCCGCCAAGGTGGCCGCGGCGCGGGTTGCACAGGTCGTCCGATTCAACGTGGATGGCCAGGCCCAGCAGATGATGATGCAGTTCCGCCCGATCCTCCGCGCGGAGTTCCAGGTCATCCGGGCGGCCTGCCATCCGACCCCCGATCAACGCAAGGCGATCGCCCACGCCGCCGAGCAGGCGTTTCGCGACGCGACGAAGAAATACGTCGAATCGATGCGCCGGCCCATGAATGCGACGCAGCGGGCGGCCAACGACCCGCGCAAACTGATCGAGGAGGGCATGGTCCAGGCCATCAAGGCCCACCTCTCCGCCGACCAGGTCGCCCGATACCAGGAGGAGCTCACCAAGCGGGCCGCCGGCCGGAAGCGTCTCGCCCTCCGCAATCTCGTCGCCCGGCTCGATCACGACCTCGTCCTCAGCCCGGACCAGCGCGACAAGCTCAGCGAATCGCTCTCTTCCCACTGGGACGAATCCTGGGGCCAGTCCCTGGAGATGTTCCTCTACGACAACAACTACTTCCCCCCCATCACGGATCAATACGTCACGCCGTTCCTCAACGACTCCCAGAAGAAGATCTGGAGGAGTGCCCAGAAATTCCAGAACTTCTGGGGCGGCTGGGGTATCATGGGGGGCGTGATCGATAACGATCCGCTCGAGGACGAAGACCTGCGGGAGGCGCGGCTGGCCGCGGAGAAGAAGAATGCGAATGAGGCGCGGCAGGTCCCTCCCGTCATGGAAAAAATGAAGGTCCAGATGAAGGTGATGGAGAAGGCCCGGCGCAAATAGGGGTGGCCGCGCGGGATCGTCCGGAGCTTCGGTTGGCCATCGCGAGGAACCGTCATGAACCGCTTGTTTCATACCATGGGCCGCCTGCTGACGGCCGCGGCGATCCTCGCGGTCCTCGGTGTCGGCCAGGCCGCGCGCGCGCAGGACGACGAGGACGAGGAACCGGCCAAAGTCGCGCCCATGAATAATGTGTTCATCGTCAATAACGCCCAGTTCGATCAATGGGTCTTCGGCAACATCGGCATGGCGAACGAACGCGTCGCGCGCGACAAGCTCGACTCGCTGCTCATGCTCAACGTGGAGGACCTGGAGCGCACCTGCGGCCTGACGCCCATCCAGAAGAAGAAGCTCACGCTGGCCGGCCGGGGCGATATCAAGCGGTTCTTCGACCGCGTGGAGGACCTCCGGAAGAAATTCGACAAGTCCAAGAATGATCAGAACCTGTTTGGCTTGATGTGGCAGGATATCCAGGCACTCCAGGCCATCTTCCAGGCCGGGCTCCTCGGCGAGGGCTCGATCTTCGCCAAGACGCTGAAATCGACCCTGAGCCCGGATCAGGTGGCCAGGCATGAAATTGTGGTGCACGACCGGTTGATGTATCGATACTGGGCGCGGGTCGACCTGGCGATGGAGCTGCTGAACAACACGGTCGGATTCACGGACGATCAGCGGCAGCGGCTCGTCAAGCTCCTGACCGAGGAGACGAAACCGCCCAAGCGGCTGGGCCAGAACGACTACTACGCGGTCCTGTACATGCTGGCGTCGCTGCCCGAGGCGAAGGTCAAACCGATCTTCGAGGAGAGCCAGTACCGGAACCTGAAACGGCAGTTCGATCAGGCCAGGGGGCTGGGCGTGTGGCTCAAGCAGAATGGATTCATCCCCGACGAAGCGCCCGGGCCGAACGCGGGGATACCGGCCCGGGTGGCCCCGGCCCGAGTCATGATCCGGGCGATCCCGCTCGCCCCCGCGGCCCCCGCGAGAAAAGGAGAATAATCATGGCGATGACGAGGAGTTCGCGGGTCGGGATTCGTCGGCGTCCCGGCTGTCCGGCGGGGGTTCGTCTCGCCGTCGTCGGTTGCCTGGCGATCGCCGCGATGCTGGGCCGCGCCGCGCCGGCATCCGCGCAGATCCCGACGGCCCGGTTCGGGGAGGTCGTGCCTCGCGACGTCCGGGAGATGTACGACCGCGGCCTGCAATACCTCGCCAAGACCCAGACCGACCGCGGCGACTGGCAGGGGGGGCAGCAAGGCCCCGGCGTCACCGGCATGTGCCTCATGGTCTTCCTCGCATCCGGCGAGGACCCGAATTTCGGACCCTACAGCAACAACATCCGGCGCGCGCTCCGCAACATCATCACATCGCAGGACGCCGACACGGGCATCATGGGCAACGCCATGTACCACCACGGTTTCGCCATGCTCGGGCTGGCCGAGGCCTACGGCACCGTGGACGAACGCAATCTCTGGCCCGACGGCAAGGGACCGCGATCGATCGGCCAGGCCCTGGAGCTGGCCGTCCGCGCCGCGGTCACGTCGCAGAAGAAGAACCCCAACGGAGCCTGGCGTTACTCGCCCGACGCCCAGGACGCCGATACCTCGGTCAGCGGCGCCGTATTCGTCGGGCTGCTCGCCGCCCGCAACGCCGGGATCGAGGTCTCCGACGAGACCATCGACAAGGCGATCGCCTACTACGTCTCGATGACCTCGACCGGCGGCGAGGTCGGCTATTCCGGCGGACTGGGCGGGTTCGGCGACTCGCTCGCCCGCAGCTCGATCGCCACCGTGGTCTACGCCGTGGCGCGCCGCAAGGACCTCAAGCAATACAAGTACACGCTCGAATACCTCAAGCAGCGGATCGAGCAGACGGCGACGAACTATCCCGAATACGCCCGCTATTACGAATCCCAGGCGCTCTTCCAGGGCGATATCCTGGCCTGGGAGAAATGGAACAAGCTCCTGATCCGCCAGCTCAAGCAGCTCCAGCACGCCGACGGCAGCTTCCAGGGCCAGTTCGGCAACGACGTCGGCACCTCGCTCTCCATGCTTGCCCTGGCGCTCAATTTCCGCTTCCTGCCGATCTATGAGCGGTAGTTTGTTGGTCATTGGTCATTGGTCATTGGTCATTGGGCATTCGGGGGGGCTTCCCCGGCTACGTGATCTGTCGGCCAGGAGGAGGCAGGACGATGGTCAAGATTGCGATCGACCTGGTCAATTGCATGTTACCAATGACCAATAACCAATGACCAATGACCAATCCAATGAATCGACTTCTCCTCATCCTGGCATCCGGCATCGTCGCGGGCGGGATTCTGACTTCCGCGCTGGCCTTGGCCCAGGCACCGGCGACGCCGCTCAAAGAGAGCTCGAAAGACCGGAAGAACGGGCACCCGGTGCCGGGTCAAGAGTCTGGGAAGGCAGCGGAAATCGAGGAGGCGAGGGCGAAAGAGCGAGAAGCCTTGCTGAGGGTGTTCGCCGCGAGGAAGGAGCGGCTTGTTGCGACGCGGCGGCGCCAGCGATTCAATCTGGCGAATCAGCTCCGGCCGCTCTATCGCTACGAGCTCATGAGTGTGCGGACCGCATGCGGGTTGACCCCGGAGCAATTCCGCCTCATCCGGCCGGAGACCGATACCGCCTTCGATGAGGTCATCGCCAACCTCTTCGAAGCGCAGCTTGAATTGCGGTCCGGACCGGGACAAGTTCCCCAGGCTCGCGATTACGAGACGCTCATCCGCGATGCGGTCTTTCGCGTGGTCAAGCGCCATGTCCCGGCCGGGAGATGGGCCGCGTTCCAGGAGGACCTCGGGCGCCGGGAGTCGAGCCGCAAGCAGGCGGGCGTCGAATTCCTGGTCGCCATCCTCGACCGAGAACTCCGGTTGAGCGGGCCGCAGCGCGATCAGCTCGAGCACTCCTTGTCCGCCCACTGGGACAGCCGATGGTATTGGGCGCTGGAGGTGACCCTCGGCGGTAATGCGTGTGTGCCCCCGATCCCGGATGAACTGGTGAGACCGTACCTCTCCGAGACCCAGCGAGGGATCTGGAGCCGGACGTACAAGTTCGAGGGGCCCCTGTGGGGCGTCGCCCTGGATCACGGGGGCGATCCCGAGATGGAACGGGCCCTGGGCGGGGCGACTCGTCTCAGGGAATAGGGTCCGACCTGGTGCCTGCTTACCGGATGCTCCAACAGGAAGAGAATACGACCACGGACTGGTTTCTCGTTCGGGTATAAGACATTGACTCCCGGAAGGGGGGAATGGCCATGATCCGGATCGGGCTATTCTCGCGGTTGCTCCCGATCGTCACGGCACTCGCATTCGTCGTGGTGGCCCAGGTCGCACGCGGTCAGGACGACGAGGCGGAGGAGAAGGTTCACGCCCAGGAACTGCGCCAGCGGGAACTCGATAAGGCCAACACGGCCCGGCTCAAGCTGCAATTCGATCAATTGGTGTTCGGGAACGGAGGATGGCGGGCGGGGGCCCAGCGCGAGTTCGAAAACCGGCTGGCGGAGCAGGTGGACCAGTTCGATCGCATTTGCGAGCTCAGCGAGTCCCAGAAGAAGAAGCTCCTCGCGGCCGGGCGAGGCGACATCAAGCGGTTTACCGACCGGCTCGAAGAGGCCAGGCGGAGACTTCCCGAAGTCCACGGGAATTTCCTCGCTCACGGGCTCAACGTGGCCCGGCAAGAGGCGGGCCTTCTCAAGAAAGAGCGCGAGGCCATCCTGGCCGGCGAGGGGTTCTTCTTCAGGCAGGCGCTCCGCCATACGCTCACCGAGGCCCAGCTCGGGCGGTATCGGAAAGACATCGAGGATCGGAGGGCCTACCGGCACAGGGCCGCCGTCCGATGGACGGTCGTCATGCTCGCCCGGAGCCTGGGCTTGACCGACGACCAGCGCCGTCGGTTCGAGGCCGTCCTGCTCGAGGAGACCCGTCCACCCAGGGAGGATGAGTTCGGCGGGGCGGATTACCCGATCCTGATGTACGAGGTCGTGATGGACCAGGCGGCGAAGATCCCCGAAGCGAAGATCAAGCCGATCTTCGACGACCTTCAGTGGCGCGTCTTGAGCCGGGAGTTCGCGGTGGCCAGGGATCAAGGGGCCGGACTGAAAATCCGAGGACACCTGCCTCCCCTGCGCGGCAACTGAACGGACCGCGCGTCGGGCCGGAAAGCCCGCCCCGTTTTCTTGCCACCTCAGATCGGCGAAGAACGCGGCGTGCCCCCTCGCAGCACGTCCCAGACCGATCCCGAAGCGGATGCGATCTGGAGGGAGTCGGCGAGGGGACGATACCGGCCGCCGGCCAGGGCGTCGGCGATCAGGGCCGCGCCCTGCGCGCCATGCTTGACCCAGGCGCCCGGGAGCGAGGGCAGGGGGATGGCCTGGCCGGAAGTCGAAAGGGCCTCGGTCGCCAGGCGCAGGATCTCGGGTCGCTCCAGGCCGCGGCCCGAGAGGTAGATGCGCTCGAAGGGGGTCACTGCCTGCAAGGCGGCCGTGTGCTTGAGCAGCGATTCCCGGAAGGCATCGGGTCCGATCGCCCCGAGGTCGGCCAATCCGCCGCGAAAGAGGTCTTCCTTGGAGAGCGGACCGTGCCAGTAGGCGAGCTCGCCATCCCAGCCGCCTCCGGACCGGAGTCCGATCGGGCCGCGCGTCCCGGCCGAGGCGTCGACGAGCCGTCCCCGCGAGACGACGAGGATCGCCGAGAAGGCCGTGCCGATCTCGACGACTGCGAACGTCGAGCGATCGAATCCGCCGCACCCGGCCGCATCGAACTGGAGCGCCAGCGTCGCCACGGCCACCTTGTCGGGAGTCCCGACGTCCACGGCGCCCACCTTGCGGTGCGCGGGGATCGTCGGCAGATGCAGCCCGCCCGGTAGGAAGACCAGCGGTTGGCCCGAACGGACGAAGGCACGCACCCAGGCCCGGAAGCCGACGACCCCCGAGGCACTTCCGCGCTCGTCGGGGCGGACCAGCGACATCTGCTCGATGTGGTCCTCCACGAATGCCTCGCCACGGACCAGCGGGAGCCCGTAGCCCGAGGGCGCGGCAACCAGGTCGATCGGCGACCATCGTCGGAGCAGCCGCGCGAGCGTGTCCGGTTCGTCCCGGAGCTGATCTGGCAGGAGACGCACCTGATCGGCGACGGCGCCGTCGTCGAGGAGCAGGAGGTCGAGGCTGCTCGTACCGGGATCGCTGCCGACGACGCGGAGCACGGCTGGCTGGGCCTCGTGGGATCGATGGCGTTCAGCCGAGCGAACGTCCCAGCTCGAGGACTTCCTCGGCGTCGAAGACCTTGTCGTTGGAGGTGTACAGGGCCTGGATGGCCTTCCTATGAATCTTCATCTTGGTGCCGCCGACCCCCAGGGCGCCCCAGGCGCGTACGGCCGCACGCTCCGCATCCTTATCGGTGGCCTCGACCCCCTCGATGCCGAGCGGCGGCACGGCGTTCAAGTCAATCAGGACCCTGAGATCCTTCAAGCTTTTCCAGACCGAGGCCGGCAAGATCGTAACCCCGGCGGCCCCCGCGCTGATGATCACGGACTGGCCTCGGAGGGTTTCCGCCAGATCGCCGGGTTCGGCCGTCGCGAACGACGTGACCTCGCGACCCGTGGCCTGGACGAGGGTTTCCGCCAGGTCCCTGGCGCGGTCGAGGCTCCGCGATCCGACGGCGACCTTGGCGCCGAGGCGGGCCAGTAGCCTCGCGGCTCGGTGGCCGACCGGCCCGGTCGCCGCGAGGACCGCGGCGGGTACCCCGTCGAGCGTACCCCCGACGCCCTTCAAGGCCGCCAGGACAGCCGCTGCCGCCGTGGTGTTGGCGCCGTTGGCATCGAAGAGCACGGAGACCCGGAACGGCCCGAAAAAGGTCTTCCTCACCGTGTCGAGGACCGCCTCGCCCGCCGACACGTTCGAACCGCCGATGAAAATGGCGGTCGCGTGGAGGTCGGCCGGGCCCCGGGTGAACAGGGCGCCGTAGACCAGGTCGCGGACATTGGCCGGCGTCACGCCGCCGTGTCGAAACAGGTGATCGGCACCCGCGTCGACGGCCACCACCGCGTCGAATACGCTGGGCTGCGCGTCGGTGTCGAGCTGGATCAGGATGGTCGGCTTCGTCGTGCCCATGGTGGTTATCCGAAGGGGTCTCAAGCACTTGGCTCGGCGCGGGTCTCCGGGCGCCCGGAGGATCGCCGCCGTCTGCGAGACTGTTCGGCGCGGGTCTCCAGACCCCGCCGTCCAAGGCTTGTTCGGCGCGGGTCTCCAGACCCCGCCGTCCAAGGGACCGAAGGTCTCCTTTCGCGCCCGGGCCTGGAGACCTTCAGTCCGCAAAGTGGCAAGTTCGGGAGACCTTGCCACAACGGGACCTCGATTACGAGGACTCCGGGAAATGATTCCCGGACCGTTCTTTAACCCGCGAAGGGGTGCTTGACCGTATCCTTCTGCGCGGTGATCTCGGCCGAGGTGGGGGAGCTTTTCATGGCGCGCTGGATCGAGAGCTTGGTGGCCTCGTAGTTGAACTTGAGGATCTTGGCGTTGTCCTCAGCCTCGGGATGGATGAAGACGCCGCAGACGATCACCAGGTCGTCGGCCTGATCGGCCGGGATGGTGTTGTCCGCGACGCAATCGGCGACCGCCTTGGCGACCGCGTACTGCGCCGGGCCGAACATCTGCACGGCCTGCTTCATCCCCTTGATCGTCACTTTCGTGATCATGACCGTCGCCGGCTTGGCGATCAGGTTGGGGGTGAGCACCGCCAGGAGGTTGGTATGGCCGTGCGACTGATTGGCCAGCGCATTGGCGAAGGCGGTCCCGACCGGCCCGGACTTGTCGCCGATCAGCAGGTCGATGTGAGCGATCTCGTTCCCCTCGCCGACGAGGGCCTCACCGATGTTCATGAGGATGCTGCTGGCCATTGCGTCGTTCTCCGTGGTTGAGCGATCAGTGGGTACGTATCCCGGTCGCTGTTGACTCGAAGCTGGTACCACGCCAGCCGCGGCGCCGCGACCTGTTTGTTCGCGTTTTGGACTCGAATCATAGCCCGTCCGAGTGGTCCCGAGCAACCCCCACGCATCCGGGGCCGTTCCTTGTTAAGGGTTTTCCGAAAAAAATCGATTGTCCTGTCCCGAACAAGGTGGTTCAATAACCATTCAACAGATCGGCAAGCTCGTTGCCTCGGACCCTCGGGTTCGAGTGCGTGGTTGACGTCCTGATCCCTTTCGTGGAGAACGACGATGCGTAAGTTGTTGATGCTGGCGGCGGTTGGTGTGCTTTTCTCCTTCGTGGGAGCCTTGAAGGCCGACGATAAGGACGAGAAGAAGACCCTCAAGGGTGACGGCATGTGCGCCAAGTGCGCCCTCGCCGAGAAGGATTCCTGCCAGAACGTCGTCATCGTGACGAAGGATGGCGAGAAGAAGACCTATTACATCGTCCACGACAAGGTCGCCAAGGCGGCCCACTCGAAGATCGGGTTCTGCGGCGCCAGCAAGGAGAAGCCGGCCAAGGTGAAGATCACCGGCACCTTCAAGGAAGAGGACGGCAAGCTCATCTTCACCGCCGAGAAGATCGAGAAGGACGAGGGTTGATCGTACCCTCCGCGTTCCTCCCGGCCTACTCCGCGCCGGGAGCGTATTGAAATGAAGGGCGTCGAGCAGATCATGGGTGCGAGCACCCGCGCCGCCGCGTTCACCGCGATGCGGTGCGGGTTCCGTCCCCGTTGCGTCGATTACTTCGCCGATCGCGATCTGGCCGCGGTCTGCCCGGTCGAGCGGGTCGAGCCCGGAAATGCGGCCGGGGGTTTTCTCGCCGCGGCCGATTCGCACCCTCCTTCCGGGTGGTTCTACACCGGTGGATTCGAGAACGACCCCGACCTCGTCGAACGGATTTCCCGGCGGCATCACCTCTGGGGCGTCGGGGCCGAGATCCTGCGTGCGATCCGCAACCCGATCAACGTCGCGCGCGTGCTGGGTGCCGATGGGATACCATCGCCCGAGGTTCGACTCGATCCCACGGGGCTGCCCACCGATGGGAGCTGGCTCGTCAAGCCGGTCGCCTCTGGGGGCGGTCGCGGCATCGAACGCCTCACGAATCGATCGACCCGAAGCTCGTCTGCGTGCTATTACCAGAGATTCGTGGATGGCCCGAGTTTTTCGGCCCTGTTCATCGGACGAGGCGGACGAGCCCGGCTGATCGGGATCGCGCGGCAGTGGATCGGCGTTCCGGGCTCTCCATTCGGCTATCGGGGGAGTATCGGTCCATGCCCGATCTCGGCGGCCCTCGCCGGATCGCTCGGGGCGTTGGGAAACCGGCTAGCCTCCTCCTTCGGCCTCGTCGGTTGGTTTGGCGTGGATTACGTCCTTCGCGACGGCATCCCCTGGCCGGTCGAGGTCAATCCGCGCTATACGGCCTCGATCGAGATCCACGAACTGGCCACGGGCCGTTTCTTGCTGGATGAGCATCGTCGCGCCTGCGAGGGCGTCTCGGACCCCGAGCCCGAGCCTGGCCCCGCGACCATCGGCAACGCGCGTGCTCCGGTGATCGCCAAGCGAATCCTCTACGCGAGGCGACGACTGGTCATGCCGGATGTCGGCGAGGCCGAATTCGCGAGCAATCCCTTCACGGTGCCTTCGATCGCCGACGTCCCGGCCGCGGGGAGCGTCATCGAGCGAGGCGAGCCCGTGATGACGGTGTTCGCCACCGGCCCCGACGCGATCGCCTGTTGCGCGGGGATGATGCGGATCGAGCGGTGCTGGCTCTATCGTCTCGACGGCATCGGCGATGATGATACGCCCCGCGCACTGCGATCGTCGGCTTGCTGTTGAGGTCAACATGGTCCTCCTGTGGATTGACTACGCGATGATTTCCCTGCCGGGAATCCTGGTGGCGACCTGGGCCCAGGTCCGGATTCTGAGGGCCAACGCCGAGGGGGATCGGATCGACTCCGCCGCGCAGACCTCCGGCGCCGAGACGGCCGCGCTCGTCATCGAGGCCGGCGGCGTCCCTTCCTTGGAGATCGAGCCGGCCTCGGGCGAGTTGAGCCATTACTATGATGCCGATCGCAAGAGGCTCAGGTTATCGCGGGACGTCTTCGACGGTCGCTCACTAACGGCCATGGGGATCTCGGCCCACGAGGCGGCACACGCGATCCAGCACTCCGAGGGTTACCGAGGCTTGATCGTCCGCAATGCGGTCGTGCCCCTAGCCTTGCTAGGCTCTCAGGTCTGCTGGATCCTGCTGATGGCGGGATTATGGCTCGGAATGGCGCGGTTGATCGTCCTGGCGATCGGCCTTTTCTGGATTCACTTGCTCATCCAACTCGCCAACGTGCCGGTAGAGCTCGACGCGAGTCGCCGGGCGCGAGAGGCCCTTCGCTCCGAGGGACTCGTCACGGCCGACGAAGACGGATTGGTGGGACGGATCGCGAACGCGGCGGCCTGGACTGATGTGGCGACTGTGCTCTGGGGAAATACCGGACAGTGGTTGTTCAGGAGTCGCCGGTGGAAACGAAATCGCGGAAGGCTCGACATCGAGGCGTGAGACAGTTCTCGAGATCGGTAGAAAAATGAACGCTTCTCCCATCATTCCAAGCATTTTCAACTGTAGGCGGGGTCTGTGACCCCGCGAGCGGACGCCGCGGCCTCACAGCGGCCGCCTAATGAGTTTTGACTCTCAGAATCGGTAGGTGCATCGACCTAGGGACGCCACGATCTCGTGTTTTGGACGGGTCGAGCTGCACCCCCAGGTGTACGCCCGAATCGCCGATTATGAGAGTCAAAAACCATCAGAATCAGGAGTGGTTTAGACAGGATCTAAAGGCTCTTCAGATACGCGATCAGGTCGTCGAGCTCGCTCTCGCTCAGCTCCCCCCGCGCGGTCACGCTCTGGGCGCTGTGCGATTCCTCGAGGGCATCCCGGAGGGTCTTGGAGCGGCCGTCGTGGAGATACGGGTCCTTGTCATAGACGCCGCGGAGCGAGGGAGGGTTGTATCCGCGATAGGCGTCATCCCGCTCTTCGAGGCCCACGACGTGGATCTTGCCATCGCTGAACTCGGGTCCGCCATGGCAGTCGGCGCAGCCGGCCTTCTCCGAGCGGAAGACGGCCTCGCCGCGTTTCGCGGCCGGGGTCAGGGAGCCGTCCGGCTGACGGAAGGGGTTCTTGGGATAGTCGAGCGTGTCCAGGAACGCCACCAGCGCCTTGACGTCGTCCTTCGAGGGTTTGGGGCCTTGCATGCTCTTGGTGAACGACTCGACCATGGCGTCGTCGAGGCTGGTCTGCCAGCCGTGCCAGGTCCAGGGTTGGGTGTGGGTGACGCGCCTGAGGGTGGGGACCTTCTTGCGGCTCCGGAGGTGGAACGTGCTGTTATCCTGCCGGCCATCGTTGAGCGTGTCGAAATCCAGGCCGTTGGTGTGTCCTTCGCTATGGCAGGTGTTGCAACTGTACCACTGGTTGAAAGAGCGCCGGGCGTCATGGAACACGATCTCGCCGCGGCGGGCCAGTGAGATCGTCTTGGGTCCGCCCAGGTGGATCGTCCGGATGAGCTTGGCCGAGTCCGCGTCGACGACCTGGATGGCGTCTTCGAGGTAGTTCGCCACGTAGAGCGTCTTGTTATCGGGGGCGAAGGCCAGCTCGGTAGGCCGGCCACCGACCTCCACGCGTCGGAATCGGCCGTCGTTCTTGAGCAACTCGGCCGCGATCAGGTCGCGCGATCGCGCCACCTGCCAGGGGAGCCGCTTCCGATCGGTCCGGAAGATCATGACTTCGTGGGAGCCGCCGCAACTCACGGCCAGGAGCTTCTGGTCCGGGCTGATCGCCACCCCGTGGGCGTCGGAGGCGGCCTTGCCCTGGGGGTCGAGCGAGAGGGTGGCGAAGGACGGTTCCTTGCCGCCCAGGTCGATCCGCGTTAATCGCTGGCCGAGGACCCAGCCCAGGTCGATGTTGTTCCGGGTCGTGGGAAACTTCCGATTCCGCATGTTGGCGAGGTAGCCCGTCTTCCCGTCCGCGCCGAAGGTGACCTGCCGGAGGTTGTCGCCATCGATCGGCAGGGTCTGAATGACCTTCCAGGCTTTCGTGTCGATGACCGAGACGTCTCCCGACCGGTCGTTGCCCACGAGGAGCCGCGACTCGTCGGGGGACAGTGCGATCCCACGCGGTTCTCGGCCGACCGTCAATCGTCCGGTGACTTTTCGCCCGTTCAGGTCCACGCGGACAACCTCGTTACTGACCCCCACGGTGACGAATGCCGACGCGCCGTCGGCCGCGATCGCGATGCCTCGCGGCTCGGGCCCGACCTCGATGCGGCCGGCCAGGGTGATGTCGTCGTCCTTCAGGTCGAGCACGGCGACGTCGTAGCCATACCAGTGGGCGACGACGCCGCGACGACCGTCGCGCGACAGGGCCACCGCGTCGGGCTTGTCGCCCGTCTTGATCTCGCGCAGCACCTTCCCGGATTTCGTATCGACCAGGCAGACGGTACCGGCAGTCTGGTTCGCGGATAGCAGCCGCGTGCCGTCGGCCGAGACCGCCAGCGCGATCGGCGAACGATGCGTCTGGTCCGGCATCGGGGCCGTCGGCGCGGGACTCGGGTTCGGGTTGGCCCCGTCTCCGCCGCGGACCAGGCCCCAGGGCACGACCATCGCCAGGGCGATCGCCATCGAGATGACGACCCGGATCGGAAGTCGGCTGTCAATCATGGCAGGACGCTCCAGGCGGTCGTCGAGTCGCTCGGAGGACTCGGGGGGATCGAGGCCGGCTCCTTACATGGGCCGGCGCGGGGGGTATCACATCCGATCTACCACATCGATTCCAAGCAGGTTGAGTCCAAATTTCAAGATCCTGGCGGTCAGGTCGCAGAGCGCCAGCCGGCTGTCTCGCCGTTCGGCCGACTCCGCCTTGAGCACCGGACATTCCTGGTAGAACGTGCTGAACGCGTTGGCCAGGTCGAAGAGGTAATCCGTCAGGATGTTCGGCTTCAGCTCCGAATAGGCCAGTTCCAGGACTTCGGGGAGGCGGAGCAGCCGTACGCCCAGGGCACGCTCGGCCGGATGACTGATGGCCATTGTAGGCCGTCGCTCCCGGATCGATTCGGGTTCGATGGCTCCCTTACGGAAAATGCTCCGGACGCGGGCGTAAGCATACTGGAGATACGTTCCTGTATTCCCGTTCATCGCCATCATCTTCTGCCAGTCGAAGACGTAGTCGCTGATCCGATTCTGCGACAGGTCGGCGTACTTGATGGCTCCCAGGCCCACGACGACGGCGACCTGCTGTTGCTCGGCCGGCTCCAGCTCGGGGCTGTTCTCCTTGACGACCTTGAGTGCCTCGGCGGTCGCCTCATCGAGGAGCGACTCCAGGCCGACGACGTCCCCCTCGCGCGTCTTGAACGGTCGGCGGTCGTGGCCCAGGATCGTCCCGAACGCTACGTGCTCGAGGTCGATCGAATCGTAGCCCCACTTCCGGGCCACCTCGAAGAGCTGCTTGAAATGGTCGCCCTGACGGTGGTCGACCACGTAGAGGACCTGGTCCGGGTGCCATGTCTCGACGCGGTACTGGATGGTGGCCAGGTCGGTCGTGGCATAGTTGAAGGCCCCATCCCGCTTGCGGATGATGAACGGGGCCTCGGTCTGCTCGACGTGGACGACGATCGCCCCATCGCTCTCGACGGCGAGCCCCTTCTTCTCGAGGTCCGCGACGACCGGCGCGAGCTGGGGGTCGTAGAAGCTCTCACCGAGCTGGACGTCGAACTTGACGCCCATCCGGTCGTACATCTCCTGGATCGCCCCGAGGCAGCGGGGCATGAACTGGTTCCACAAGGCGCGGTTTTCGGCATCCCCAGCGTGGAGCTTGGCCGTCTCGACCCGCGCGGCATCCTCGACGGCCGTATCGCCGCCCTTGATTCGTGACTGGACGAGGCGATAGAGCCGGGCCAGCTCGCCGACGGGATCGGCCGCGTACGCGGTTTCATCGCGGGCGTTCTTCCAGCCCCAGAGGATCATGCCGAACTGGGAGCCCCAGTCGCCGAGGTGGTTATCCCGGATCACCTGGTGCCCGTTGGCCGCGATGATCCGCGCCAGGCTGTCGCCGATGACCGTCGATCGCAAGTGCCCCACATGCATCGGCTTGGCGACGTTGGGCGAGGAGAAGTCGATCACCACCGTCTTGATCCGGTCCGGCGGGATAAGGCCGAGGTGGTCGTCGACGAGGAGGTCTCCCAGGCTCGCGGCGACCCACGGCTCGTTGAGGCGGACGTTGAGAAACCCGGGACCGGCCACTTCGGGCGTCCCGGC